>NZ_JBWZIF010000001.1:0-33925 GCF_056735735.1 Acinetobacter sp. V116_7
GCAGGGGCGGCTGGATTCGAACCAACGGATGCCGAGATCAAAACCCGGTGCCTTACCACTTGGCGACGCCCCTAATGTGTAACCTTAAAATGATTAAGAGGAGATTCTTTTAAACTATTTACCAAGTAAGATTTACAAGGTGAATGGTTAAGAATTTCATCAATATTCATTTCATTCGTTACTTCAATAAAAACACAAGCACCTGTACCTGTAAGCTTTGCTTGACCAAACTGGTCTAAATATCGCATTGCTTCTTCTACTTCAGGGTATAACTGCCGAGCTAATGGCTCAAAGTTATTTCCAAAATTAGAAGGTTCTAACTGATAGGCGCAAAATTTAGTGGTCTTAGAGTCTCTTGTCAATGTTTTTTGTGAAAAAAGCAATTGAGTGCTGATAAAACAATCAGGTTTTAAAATAATGAACTGTTTTTGATCTAAGTCTATGAATGATAAATGTTCACCAATACCTTCAGCCCATGCATTTTTACCATAAATAAAAATAGGAACATCGGCACCAAGCTTCACGCCATAGTCCGCAAGTTGTTCTTGATTTAGTCCACATTCCCATAATTGATTTAACACAATCAGGGTTGTGGCAGCATTGGATGAACCTCCGCCCAGACCTGCACCCATTGGAATATTTTTTTCAATTTTGATGTGTAGACCGCAGAATTTTTTTGCATGTGGTCTTAGTATTTGAGCAGCCCGATAAATCAGGTTTTCTTCAGGTTTGACTTCACTCAATCCATCAATTTCGATTTGTTCATCCAAAGTCGGCGTAAATATCATCCAGTCATATAAATCAATAAGTTGGAAAATAGTTTGCAACTCATGATAACCATTTTCGCGTCGGCCTGTAATATGCAAAAACAGGTTGAGCTTAGCTGGAGAAGGAACTCGAATCATAGATTTATATAATTAGATTTAACGGTTTTGGATGACCATTGTAATACGGTTTTCTTTATCTTCAGCAAGAGCTTGCTTTAAAACCAGTTTGTTTGGCAAAGTTTGTTCGCCATCATAGCTAAAATTAACTGTCCAGCCATCTTCAATCAGTTGGTTTACACGATTTTCATTATCTTTACTGATTTGAGCACTTAGAGTTGCGGGTTTGGCCAAAATCCAACTCGTTAAATGGGTAATAGGTGCTTGCCAACCAGTTGCGCGCTCTAACAGCTCTTCTGGAGAGGCAGCAGTAATTAAACCAGTTTTCGCACTATTTAACTTCACTTCACCGGGCTTACCCTGAATTTGAGTTTTTCCTACACCTAAAATACCGCTTAATTCAATATCAAAATTATCTTGTTGTTGAACCCATGTGAAAAAAGCACTACCAGTTTGCTGTGGTGTGCGAACCCCGATTTTACCTTGTAAATTAAAGTGTTTTTCATCTTGAACTTGCTGGGTAACCGCAGGTTTTGGTTGAGTAAAATGCTGACAACCGGTTAGAAATAATACACTTGATCCACAGATCGCTGTGCACAGTTGGGCAAATTTGCTCATATATTTAACTCTTTTTTGCAGATGTAGGTAAAATTAACGCATCAAGCTGTTGTAATTGTGGATCATTGGCATGTTTTTGTTTCAGTTGTTGTAACACAGCGCTAAATTGAGTTAATGATCCTTGCATATACAATGCTTTAGCATAGCGAACGCCAATATTTATATTGTGACTAAGTTCATAGGCTTTGCCTAAAGCCTCTGCTGCAGCTTCATAATCATTCTGCAAAAATGCGATATAGCCCAGCGTATCAAGAATCGAGGCCTGTTCCGGCGCATATTCTAAAGCTTGCTCTGCATATTGACGTGCTTCTTTTAGCCGACGGTTTTGCAGGGCTAATGTATAAGCATATGCATTGAGGTAAGTTGGACTGTTAGGTTCAAGTTGTAATAATTGCTTTAATGTTTTGTCGAGTTTATCTCGGTCAGTATACGGATCAAGTAATAAAACTTCTGCGTAAATGAGTTCCGGATCATCGGGTAAATTCTTTATCGCTTCATCTAATAAGTTTAATGCAGCTTTTTTATTGCCCATTTTCTTTAAGATTTCAGCTTGAGCTTGATATAAGAAACTCGCATGTTGCGGATAATTTACGCGTTCTTGCGTGAGGAACCGTAAAGCATCATGTAAATTTTCTTGTTTATCATATATTGCAATTAGATTGCGTCTGGAAACGACGTATAAGCTGCCGTCAACTAAACGATAATAGGCTTTTGCAGTTTCATAATGTTGTTTGCGTTCTGCATTAATAGCTAAATAATAATAAGCTTCATTTTGATATTTTGCAGAGTTTCGTAGATCAACAAGATATTGTTCTGCTTTGTCATATTGCTTTAAATCGATACTGGTTAAGCCTGCAATAAATAATGCTTCTTCAGCTTTAGGATTAGCTTCTATAACGTTTTCGAGCTTTTCTAACGCGAGTTGAGATTGATTAATTTGAATGAGATAGCGAATTTCAGCTAAACGAATATCTAAATTTTTCTTATATTTACGGCTGGACTTTGCGTACCATTTAAGTGCACCTTCTTGATCGCTAAGAGCAATGAGTAGGTTAGCTTTCATTAAAATAAAGCTCGTCACTTTAGGACGTCGGCGTAATGCCTTGTTAATGTTGGTTAGAGCAGATTCTAATTGGCCATTTTGGGCTTCTAAGTTGGCGATGAGTGCTAAAATAGAAGGGTTATCTTTTTCAGCACTAGAGCGTAAAGCTGTTAATAGTACATCTCGATCTTGAGCATTTTCCGGAGCAATACTTGCTAAAATTTGTTCTAAATCAGCAGTCGGATCTATTTTTAAAATTTTATCTAATGTTTCAGCGGCAAGTTGGTATTCATGTGTTTTTAAAGCAATATGTGACAAATAAAATAAAGCTGGCACATCTTTGGGCTCTTGAGCTACCCAATGTGTAGCAATATTTAAAGCGGCTTGTAAGTCATTATATTCAAGAGCAACGTCTAAAGCTCGTTGTTTAATTGAGGTAGAGTTACTTTTAATTGCGAGGACTGTGTAATTGTGCAAAGCGTTAGGAATATCATCATAAGCCAGAGCAAATTCAGCGACCATAGTTTGCTCTAAGGCCTGATCAAATGAATGCACGGCATAGGTCTCTTGCACAGGACGTGCATAGACATGCGAGGACATGCTACCTAACAATAAGAATGTGGTAGAATACTGTCTTATCGAAGCACCGTTAAAATTAATACGGCTATTCATTTGACGCAATTTTTATTGATCCAAAGTAATGCTTTTTATGACACCGATGTTGCACAATAGCATAAATTTAGCGAAATGATGATCTGATATGTCTTTCTTTGCATTGGGTGTCAACCATCAAACAGCTTCTGTCGAACTCCGCGAAAAAATTGCTTTCAATGCAGAGCGATTAAGTCGTTTGCTTGCCGAACAAAACCATCACCAGAACTTAAAGGATTTGGTGGTCGTTTCGACGTGTAACCGCACAGAAGTGTATGCCATGGCAGAAAATGCCGAAAGCCTTCTGAAATGGTTAGCCGATGCCAATAATATTGATGTACAGCACTTAATTCATCATGTTTATCGTTACGAGAACACGCAGGCAATTACACATTTAATGCGAGTAGCGAGTGGTCTTGATTCTCTCATGCTGGGTGAGCCGCAAATTTTAGGGCAGGTTAAAAGTGCTTTAGCATTGTCTAAAGAAGCTCAAACGGTTTCTCCTGAATTAAACAGTGTTTTTGAATATGCTTTTTATGCTGCTAAACGCGTACGTTCCGAAACGGCGGTGGGTAGTCATGCCGTTTCGATGGGGTATGCAGTAGCTCAATTAGCTTTACAGGTCTTTAGTAAGCCCGAAAAACTTACTGTAATGGTCGTTGCAGCAGGTGAAATGAATAGTCTGGTTGCTAAACATCTGGCTGAAATGGGTGTTGCCAAAATTATTATTTGTAACCGTAGCCGTGAGCGTGCTGACCAATTGGCTCAAGAAATTTCACATCAAGTTGAAGTTGAAATTATTGATTTTTCAGCATTGGCTGAAAACTTATATCGTGCTGATGTTGTGTCGAGTTGTACTGGTAGCTTATATCAAGTTATTGCTTATCCAGATGTTAAGGCTGCATTAAAGAAACGTCGCTATCAACAAATGTTAATGGTTGATTTAGCCGTACCTCGTGATATAGATCCTAAAGTTGAAGCGCTTGATGGGGTCTATTTGTATGGTGTTGATGATTTACAAAGCGTGATTGATGAGAACCTTGCTCAACGACGTCAGGCCGCTGTTGAAGCAGAAGTCATGGTTAATCAGTTAGCTACCCAGCTTATTACGCATCAAAAAGTTAAAGAGGCTGGCAGCACAATTTATGCTTACCGCCAACATAGTGAAGAAATTAGCCAACAAGAGCTTACGCACGCATTAGAGGCTTTGCATCATGGTGAAAGTGCTGAACAAGTATTACAGCAATTCGCACATCGTTTGACGCAAAAGCTTATGCATCCGACATCTATTTTGCTACGCGAAGCTGCCAAGGCAGAAAATCCTGATTATTTAGAATGGCTACAACAGCATTTACAGGACGTCTTTGATCATGAGCGTAAGCCAAAACATTAAGACAACAGTCTTAAACTAATTTGTTTTGTTAGTTCATTGAGTTGCTGTCTTAAATTTCTTGATTCAATCAGAGAAATCGGTGACTTAAGCTTTTGACGTAAATATCTTTCTTTTAAGCCTAAAGCATATTCTTGAGCTAACTTGTCAGCCACTTCAGGTGCTTGAGTTAATGCCTGGATATTGGTCCTTTGCATAATATCTGCAATTTCATGGCAATAACTGCTGCATGCACCTAAAACATAATAAGTCGCTAGTTCTTGGTCATCAGGCAATTCATCAAATATACGGTTTAAAGTTGCTAATATTTTAGCTAATAACTCATCTTGGGGAATATAGGCACGTAATCCTTCAAAATGAATATAAAGGAATGGATGATGCATCAAAATTGCGACAGCAAAGTCTTCATCTTTCGTTTGAATATTAAATGATAACGATGCATCGTGACTAACTTGTGGGGTAAAACGTTTACCTAGTCCGAGTTTTTCACGGAAAGATTGATTAAGTAAATAACGGAAAGAGCCCTGTTTGGGTAATAGTTCAGTCAGTTCTCTGAGTTCACCCATGACCAAGCTTTTGCCTTCAGGGGTGCTAATGTCGTGTTGACCTGTTAAATGGGCAAACACAAAATCAGACAAAAGAGGGGCCTGTTGTAATAGTTTCTGGAAATTTTCAAGCCCTTCACGACGGATAAGAGAGTCAGGATCGTGGTCATTTGGTAGAACAAAAAATTTGAGTTCGCGGCCATCATTGAGAAGTGGTAAAGCAATTTCTAATGTTCTGCGTGCTGCTTTTTGACCCGCAGCATCACCGTCAAAAGCAATGGTAATTCGGCTATTTTGTTTAAATAAAATATTAAGATGTTCTGTATTACTTGCAGTCCCTAATGTTGCGACAGCCCCTGTAATGCCATATTGCTGAAGTGCAATGACATCCATGTAGCCTTCAACCATTAACCAGTCGCTAGACTTAAGTTTTCTGCCTTCATAAAGTCCGTAAAGTAGCTGATTCTTGTGAAAGACCTCTGAGTCAGGTGAGTTGATGTATTTAGGTTTGATTTCATCATTTAAGGCACGTCCACCAAAACCAACGACGCGGCCTTTAGGATCTCGAATCGGGAAAATGACACGGTCACGTAATAAGTCAAAATCACGACCACTATCGCTTGAACGAATAAGTCCAAGCTGTTTTAAACCGTCAATATCATAAGGAAAAGCTTTTTCTAAGTGTTGCCAGTCTTCTGGTGCATAGCCCAAGCGCCAAAACTGAATAGTCTGATTAGTTAAGCCACGTTGTTTAAAGTAGTTTTTTGCCTTTTGACTATTAGGTAATTGGTGCTCATAGAACTGAGCAACATTTTCCAGTAAGTCATATAAATTACCTTCTTGAACTGGTTCATCAAAACTAAAAGGCTGCTCAAACTGAGCAAATGGATCATCAAAAAATACAGGTTCAAGCGTGTTATAGCTTTCATCAGTTGGTTGTTGTGGAGTTGGAGTTACAGGCTCCGCCGTATTTGCTTTAGCAACTGGTGGTTTCGTAACCTGACGGGTATAAGACAACTTTTTATTTTCAGTATTATCTTTCGGTAGTTCGACTCCAGCGCTACTCGATAGCTCCTTCATGACATCTATAAAATTTCGGTTATCGATGTCCATAAGAAAACGGATCGCGTTCCCGTTAGCCTGACAACCAAAGCAGTGATAATACTGCTTGTCGCGATAGACATGGAACGATGGCGTTTTTTCTTGATGAAAAGGGCAACAGCCGGAATATGTACGTCCCGTCTTTTTCAGTTTCACACGTTGACCAATCAGATCGACAATATCTGTGCGATCTAAAATCTGATCAATCGTATGTTGTGGAATTGCCATAATTCAGATAACCGTATTAAAACTGATGAGAGAGTGAGTCAGAATATTCTGACATGATGAGGCAAGATCTACACAATAAATATTTTAATATTTTATAAAAACAAACAGGCAAGTGGTATCACTTGCCTGTTTATTGGTGCTTTTTAAAATTTGTAACTTATTGAGCAGCGTCGCTAGTACCTTGCGTTGCATCATCTGATTGAGTATCAGTTGATACATCTGTAGAGCTAACAGCTGGAGCAACAGTTGTATTTTCTGCTGGTTGTGGCTCAGGTTTATCTAATAAACCGAAGCTTAAACGATTTGTCCAACTACGTTCTGATTTTGGAGCTTCAACAGTAGTTTTTTCTGGTTCTTCAGTTTCTTCTTTATCTGAATTACCAATTAAACCAAAGCTTACGCGATTGAGGAAACCACGTTTTGGAGCTTCTGCTTCAGCTGTGCTTTCTGGAGTTGCAGCCGTAGATTCACGACCGAAAATACCCAGAGTCGCACGGTTAATCCAGTTACCTTCTTTACGAGCAGCACGCATGTTAACTGTGCCGTCTTTTTTCACCAAGTTAGGGTAATTAAGTTTTAAAACTTCAATATATTGTTGTGAAGTCGCTTTATCACCTAATTGGTTATAGCTATATGCCAAAGTCGCTAATGCTTCTGGAACTTGAGGAGTTTGTGGATAGTGTTCAATTACCCATTGCGAACGTTCGGCAGCTGCGATCCAAGCTTTACGTTTAACGTTAAAACGCGCAGCAGTCATTTCATTTTCAGCAAGTTCTTGCCCAATGAACTTCATACGCTGAGCAGCATCAACGGAGTATTGGCTACTTGGGAAACGACGAATTAAATCAACAAAGTTCTGATAAGCAACTTTTAAATAACTCACATCACGATGAGATTGTTGCAGAGATGTATAGCGCATCAAACTGTCGTAATTTTGCTCCATATTCGATACAGCACGAACATAGTAAGCATAATCTACATTTGGGTGTTGAGGATTTAAACGAATAAAACGTTCTGCTAAGGCAATCGCGCCTTCATAATCTTTTTGTTTAAATTTTGAATATAGAAGTTCAAGTTGTGCTTGTTGTGCGTATTGTCCAGTCGGATAATAAGTATCGATTGCCTCTAAAGACTTGGTCGCATCAAGATATTGACCACGGTCAAGCGACTTTTGGGCCTTTTCGAAGTAAGCTTGTTCACTAGATTGTGGGCCACTATCGACCACTTCTTTTTTACTTGGATTGCTGCTACAGCCCACAAATGCAGACGCTACACCTAAAGATAAGGCAAGCATCGTAATTTTATAACGTGGTAGCGACATAAAAACTCCTCTGTTATGTTGGGCAATGAGCTACAATTGCGCTATTAAACCACTTTTATCTCAATGATCAAATGACTTCAGCACAATCTTCAAACACAAACTTATCTGAAACCGACTTCAATTTACTTGAAGATTCTGAGGATGCAGATAACCATACTTCTGATACAACTGCAACACGTTTATCGTTGCAAGTTCAGTTAGATGAAACCTATCTGGGACAACGTATCGATCAGGTTGCGGCCTTGGTGTGGAATGAGTTTTCACGTGAAAAGCTTAAACAATGGTTGAAGGATGGCCATCTGTTGGTGAATGGTAACATTGTCAAGCCTAAGCACCGTTGTGAAGGGACAGAGCTGCTTACACTCGAAGTTGAGCTCGAAGCACAGACCACAAGTCAACCTGAAAATATTCCACTTAATATTGTTTATGAAGATGACGACATTTTAGTCATTAATAAACCAGTAGGTATGGTAGTACATCCAGGGGCGGGCAATAGTTCTGGAACTTTAGTGAATGCATTGCTTTATCATTTCCCAAAATTGTCGGAACTTTCTCGCGCAGGTTTAGTGCATCGTATTGATAAAGATACAAGCGGTTTGTTAGTCGTTGCCAAGAGCCTTGAAGCACAATTTTCTTTAAGTAAACAGTTGGCAAATAAATCGGTTTACCGTGTATATGACCTAGTTGTTTATGGAAATATTATTGCTGGTGGTACTATTGATGAACCGATCAAACGTCATCCTGTTGACCGTGTGAAAATGGCGATTTTACCGGGCGGGCGTGATGCTGTGACCCATTACAATGTAAAAGAACGCTTTAAAGATTTTACTCGTGTACAAGCTCGTCTTGAAACAGGCCGAACTCATCAGATTCGTGTGCATTTTAGTTATATCGGCTATGGACTGATCGGTGATCAGATTTATATGAACCGTGTACGTGTACCTGCAGGGGCGTCTGAATTACTTATTGATACTTTGCGTGGTTTTAAACGCCAAGCATTGCATGCAGCTAAATTGGGCTTAAAACACCCTCGTACTGGTGAAGAAATGCTATTTGAAGCACCGTGGCCTGAAGATTTTACGCATTTAGTAGATGTGTTACGTTCAGAAAACGCTGCATATTAAGGACGCGTATATGGAATTTGTTCAAGATTTACCTCAAGGCGTATATGTAGGACAGACACGTGTTCAACATCCTTTAGCATTAGCAACGGATCAATATGAATTGTCTGGCTTTAATCTGGCTTTACATGTTAATGATGAGGCAAAACGTGTTCAGCAACATCGCATGATATTGCTAGATGAGTTTGCTAAGTTCGGTGTTAAAAAAATGACATGGATGACTCAAACACATAGTACGATTTGCCATACAGTAAATGAACAAATTCCTTTTAAGGCTTTAATTGGTGATGGTTTGGTCACTCAAACCAAAGGCCATGCTTTAATGATGATGACAGCTGATTGCTTACCTGTCGTGTTAGGTAATGCCGAAGGTACCGAAGTCGCAAATTTACATGCGGGTTGGCGTGGTTTAGCTGGTGGGATTGTTGAAAACACGATTGCTGCTATGCAGAACCCTCCAGCTTGGGCGTGGTTAGGAGCAGCGATTAGCCAACCTTGTTTTGAAATTGGGGCTGAAGTAAAAGCTGTTTTTTGTGATAAATATCCTGAGTTGGAAACAGCTTTTGTTGAGGGAGCTGCTCCAAATAAATTTCATGCAGATTTATATGCAATTGCACGTTTTATTTTGCAGAGTCTAGGTGTGAAGCAGGTTTTAGGCGGAGACCAATGTTCATATCAACAGAGCGATGAATATTTTTCTTATCGTCGTGATGCAAAGACTGGGCGTATGGCTACCTTTGTTTTTATCTAAGCTCTATAAACAACATTAAATTCACTCTCTTATTTTTTAGTCATTAAATAAAGTAAGAGAGCTTCTATTTAGTTTAAAGATATTACGATTATGAATTGTATTGAAACGCTTCTATTTCATATTTATAGATGTAGGTTTAGCAAGCGTTAATAAAATGATAAAATAGAAAAAATCGCTTAAAATTTTAATCTTATGTCTTTGCCTGAAAAACATCTCTCAATTGTCTACCACAGTCCATATGGTCACACCGCTAAGGTGGCCTCTGCTATTGCTGCTGGTGCAGAGGTGATGGGGGTGAAAGTACACTTAATGAATATCGAGCATATTGATTGGGATGCGCTTGATGCATCACAAGGCATTATTTTCGGATCACCTACCTATATGGGAAGTATGACTGCCGATTTTAAAAAATTTATGGACAGTACTTCTAAGCGTTGGAAAGAACGTGTGTGGCAAGGCAAACTTGCGGCGGGCTTTGCAAATTCGGGCGGACTGAGTGGCGATAAACTAGCGGTATTACAACAATTAAATATTTTTGCCATGCAACATGGCATGCTTTGGTCAGGTTTACCTTTAATGACGACAGGGCATAGTGAAAAAGATTTAAACCGATTATCGAGTTGCTTAGGTTTGATGACACAGTCAGATAACGCTCCTGTTGAAATTACTCCTCCACAAGGTGATTTAGATACAGCTAAATGGTTTGGTGAATATATTGCTGGACTTTTATACAGATTAAACTAATGAACTTCACGACGTAAAAAAGCCTCTGAAAAGAGGCTTTTGTTTTATTACTTATGAAATATACGAGCTTTATCACGTTGCCAGTCACGGTCTTTTTCGGTTGCACGTTTGTCATGAAGCTGTTTACCCTTCACAAGTGCAATCTCCAGTTTGACTAAATGACCTTTCCAATAACACGCTAAAGGAACACATGAGTAGCCTTTCTGGTTAACTGCACCCATTAGATGTTCAAGCTGACGTCGGGAGAGCAATAGTTTACGGGTACGTGTTGCCTCAGGTACAACATGGGTCGAAGCCGATAATAAAGGCTGAATTTGTGAACCAAGTAAAAATGCTTCGCCATTTTTGAAAATGACATAACTTTCCGTCAAAGTCATACGCCCAGCACGTAAGGATTTTACTTCCCAACCTTGAAGTGACATGCCTGCTTCAAATTTTTCTTCGATAAAATAATCATGACGGGCACGCTTATTTTGTGCGATTGTTCCGCCATTATGTTTCTTTACTACTGTTGCTTTCGCCATAATTCAAACTTCCACAATTATGCCTATTGTGCCGTAAACTGATGCTAAGGTGAAGTTTTTCCTGCACATGAATATTTCGCCTCATGTATAACTTTTGCTAAAATAGGTTCACAATATAATTAGAGTACTAGCGGATGTCTAAAACGCGTGTAATTTATCCTGGAACATTTGACCCCATCACGAATGGACACGTTGATTTAGTTACTAGAGCATCAAGAATGTTTGATGAGGTTGTAGTAGCAATTGCAATTGGACATCATAAAAACCCTTTGTTCAGTCTAGAAGAAAGAGTTGAACTGGCCCAAAAATCACTAAGCCACCTTTCAAATGTTGAATTTGTCGGCTTTGATGGTTTACTGGTTAATTTTTTCAGAGAGCAGAAGGCAACAGCAGTACTTCGTGGTTTAAGAGCGGTTTCTGATTTTGAATATGAATTTCAATTGGCTAATATGAACCGTCAACTTGATCCACATTTTGAAGCGGTGTTTTTAACACCATCTGAGCAGTATTCATTTATTTCTTCGACATTGATTCGGGAAATTGCTCGTTTAAAAGGGGATGTAACCAAGTTTGTTCCGCAAGCTGTGGTTGAGGCCTTTGAACGTAAACATCAACAAGGTTGGTAACGTGTCGTTATATATCACCGATGAATGCATAAACTGTGATGTTTGTGAACCAGTTTGCCCGAATGAAGCAATTTTTATGGGTGAGGTGATTTATGAAATTCATCCAGATTTATGTACTGAGTGCGTTGGTCATCATGACCAACCGCAATGTCAGTTGTTTTGTCCTGTAGATTGTATTCCTAAAGATCCACAGCATGAGGAAACAGAAGAACAGCTCTTCGACAAATATAAAAAATTAATTGCTCAAAAAAGCACGAGCAATTAGTAAATAAATTTGTTAATATGCGCCCCTGAGGTGAGCTGGATGGTCGCTGCTGTGGAGGTCTTCGTGACTGAAGCAGGGGAGGAAAGTCCGGGCTTCATAGGGCAGGGTGCCAGGTAACGCCTGGGCGGTGAAAGCCGACGGAAAGTGCAGCAGAGAGTAGACCGCCTCATTCGTGAGGTAAGGGTGAAAGGGTGCGGTAAGAGCGCACCGCGTGTCTGGTAACAGTTCACGGCATGGTAAACCCCACCAGAAGCAAGACCAAATAGGAATCCTGAGGTACGGCCCGTACTGGATTCGGGTAGGTCGCTTGAGCGTATGAGTGATTGTACGCCTAGAGGAATGACCATCCTCGACAGAACCCGGCTTATAGGCTCACTTCACCTAATTTATTTAAAATTTTTCTTGACGTGCATTAAAGAAACTAAGATAATGCGCGCACAGTTTTCGGCTATGTAGCTCAGTTGGTTAGAGCACCGCACTCATAATGCGGGGGTCACAAGTTCAAGTCTCGTCATAGCCACCATTTTATAGACCACGCTCCTGCGTGGTCTTTTTTTATGCTCATTTTTTGATTAAACACAGTTTGTAAAGACCGACTTTATAGTTGTGGCATTGTTTGTCTACGTCAATTTCTTCATGTTCTTATAACACTTAACAAGGATGTTGAAGACATGAAAAGGTCATTATTATTTGTAGGGATTTTAAGTTTAACAGCGGGAGTTCAAGTTTCTGCGGCTGATTTGAGTTGGGGAGATCCAACTTTAGACTCGGGTCAATTTAAAGTTTCTGGCGCGGTACGCTCCCGATATTTGCATAAAGATTATGTGGTTGATGCAAATGAAGGTTCTCAAAATGATGACTGGCGGCTAACCGATATTAAATTAGTGTTAGGTTATGAAAATCCAGATTGGATTGCAGGAGCGGATGCTCGTTGTTATCAATATGATCGCTTATGCGATGCAATTTTTCTAAAAAAAGCATGGGTAGGTTATAAGTTATCTGACCAGCAGAGAATCACGGCAGGTTTACAACCCGTTGACTTTGGTTTTGGCGAATTTTGGGGAAGTAGTTATTACGAAACACTTTTAAATACAGTTGGTTTAGAAGATATCGATAATTTGGGTATCAAATATAAGTTTGCAGATGATAAATATAATTTGACCTTAGGTTTTTATCCATCTGATGGAGGAAATTATAAGGGACCATCAAAGGATTCAAGTCGTTACAGTGGTAATTTTGTTGAAGCTGATGATTTGACCAATGGCACCAATATTGAAGAAAAGAATATGTGGATTGCCCGAGCATCTAGAAAATTTGAGATTGATAAGTCTCAAAATTTTTCGACTGAGTTAGGTGGTTCAGTCTGGTACTCTGATTTAGAAAATAAAAGAACAGATGTAGATGGACATCGTAAGTCATGGAACGTTTTTGCTCAAACGCAATATCAAGCTTGGCAATGGATGTTCTTGGCAGGTAAGCAAGATGTCACCAATGGGGATGATTTATTTCCAAATAGTTCAACGATTGGTGCGTTCGACTATCCATATCAAGTCGCCAATAAAGGTAAGTATTTAGTCAATGAAATTAACTATACCTTTGCTCAGCCATTCCATCAGATTGAAAACATTAAACCTTATATCTCCCATAGTCGCTTTTTTAAAGACGAGGATGGCTATAAAGACTCTGAACGTTTAATTGCCGGAGTTTATTTTAATTACAAGGCCATTGGTATTCAGGGTGAATACATTATGAGTAAAAATGACCCAATGGTAGGTGGTGGGGCCGATGGCCTTGCACAAGGTAGCAGTAATGATTGGGATAAATTGTTTTATCTTTCAATTGGATATTATTTCTAAAATTTAAGAGTAATTTATTGCCCTAAGTGAATAGGCTTCACTTAGGGCTTTTTTATAGAAAGACTTTTTCAGGTGGCGGTTCTCGTTTGACGGCTGGTGAAATGAGTTGCCCACGGCTTAAGTTTTGCACATGTTGCAAACGATTAAGTAATTCATTTTGAATGAACAAAATGCAAGTTTGTAATTTAGACGAGCTTTTGAGTCGTGATGGATAAACGGCCCAGACGTCGGCATCTTGCCAGTATTCAGGCAAAATATGCTGAAGTTGGCCAGTAATCAATTCGTCTGCAACATCCCAAATTGATCGGAAAATAATACCGTGGCCTTCTATGGCAAGCTGATGAATAATTTCGCCGTTATTAGAAACAAAGCGTGGTTTGACATGAACCGAGACATCTTCAGAAGCATGTCTAAATTTCCATAATACAGATGATTGATCACGCTCACTAATCGTCAAACAATCATGTGTTTGCAAATCTTCAATGCTGTCTGGTACGCCGTGTTTAAGTAAATAGCTTGGTGCTGCACATAAAATTCGAAAATTAGAAGCTAACTTCTTCGCAATCATGTTTGGCGCAATTTCATTACCAATTCTGATGTCTAAATCAATACTGTGTTGAATCAGGTCTTTAGTATTGTCGATGGTGTCAAAATGAATCTGAAGCTTTGGATAAAGCATCATTAATTTAGACAGAATTGGTGCGATATGCTTTCTGCCAAAACCAAAACTACTAATAATATCCATACGACCTGTGGGCGTACTGAGCGGGTTATTGACTAGTTCACAGACTTCATCAAACTCTTCAAGAATATTCGAAACTCTTTCAAGGATGAGTTTGCCATCTTCCGTTAGGCTGACATGACGCGTGCTGCGATGAAAAAGTTTGCAGCTTAACGTGTTTTCTAAAATATTAATTCGCTTGCTAATAAAAGCTGGCGATGTCCCAAGTTCCTCAGCAGATTCGACAAAACTTTTTAGTTTGGCGACTGTGCAAAAAACCTTTAAATCCGATAGGTTAGGTAGATTATTCACGATCCGTGTCCATTGGAGTGATAGTTCCGTTATTGATCATTTTTGCTTAAAACATCATGTTTAAGCCATACAAGGATATTAGTCGAAGGTGTGAAGGAAGCTTATGGCAAAAAGATATAAAGTTGCCACGATTGCAGGCGATGGCATTGGTTTAGAAGTTCTACCAGAAGGCATTAAGGTTGTAAAGGCAGCGGCAGAGAAGCATGGCATTGAGCTTCAACTCGATGCTTTCGATTGGGCAAGCTGCGATTACTACCTTGAGCACGGCAAAATGATGCCAGATGACTGGTTTGAAACTTTGCAAGGTTACGATGCAATTTATTTTGGTGCTGTAGGCTGGCCAGATAAAGTGCCCGACCATATTTCACTTTGGGGCTCGCTACTTCAGTTCCGTCGTCGCTTTGACCAATATGTGAACTTACGCCCAGTGCGTTTAATGCCGGGTGTTAAATGTCCCTTAGTAGGTAAAAAACCGGGCGACATCGACTTTTACGTGGTCCGTGAAAACAGTGAAGGTGAATATTCAGCTATTGGTGGTAAAGCTTTTGAGGGAACAGATCGAGAATTTGTTTTACAAGAAGCCGTATTTACGCGTCATGGTGTAGATCGAATTTTGCGTTATGCATTTGAGTTTGCAAATCAGCGTGATGCGAAAAAAATTACTGCAGCGACTAAATCAAATGGTATTGCTGTCAGCATGCCGTACTGGGATGAGCGCGTTGATGCGATGGCAAAACAATATCCACAAATTCAAGCTGATAAACAGCACGTTGATATTTTAGCGGCTCGTTTTGTGTTGCAACCTGAGCGTTTTGATGTGGTTGTGGCATCGAATTTATTTGGCGATATTCTTTCCGATTTAGGCCCTGCATGTACGGGAACCATTGGTTTGGCTGCTTCAGCAAATTTAAACCCAGAAAGAAAATTTCCATCGTTGTTTGAACCTGTACATGGTTCAGCACCAGATATTTACGGTAAACAAATTGCCAATCCAATCGCTGCGATTTGGTCAGGTGCCATGATGTTCGAATTCTTTGGTGAAGAAGATGAACGCTGCATTCAAGCAGGTCAGGACATTATGCAGGCGATTGAGAATGTCTTAATTAATGGGCCAAAAACAGCCGATATCGGCGGTCAGGCAAAAACTTATGAGGTAGGAGATGCAATTGCATCGTGTGTAGCCCAAATTAAAATGGACGTGTTCGCTATGGAATAACGCCATCCAAAAATGGATGTATGGATATGGATAATCAAAACACAAAAATTTATACGGATAAAGTTCTTGCCGTAACCAGCTTACTGTTTGTATTTATTTCAGTTGCTGGTTTGGCGATTTATTCGCAAGAGTCGATCAAGATTGCTGCAACATGGATGCAGTGGACGACATCGGTATTTACAACCCCAGTATTACTGTTTGCTTTTTTAGCCATCATTTTTACTTTTGGTCTGGCCTTTAGTAAATACGGCAAAATCAAACTAGGTGAAGGGAAACCCCAATACACCACGATGTCATGGATTTTTATGTTCATCTTGTCAGGTATTGGGTCTTCTACACTGTATTGGGGCTTCTTGGACTGGGCTTACTATTATCAAACTCCAGGTTTGAGCTTACCGCCTGAGTCAGCAGAAGCATTGAAATATAGCGTGGCTTACTCGTTTTTTCACTCTGGTTTAAGTGCATGGGCAATTTATGCATTGGCATCAATTTCTTTATGCTACAGCTACCATGTGCGAAAAAATAAAGGGTTGAGTTTAGCTTCCGTGATTGAGGCTGTAACAGGCTTTAAATCAACCGGCGTGGTTGGACGTTTAGTCGACCTCATGTTCTTGCTTTGCATGTTTGGTGCTCTGACGATTTCATTGGTACTCACCGCTGTGACATTTACCAATATTTTGTCTCAGCTTACAGGTATTCCAAATACTTTTATGACCAAGGTCATCATCATTTTGGGTGTTTCAGTTCTATTCGCACTCAGTTCTTATGTGGGAATGGATAAAGGTATGCAACGTTTAAGTCACATGGTGTGCTTGGGCGTGGTGTTATTTGCAATTTATGTACTTTGCTTTGGTCCGACTCAATTCATTTTGAATAATTCATTAATGAGTTTTGGGTTAATGGCAACGAACTTTGTTGATATGAGTTTATTTACCGACCCAATGGGCGATGGCAAGTTTACTCGTGAATGGACTGTATTTTACTGGTTGTGGTGGATTTCATATGCACCGGGTGTGGCACTATTCGTAACGCGTGTTTCGAAAGGCCGTACCATTAAAGAAGTGATCTTTGCCATGGTGATTGGCGGTAGTGTCGGTCTTTGGTTCATCTTCGGTGTGTTTGAAAACTACAGTGTTTATAGCTTTATTCATGGAGCTGTAAATGTACCGCAAATCTTAAGCCAACAAGGTGGTGAGGTTGCGATTGGTCAATTGCTCAGTCTGTTACCTGCCGGAAAACTCATGATGTGGATTTTCCTCGGCATTATGGTGGTGTTCTTGGCAGCACACATGGATGCAGTAGGCTATGCAGTTTCAGCAACATGTACACGTGGTTTAAGTGAAGGGCAAGATCCATCACCAAATGCGCGTCTGTTCTGGTGTGTCATGCTGACTTTAGTTCCAATTGCCATGATCTTTAGTAAAGCGCCTTTGGACACAATGAAAACAGCAACCATTGTGACAGCTTTACCATTCATTGTGATTATTCTGATTCAAACCTATGGCTTAGTGAAATGGCTGATTCAGGATTATGCCAAAGTCCCATCGCATTTAATTGAGCAACAAGGTTATGATGAACATGAAATTGGTTTAAACCAGTCTCAAGATGAACATGCAAAAAGGATGCAGCTTGAGCTTGCAAGCTCAATCAAACTGGACAGAAAAACCAGCTAGAGGGAACGGTAATGACTACACATGAACAGACCACTTATGCCTTAAGTGAAGAAATGCAAAGCCTTGTGTATTGGAGCAGCATTTATTCACCAGCAGATGCAGATATTGACTCAGTCCGTGCGGCCTATGACGCAATGTGTCGACACTACACTTTGCCACGTGATGGCAAGATTGAAGTAGAAGATCGCTTTGTTGCGAATGATAAGCATCAAGTTCCTGTTCGTGTGTATATACCAAAAGCTGATCGACCTGAGTCTGGTTGGCCATGTGTGTTGTATCTACATGGAGGTGGTTGGATGGTCGGTGGGCTCGATTCACATGAGTTTATTACCAGCTATTTGTGTCAGGACTTAAATGCAGTTGTCATTAGCGTAGATTACCGCATGGCACCAGAGCATCGCTTTCCAGCAGCTTATGAAGATTGTTTAGCAGTTTATCAATGGCTTAAAAAGCATGGTTCAACTTGGCAGATCGATAGCGAAAATATCGTTCTAGCAGGGGATAGTGCTGGCGGTAATTTAGCAGCAGCCCTTGCAGTTGAACTACAACATAGTGGTATGCAAGCTCAAGGACTGGCTTTGGTTTATCCGTGTTTAACTACAGCGCTTGATACACCAGCCGCACAAAAGCATGCCCATGCGCCGTTATTAACAACGGAAGATATGCATTTTTATTTAAAGGAATATGCCCCTAACTCTCAAGATTGGCAGGATTTACGTCTAGCGCCCTTATTGGCAACTGATTTTTCAGATATGCCTATGAGTTTCGTAGCGGTTGCAGAGTATGACCCTTTAAGTGATGACGGTTATCTCCTTACCCAAAAATTGGAACAAGCTGGGATTCCTAGCGAGTTGCATTTAGGCGAAGGTTTATTACATGGCAGTTTACGTCTGATGAGTGACTGCCCAGAAGTTCAACAGTTATATCAAAACATGCTGAGTGCGATACGTCGCATGTTTGGCAGTGTCGAAAAGACATCAATTTAATATCGAGTCATTTGGACGAAAAGAATTTAATGGAGTAAAAACATGAATGCAGTTGAAAAATTACCTGAAGATTTTTGTGCAAACCCAGATGTCGCATGGACTTTTCCTAAAGTTTTCTATACTTCATCGCAAGTTTTTGAGCATGAGAAAGAATCAATCTTTGCTAAAAGCTGGATTTGTGTTGCACATGGCAGTGAATTGGCACAACCGAATGACTATATTACCCGTAAAGTAATTGGTGAAAATATTGTCATCATTCGTGGTAAAGATAGTGTTTTACGTGCGTTTTATAATGTGTGTCCACACCGCGGTCACGAGCTCTTAAGTGGTAGTGGTAAAGCAAAAAATGTAATTACCTGCCCATACCATGCTTGGACTTTTAAGCTAGATGGTAGTTTAGCTTTGGCACGTAACTGTGACCATGTTGAATCTTTCGATAAAGAAAACTCAAGCATGGTGCCTTTAAAAGTTGAGGAATATGCCGGCTTTGTTTTTATTAATATGGATGAAAATGCGACATGCGTAGAAGACCAACTTCCAGAATTTGCTGAGCGTTTAAATCAAGCATGTAGCGTGATTAAAGATTTGAAACTGGCGGCACGTTTTGTGACAGAAACGCCAGCAAACTGGAAAGTGATTGTCGATAACTATCTAGAGTGCTATCACTGTGGGCCAGCGCATCCTGGTTTTGCTGATTCGGTACAAGTTGATAAATATTGGCATACCACACATCAAAACTGGACTTTACAGTACGGTTTTGCGCGTTCATCAGAAAAGTCGTTTAAGCTTGATCCATCAATAACAGATCCTGAGTTTCATGGTTTCTGGACTTGGCCTTGTACTATGTTCAACGTACCACCAGGCAGCAATTTCATGACTGTGATCTATGAGTTCCCAGTTGATGCAGAAACGACTTTGCAGCACTACGATATTTACTTCACGAACGAAGAACTCACTCAAGATCAGAAAGACTTAATTGAGTGGTATCGCAATGTATTCCGCCCTGAAGATTTGAACTTGGTCGAAAGCGTACAACGTGGTTTGAAATCACGTGGTTATCGTGGTCAAGGCCGTATCATGACTGACAAGCAACGCTCAGGAATTAGTGAGCATGGTATTGCTTATTTCCAGCATTTAGTGGCGCAGCATCACAAATAAAACAAATGGATTTATTCAGGTGTAAAGATGACTTACACCTGATTCTTCAGTTAGGAAGATGATATGTCGAGTTTACAAAGCACTGAATTATTTCAGCAACAAGCCTATATTAACGGGCAATGGTTAGCTGCACAGTCAAATGCAACGGTTCCAGTGACTAACCCAGCTACAGGCGAAGAAATTGGCACAATTCCAAATATGGGAGCGGCTGAAGCTACACAAGCAGTTGAAGCTGCTTATACTGCTTTGCAAAGCTGGAAGGCTTTGACCGCTCAAAACCGTGCAGATATTTTATTGGCTTGGTACAAACTAGTTCTCGATCATACCGATGAACTTGCTTTAATTATGACCATTGAACAAGGTAAACCTTTGGCAGAAGCGAAAGGTGAAGTGCGTTATGCTGCCTCATTTATTCAATGGTTTGCCGAAGAAGGTAAGCGTATTTATGGTGATGTGATTCCAACCGTCAATAACCAGCAGCGTTTTATTATTAGTAAAGAACCTGTGGGTGTGGTGGCTGCGATTACGCCGTGGAATTTCCCAATTGCCATGATTACCCGTAAAGCAGCACCAGCTTTAGCAGCTGGATGTACGGTCGTGATTAAGCCAGCGAATGAAACGCCTTATTGTGCTTTAGCGATTGCGAAGCTTGCAGAAAAAGCAGGTATTCCGGCTGGTGTGATTAACGTCGTTACAGGTAAATCACAAGAAATTGGTTCGGTATTTACTTCACATGAAAAAGTGAAAAAATTGACCTTCACTGGCTCAACTCCAGTGGGACGCCTACTGATGCAGCAGTGCTCAAGTACCATTAAAAAATTGGCGCTTGAGTTAGGCGGTAATGCACCTCTGATTGTGTTTGATGACGCCGATTTGGATAAAGCTGTACAAGGTGCGATTTTTGCCAAGTTCCGTAATGCAGGCCAGACCTGTGTTTGTGCTAACCGTATTTATGTGCATGACAATATTTATCAAGCTTTTGCCGAGAAGTTTGTTCAAGAAGTACAAAAGTTTAAAGTTGGTAAGGGGCTTGAAGATGGCGTGCAAATTGGCCCATTAATTAATGAAAAAGCAGTGTTAAAAGCACAGCAGTTGATTGATGATGCGGTAAGTAAAGGAGCTAAAGTTGCTTGCGGCGGGAAACAACATGCTTTGGGACAAACCTTTTATGAGCCATCAGTTCTAACGAACGTTGACCGTACAATGGAAATTGTCCAAGAAGAAATTTTTGGTCCAGTTGCCCCACTAATTCATTTTACAGATGAAGCAGATGTCGTGGCTCAAGCCAATGACACCATCTTTGGTTTGGCTGCTTATGTTTATAGCGAAAATATTTCACGTTTATGGCGAGTGTCAGAACAGCTTGAATATGGAATGGTCGGTATGAATGCAACAGCAATTTCAAATGAAGTTGTACCATTCGGTGGTGTGAAGCAATCAGGTGTTGGGCGTGAAGGTTCAAAGTATGGTCTTGAAGAGTTCATGACCATTAAATACATGTGTTTAGGGCTTTAAGGATAAGCCCTAACAACAAGAATATGCGGTAAAAGAAGGATTCTAGTATGGCTAGTCATTATGAAATGTTCCCGGCAGTTGTTACTCATGTGGAACAGCTTACCCCTTTAATCAAACGGTTTACGTTCAAACGTCAAGATGGGCAGAACTTTCCTCGATTTAGTGGGGGAAGCCATATTATTGTCAAAATGAATGAGCAACTTTCAAATGCTTACTCATTGATGAGCTGTACGCAAGATCTATCGACTTACCAAGTCTGTGTTCGTAAGGATGTGGAAGGTAAGGGGGGCTCGGTTTTCATGCATGATCAATGTAATGAAGGCTGTGAAATTCAGATTTCAGAACCAAAAAATTTATTTCCATTAGCTGAAACAGGCAATAAACATATTTTAATTGCAGGTGGTATTGGCATTACACCATTCTTGCCACAAATGGATGAGCTTGCAGCACGTGGTGCTGAATTTGAGCTACATTATGCCTACCGTTCACCTGAACACGCGGCTTTGTTAGATGATTTAAAACAGAAACATGCTGAGCATGTGTTTAGTTATGTTGACTCAGAAGGTTGCGCATTAAATTTGGATGAACTGATTTCATCACAACCTAAAGGTACACATGTCTATGTCTGTGGACCGAAACCCATGATTGATGCTGTGATTGATTGCTGTAATAAGCATCGTTACCGCGATGAATATATCCACTGGGAACAATTTGCTTCAACAGTTCCTGAGGATGGTGAAGCGTTTACGGTGGTACTTGCTAAGTCTAATCAGGAAATTGAAGTACAAAGTAATCAGACAATTTTACAAGCCATCGAAACATTAAATATTGATGTGGAATGTTTATGTCGTGAAGGGGTTTGCGGCACATGTGAAACTGCCATTTTAGAAGGTGAAGCAGAGCACTTCGATCAATACTTAAGTGATGCAGAAAAGGCTTCACAAAATAGCATGATGATTTGTGTATCAAGAGCAAAAGGAAAAAAACTAGTATTAGATCTCTAATATATTTCTTTGGTTGATCAATTGTTTAAAGTGAAAATTTGCTAAAAAATGAACAAATAATGATGATCTGAATCTTATTTGTTCATTTGATGGAGTTTAATGGTTTTGAACTCTTGACCTGCTATACAGAACTATAGATAATGCGCACACAGTTTACGGCTATGTAGCTCAGTTGGTTAGAGCACCGCACTCATAATGCGGGGGTCACAAGTTCAAGTCTCGTCATAGCCACCATTTTAAAAACCATGCTCATGCATGGTTTCTTTTTATCTGCTTTTTACATATTAAAATGTTTTTCAATCGTATCGAGTGTTTTTGAGCTTTGATAAAAAGGAGCTAAAAGCGCTTGTAATAATGGTTCTAAAATACCGTGTTCATTAAAGGCATTCATAACCTTCGGATAAAAACGTAAAGCTTCAGTTTGTAAGTCGCTTTCGGTTAAACCAATCTCACTTAATACTTCAAATAAACTCTGGTCTTTATAAAAGTCATAAAAAACTTCGACACCATACAAAATCAGATCTTGCATAAATTGCGATTGGCGTAATTCTTTCCAGTATTCGTAAATTAAAACAAAAAACTCTTCAACATCGAGAGGAGTGAGCTGCTTCATAAACTCATACATTTTTTTATGTCTAATATCTTCCCATACATGACGCACTAGGCTTTCTAAATCTTCACTCGATAAAAGACTTAATTCTGTGAGTTGCTCATGAATAAAGCTGGCAATCCAAGTTTCAAGTTTATGCTCAAGACGTTGTTGCTGTAGAAAGGAGAATTTTTTGAGTTTGTGTTGCCATTCAAAGTGATAGTCATCAACTCTAGATGCGCTTAGAAATTTTGGTAATTTTTGTTCTAAGGTTGAGGTTGCAATATATTGGCAAAGTTGTTGTACAGAAGGACTACTTCTTAAAAACTGATTGAGATAAAGAGGAATATGTTCCATTTCTAAAAATTTGGAGAGCCACATTTCAAATTGGTGGTCAGATACCAAATCTTGTAGCTGAATTGGAGACTTCATGGCAGATAGATAAATACGCTGCGCAATTTCCCCAATAAACTCAAGTAAACCAGCACCTAGCTGCATTTCAAAAGCATAACGTTTCACAACGGCTTGTAGTTGCTCTAAATCAACAACTTCATGAAGTTTTATTTCGTCAGCATGTTGCATAAACAGTTGAATGAACTGCTGGAAATAAATAGGTGAGTTTTCTATAGATAATTGTTTTTTGAAAAATTCCACCTGCTCAAGCAAAAGTGCTTGAGCAAGTGCTGTAGTTTTTGATGAGTTTTCCTGCTCAGTCATTCGCTGTCCAACCGTTGACAATCGGATAACGTCGTTCACGACTAAATGCACGAGAAGTAATTCTCGGCCCAATCGCGCCTTGACGACGTTTATATTCATTACGATCAACTAAACGGATAACTTTTTCAACTACTTCTTTATCAAAACCTTTGGCAATAATATCTGCCTGACTTAAATCTTCTTCAATGTATGCGTAAAGAATGGCATCTAATACATCATATGCTGGTAAAGAGTCTTGGTCTTTTTGGTCTGGGCGAAGTTCTGCTGAAGGTGGACGAGTAATCACACGTTCAGGAATAACAGGAGTTTCACTTAAGCTATTACGGTATTTTGCTAATTCAAATACGATAGTTTTATAAACATCTTTTAGAACTGCAAAGCCACCAACCATATCACCGTAAAGTGTACAGTAGCCAACTGAAAGCTCAGACTTGTTGCCAGTAGCGAGTACTAAATTACCAAATTTATTTGATAAGCCCATGAGTAATGTGCCGCGTGCGCGCGCTTGTAAGTTCTCTTCGGTCGCATCTGCTGGTGAGTTGCCAAAGAAAGGATACAAGGTTTGCATAAAGCTATTTACAATTGAATGTATTTCAGCAATACCGAAAGTTACACCCATACGACGAGCTTGTTCTGCCGCATCTTCTACACTAATTTGAGAAGTATAAGTATAAGGCATCATTACGGCTTGTACTTTTTCTGCACCAATTGCATCAACAGCAATAGCAAGTGTAAGGGCAGAATCAATACCGCCAGATAAACCTAAAATTACACCAGGGAAACCTGAACGCTCTACATAATCACGTGTTGCCAGAACTAAACCTTGATAGATCTCTGCAAATGTTTCTAAAGCAGGTGCTGATTCCGTCACTTTAAACGCTTTGTTTTTTTGGTCAAATTCAGCGATGTAGAGGTCTTCTTTAAAGCTTGGTGCTTGTAAAGCAATTCCACCATCTTTATTGCTGACAAAACTTGTGCCATCAAAAATTAAATCATCTTGTCCGCCCACTTGGTTAACGTACACAATGTTGAGGTGAAGTTGTTTTGCAAGTTCACTTAAGGTTTGTGTACGGTGCTGTGGTTTACCGACTTCGTATGGTGATGCATTTAATACAAGAACAGTATCAACATTTAATTGGCTTAACTGTTTTACGGTATTAATTGACCAGATATCTTCGCAAATCAATACGCCAAACTTATGTCCAAGATATTCAAACACCAAATGCTGATGTCCTTTTTGGAAATAACGTTTTTCATCAAAGACGCCATAGTTTGGTAAATTGTGTTTGTTAAAAACACCCAAAACTTGACCGTCTTTCATGACAGCAGCAGAATTATAACGTTGACCATCATCTGTCTGGTTCACAAATCCGAAAACCATGACAATATCTTTAACTTCGGCAAGTTGGGCAAAAGCCTTTTGCATACGTTTATTTAAATTTGGACGTAGCAATAAGTCTTCAGCTGGATAACCAATAACAGAAAGCTCGGGAAAAATAATCAGGTCAGCGTTTTGTTTTTTCGCCTGATTTACTTGCTCAATCATCTTTTTGGTGTTTGAGTCAATATTGCCAATATGCGGAGAAAACTGAGCAAGGGCAACTTTAAAACTTTTCATTCAAACCTAATCCTAGATCATAACGAATATAGATACACATATTGTTGATTTTTATAGATATAATTTTTCAACGATGTGTATGATACGATATTAAACAATTAAAATAGTAAACAAAAATGTCAAGATCAATAATATATACCAATCACATATTTTCTGCGTAAAAATAACGAGATTTTCTGTATAGAATAGAAACAGGCTTCATTATTTTTATTGTTTGTATACTGCCTTATCACAAGCCAATTTGGAATAAGGGCGTTATATTTTTTTCAATAATTTGAATTAAATAAGAGTGATTCTATAGCCTAGGTAAGTATTTCTGATTTATAAGAATTCTCATTTACATTAAGCAAGAAATGTTACGTTCAAAGAAGGATTGATTATTTAGTTACAAATGAATTTGCGGTGAACATATAATATTTGGGATTTTACCAGAGCAAATGTCACGGGCAATTTCACCTTGTTGTTCAATGTTATAAGAGCTAAAAGCCTTGTGGGGAGAGTAGGTGTATTTATAGGGGTTGTAACTTTTAAAGCTCAGATAATAGGCTGATTGAAGTAAGGCGCCTTTAAGTAGTACATGAATGCCTTTTTGATACTGCATGACATGAGTAAGTTCGTGAATAAAAATACCCTGCATAAATTTAGATTCTAGAGCATAATTTTCACTGTAATCGGAAAGATTGACATAAATATTTCCGTTTGGAGCCATAAAAATACCGTAAGACTGCCAAGGAAGATAGCGAGTAGCAATAATTTTAGGTTGTTCACAATTGAGCATGTCGCCGAAGACCATTTGTGCTAATACTTTTTCTTGAGCAGTCAAATGCCTAATTGGGTAGTTTTTTAAGTGGCGGAAAATAAAAAGCGTAAAAAGAATAAATTGTGTGCGAATTAAGCGTTTAAGGGCATTAAAAAGTAGCATAGCTTTGCCATTAAATGAGTTTATCTATTTCTTTAGCATACTATAGGTTAGATATCGCGAAATAAAGAGGTGTGGTTATTCATTAGTTTTATCGTTCTGTTTTTAAAATATAAAGCTTTAAATAGATCTAGTTTTCTTATTGCTGTGAATAAAAGAGTTCTTGGATAAGAAAAGCAAAAGCCCCAGTTAAAACTGAGGCTTTACGACAACTAAAATCACAACAGCAAATAAAATTAAGGTCGGCATTTCATTAAAGAAGCGCCAGAACTTATGTGATTTATAGTGAGCATTTCCGATAAGTTTTTTACGGTAGTAGCCACATGCCAAATGGTAGATGACTAACAAAGCGACTAATCCAACTTTAAGGTAAAACCATGTTGCCTGATGGTAATGTCGAGTTGCATCACCCCAATCTACAAGAAAATGAGCAGTAATTAATGTGGCAATCAGAGAAGGCCACATAATTCCACGATATAACTTACGTTCCATTACTTCAAAGCGTTGATGACTAACAGCATCTTCACTCATAGCATGATAAACATATAGACGTGGTAAGTAGAACAAAGCAGCGAACCAACAAACCACGGCAATAATATGTAATGCTTTTACCCACAAAAAAGCATCAGAAGGTGCATCCATCGATAATCCTAGGTGGGATTATGCATCCCACTTCTTGAAAATAAGGCAAGCGTTAACACCGCCAAAGCCAAAACTGTTACTCATTACAGTATTCAATTTTGCATCACGTTTTTCAAGTACGATATCAAAAGGTTTTGCGCCTTCATCAAGTTCAGTTACATTGATGTTTGGTGCAATAAAGTCGTTTTGCATCATTAGAACAGAGTAAATAGCTTCTTGTACGCCAGCTGCACCTAAGCTATGACCTGTCATAGATTTAGTTGAGCTAAGAGGAGGTACATTGCCTTCGCCAAATGCACGTTCCATTGCTTTAAGTTCGGTAATGTCACCAGCTGGAGTAGATGTACCATGTGTATTTACATAGTCAATTTTGTCTACACCATGTTGCTTAGCTTCTTCAAGCGCCATTAACACACAACGTGTAGCACCTTCACCGCTTGGAGCAACCATATCTGCGCCATCGCTGTTTGCAGCATAACCAACAACTTCAGCTAAAATATTGGCGCCACGTGCTTGAGCGTGTTCAAGTGATTCAAGTACTACGAAACCACCACCACCAGCAATAACAAAACCATCACGGTCTGCTGAATATGGACGAGATGCTGTTTCTGGAGTTTCATTATATTTTGAGCAAAGCGCACCCATTGCATCAAACAATAAACTTTGAGACCAATGATCTTCTTCACCACCACCAGCAAGCATAAGGTCTTGTTTGCCGAGTTGAATAAGGTTGTACGCATAACCAATTGCGTCCGCAGAAGTTGCGCAAGCACTTGTAATTGTATGAGCAATACCTTGCAGTTTGAATGCAACACCTACGTTTGCAGTAATAGTGTTTGACATGTTGCGTGGTACGAAGAAAGGTCCTACTTTACGTGCACCTTTAGTTTCTAAAAGCTCTGTCATTTCAACAACAGATGCAGTTGAACCACCACCTGAACCGCCTGCGATACCGTAACGTGGATTGCCACCGATTTGCTCAGCAGTAAGACCTGCATGTTCAACAGCAGCTACAGCAGCATTGTAAGCGTACATTGCACATACGCCCATAAAGCGTTTTAACTTACGGTCAATATGATCAAAATCTTGTTCTGCAGCAGCGCTCACATGACTTTTAAAATTGAGTTCAGCATAAGTTGGGTTAAAACGTGTCCCGGAGATTCCATTTTGAAGTGAATGAGTAACTGCTTCTAAAGAGTTACCGATACATGAGTTAATACCCATACCAGTGATTACAACACGTTTCATCTACAGGTCCCTTTATGGTGATATTAAGAGTCTATGGTGATCAACAGCTATGAAAACAAATAGGAGAATATAGCTGTAAGAAAACAAGACTCATGTTTTTTCGTTGTTAACATGATAGCAGAAAGGATTTTTATTTCTTATGGCAAATCTTTATGACAATTTTACATTTAAAAAAAATAACTAAATACATAGTATGTTGCATTTAGGGTTAACTAAAATACACACATTCAAGTTGAGATAAATCCACATTCCACCTAGTATTTATGTCTAATTAGATAAATTAAAAAATCGAGGTACTTGATGACAAAATTTAATAATAATCAATCTGACAATTTGTTTTCTCAGGTCTTCGGAGTGGCTAAAAAGCTCAGTTCTACAGGATTGAGTATCTTGCAACAGAACCAATCAGGTGACGTTAGTAAGGTAATTGAACCAATTCCAACTGGGAAAACAGTTGAAGGAAAATCGAGAACAAAAAGCCCATTTGAAGTTGAGCAATATGAAAGTCCTCAACAAATGCTACGTGAACAATTGCCGAAAGTAACTCGTCAGGTCTTTGGGCGACATTTTACAAAAGTAAATGGTGTAGCTACATTTCTTTCCCCAGATTGGGATGAAAAAATCTCAGGTTATTTATTTGATTGGCTGAATGACTTTAGTTCAAAAAGCACCTTAACTGAAAAAATCTTAGAAGAAGCGGGCGCTAAAGATTTATTTGAGCTCACTAAAGATACGGGCCGTTCTCAACGTTTAAGTCAGGCGCTTATCGAGCAAAATAAATTAATTGCAACTGTACAAGGTGCAATTACAGGCGTGTCGGGTGTGGTTGGTGCTGCTGTAGATATTCCTGTTTCACTTGTGTTGGTTTTAAGAACGATTTATCAGACAGGAAGATCACATGGTTTTGATCTTCTGGAAGTTACAGACCAAGACGTTGTCGAGTTTATCTTTAAAGAAGTTGATATTAGTCTGATTGCTGAAAAGCAAACTTTATTGATAGCTTTAAAAACATTACGAAATATGTTGGAAACGCAAGATATTCATCAATTTCAGCAAGTGTTAGGTTCAACTACTGATTTTGATACTTTAAAGAACTGGTTAGTCGATGAAGATGGAGAGTTTAAATGGGGTTGGTTAAACCGTATTCCTAAACTTTCAGCATTTGGCAAAGTTACACCAGTTGCTGGTGCTGTTTTAAGCGCAGTATATAGTTGGAAACTACAAGAAGATGTTGGTCATAAAGCACAAGCCATTTTTGGCGCTGCCAGACATTATTTAAATGAGCATCCAAGTGAGCATTTATCTCCGCTACAAGCCTATTATGCTGCGGTAACACTTATTCAGAAGGCGAGTCCTCGTCTTTTAAATGTGGGTGAGGATGGTAATATTCATGCTGCACATCATAAAGTAGAAAACCATGATGTCATTTCAAAAGTATCAATTGTCTTAAAGCCTACAGAAAGTAAAAAGAGTGAAGAAAAAATTCAGGAAAATGTTCATCAAGGTATCGAGCAACTTGCTGATAAACATGTAGAGGAACATGAGCATACTGAGCAAAAACCTGCTTTAACTCCTGAGGAAGATGAAGAGGAGTTGAATGATAAAAAATACTCTTAACAATACCCTTACAAATAAGAGGTTTAAAAATAAGATTTAAACTCTATTTAGATTTGTAAGTTATCCTGTCAAAGATTGATATGGTCAACATTTGGTAAGTATTGCCGTGTTGACCATTTTTGCATCTTAGCTTACAATTATGTGCCCTTAAAAAGAGGTATTTTCTTTTTAAGGTTTTTTAATAACGGGAGAATTGCCATATGGCAACAACGAATCAGTTGATCCGTAAGGGTCGTACGACTTTGGTTGAAAAATCCAAAGTTCCTGCGTTGAAGGCTTGTCCACAACGTCGTGGTGTTTGTACACGTGTTTATACAACTACACCTAAAAAACCTAACTCAGCTATGCGTAAGGTTTGCCGTGTTCGCTTAACTTCAGGTTTTGAAGTATCTAGCTACATCGGTGGTGAAGGTCATAACCTACAAGAGCACAGTGTTGTTCTTATCCGTGGTGGTCGTGTTAAAGACTTACCAGGTGTACGTTACCATACCGTTCGTGGTTCATTAGACTGTGCTGGTGTTAAAGATCGTAATCAATCACGTTCTAAATACGGTACTAAGCGTCCTAAGAAGTAATTCTAGGAAACTAGTCCAATAAGCCCTTTAGCGTTTCGCTTGTTTGAATTCTTCATAGATTTGTAATTCAAGCGACGTATAGTAAGGCCAGCGTCGTGTACATGACACTTGTACAAACTGCTGGATTATCCTGAAGTGTCATATTATTAGGTGTATTAAAATGCCAAGACGTCGCGTAGTCGCTGCTCGTGAGATCCTTCCAGATCCAAAATTTAGCAGCCAAACAATCGCTAAATTCATGAACCACGTAATGCAGGATGGTAAAAAATCTGTTGCTGAAGGTATCGTTTACGGTGCTTTAGAACGTGTTCAAGAAAAAAACAAAGTAGACCCAGTTGAATTTTTCGAGACTACTCTTGAAAAAGTTCGTCCTATGGTTGAAGTAAAAGCACGCCGTGTTGGTGGTGCTACTTATCAAGTACCTATGGAAGTACGCCCATCCCGTCGTACTGCCTTAGCTATGCGTTGGTTAGTAGATGCTGCTGCTAAGCGTTCTGAAAAAACGATGGCTTTACGTCTTGCTGGTGAGTTGCTTGATGCAGCTGAAGGTAAAGGTGCAGCAATCAAAAAACGTGAAGATGTGCACCGTATGGCTGAAGCTAACAAAGCCTTCTCTCACTACCGTTTCTAAGCGGATAAAACAGGCCTTATTCAGGAGAATATTCATGCGTACAGCAGCTCGATTCAACATTGCTCTTTATCAAAGTGGGAGCTTTGCAGGTATTTAAGTTGCCTGTTTGGATATTCGCGCGCATCAATTTAATTGGTGCGTCCTGTTTTAAATATAACATTTAGGAATGTAGACATCATGGCTCGCCAAACCCCAATTACTCGTTACCGTAACATCGGTATTTCTGCGCACATTGACGCAGGTAAAACAACTACAACTGAACGTATTTTGTTCTACACAGGTGTATCTCACAAAATTGGTGAAGTACACGACGGTGCAGCAACAATGGACTGGATGGAACAAGAGCAAGAGCGTGGTATTACAATTACCTCTGCTGCTACAACTTGTTTCTGGTCTGGTATGGGTAACCAATTCGAACAACACCGTATCAACGTAATTGACACCCCGGGACACGTAGACTTCACAATCGAAGTTGAACGTTCTATGCGTGTTCTTGACGGTGCGTGCATGGTTTACTGTGCTGTAGGTGGTGTACAACCTCAGTCTGAAACTGTATGGCGTCAAGCGAACAAATATAAAGTGCCTCGTTTAGCATTCGTGAACAAGATGGACCGTACTGGTGCAAACTTCTTCCGTGCTGTTGAGCAAGTTAAAACTCGTTTAGGTGGTAATCCTGTACCTATCGTTGTGCCAATTGGTGCTGAAGATACGTTCCAAGGTGTTGTTGACCTTATCGAAATGAAAGCGATTATCTGGGATGAAGCATCTCAAGGTATGAAGTTTGAATATGCTGATATCCCAGCTGACCTAGTTGATACGTCTAACGAATGGCGTACAAAAATGGTTGAAGCTGCGGCTGAAGCTTCTGAAGAATTAATGGACAAGTACCTTGAAGAAGGTGATCTTTCTAAAGAAGAGATCATTGCAGGTTTACGTGCTCGTACATTAGCTTCTGAAATTCAAGTAATGCTTTGTGGTTCAGCGTTCAAAAACAAAGGTGTTCAACGTATGTTGGATGCTGTAATTGAATTCTTACCATCACCTACAGAAGTTAAAGCGATCGAAGGTATCCTTGACGACAAAGACGAAACTAAAGCGTCTCGTGAAGCATCTGACGAAGCTCCGTTCTCTGCGCTTGCGTTCAAAATCATGAACGACAAATTCGTAGGTAACTTAACATTCGTACGTGTTTACTCTGGTGTTCTTAAACAAGGTGATCCAGTTTATAACCCAGTTAAATCTAAGCGTGAACGTATCGGTCGTATCGTGCAAATGCATGCGAACGAACGTCAAGATCTTGATGAAATCCGTGCAGGTGATATCGCAGCGTGTGTAGGTCTTAAAGACGTTACTACTGGTGATACATTATGTGATGAGAAAAACATCATTACTCTTGAGCGTATGGAATTCCCAGAGCCAGTAATTTCATTGGCTGTTGAACCAAAAACTAAAGCAGACCAAGAAAAAATGTCTATCGCTTTAGGTCGTTTGGCTAAAGAAGATCCATCGTTCCGCGTTCGTACAGACGAAGAATCTGGTCAAACAATTATTGCTGGTATGGGTGAGCTTCACCTTGACATCATCGTTGACCGTATGAAGCGTGAATTCGGTGTTGAAGCGAACATTGGTAAACCAATGGTTGCTTACCGTGAAACGATCAAAAAGTCTGTTGAACAAGAAGGTAAGTTCGTACGTCAAACTGGTGGTAAAGGTAAGTTTGGTCACGTATATGTACGTCTTGAACCGCTTGATGTTGAAGAAGCTGGTAAAGAATACCAATTCGTTGAAGAAGTTGTTGGTGGTGTAGTACCTAAAGAATTCTTTGGCGCGGTTGACAAAGGTATTCAAGAACGTATGAAGAATGGTGTATTGGCTGGTTACCCTGTTGTGGGTATCAAAGCGACATTATTCGATGGTTCTTACCATGATGTCGACTCTGATGAATTGTCGTTCAAAATGGCTGGTTCATACGCTTTCCGTGACGGTTTCATGAAAGCTGATCCTATCCTTCTTGAACCAATCATGAAAGTTGAAGTAGAAACTCCAGAAGACTACATGGGCGATATCATGGGTGACTTAAACCGTCGTCGTGGTATGGTTCAAGGTATGGATGATCTTCCTGGTGGAACTAAAGCAATTAAAGCAGAAGTTCCATTGGCTGAGATGTTTGGTTACGCGACTCAAATGCGTTCTATGTCTCAAGGTCGTGCGACTTATTCTATGGAATTCGCTAAATACGCTGAAACTCCACGTAACGTGGCTGAAGGCATCATCGCTAAGTTCCAGACTGGCGGTAAAAAAGGTGACGACGAGTAATCTTTCGATTACTATAAGCCCAAACTAATTCTTAGTTAAAAACCAAGCGCTCGTGCAGTGACCCTGCATGAGCAGTTTATAAAGGAAGATCATCATGGCTAAAGCCAAGTTTGAACGTAATAAGCCACACGTAAACGTGGGCACAATTGGTCACGTTGACCATGGTAAAACAACTTTAACTGCTGCGATTGCAACTATTTGTGCAAAAACTTACGGCGGTGAAGCGAAAGATTACTCACAAATCGACTCAGCACCTGAAGAAAAAGCACGTGGTATTACAATTAATACTTCACACGTAGAATACGATTCTCCAATCCGTCACTACGCTCACGTAGACTGCCCGGGCCACGCCGATTATGTTAAAAACATGATCACTGGTGCTGCTCAGATGGACGGCGCGATCCTGGTATGTGCTGCGACTGATGGTCCAATGCCACAAACTCGTGAACACATCCTTCTTTCTCGTCAGGTTGGTGTACCTTACATCATCGTATTCTTGAACAAGTGTGACCTTGTTGATGATGAAGAATTACTTGAATTAGTAGAAATGGAAGTTCGTGAACTTCTTTCTACTTATGACTTCCCAGGTGATGACACTCCTGTTATCCGTGGTTCAGCTCTTGCTGCTCTTAACGGTGATGCTGGTCAATATGGCGAGTCTTCAGTTCTTGCTCTTGTTGAAGCGCTTGACTCTTACATTCCAGAACCAGAACGTGCTATCGATAAAGCATTCTTAATGCCAATCGAAGACGTATTCTCAATTTCTGGTCGTGGTACTGTAGTAACAGGCCGTGTAGAAGC
>NZ_JBWZIF010000002.1:0-33746 GCF_056735735.1 Acinetobacter sp. V116_7
AACAGAGAACAGAGAACAGAGAACAGAGAACAGAGAACAGAGAACAGAGAACAGAGAACAGAGAACAGAGAACAGAGAACAGAGCTTATATAAACACGTTCAAATATTGGAGTACGATTGAATTAAAATTTCGAACTAGAAAACAAAAAAATTCCTTCTATCGATACGACAAGAAGAAATTCTTTTTAATCTTTGGGATATTTTTTAAAGCTTGAACGCTTTTAAAATATGGTCGGAGCAGTAGGATTCGAACCTACGACCCCCTGGTCCCAAACCAGGTGCACTACCAGGCTGTGCTATGCTCCGAAATTGGGGTGAATGACGGGATTCGAACCCGCGACAACTGGAATCACAATCCAGGGCTCTACCAACTGAGCTACATCCACCATCAAATAGTTCTATGTACCAAGCTACCGAGTGGCGCGCCTGACAGGATTCGAACCTGTGACCATCCGCTTAGAAGGCGGATGCTCTATCCAACTGAGCTACAGGCGCTTAACCGATGATGCTTATCATGCGATACTTCGCCGATCTTAAAATATTATTTTAAGTGGTCGGAGCAGTAGGATTCGAACCTACGACCCCCTGGTCCCAAACCAGGTGCACTACCAGGCTGTGCTATGCTCCGATCTATCTCAGCTTTTGCTGTATCGCACATCGTGCGGTACGGTGTGCATTCTAGGCGTGACGCCCTCAGACGTCAACACCTATTGTCAAAAAAAGTTAAAAATCCTTATCAAATGTATATTTAACAAGCATTTTGAGGTTTTTTAACGCTTTAACGATGCACTAAAGGCTAACATTCGATCTAAAGGCATTTTGGCACGTTCAGCAAGCGCTGGATCAACGTGTATTTCCTGATCACCTTTTTGTAAAACTTCTAAAATTCCATCGAGTTCATTCATTGCCATCCATGGACAGTGAGCACATGAACGACAAGTTGCACCCTCACCTGCTGTTGGTGCTTCAACTAAAATCTTATTGGGTACCGCTTGCTGCATTTTGTAGAAAATACCACGGTCAGTTGCCACAATGAGTCTTTCATTTGGCAAAGTCTGCGCAGCTTTAATCAGTTGAGAAGTACTACCTACCGCATCTGCAATGTCTACAACCGACTCAGGCGATTCTGGATGTACCAATACAGCCGCATCAGGGTACAGTGCTTTCATGTTAGCAATGCCACGTGCACGGAATTCTTCATGCACAATACATGCGCCATCCCAAAGCAACATATCTGCACCAGTTTTCTTTTGAATATAGCGACCTAAGTGCTGATCTGGTGCCCAAATAATTTTTTCGCCTAAGCTATCTAGGTGTTCAACAATTTCTACAGCACAGCTTGAAGTCACCACCCAATCTGCACGTGCTTTAACAGCAGCCGATGTGTTGGCATAAACAACTACGGTGTGGTCAGGGTGCTGATCACAAAATGCTGTGAATTCGTCAACTGGACAGCCCAAATCGAGTGAACAGGTTGCCTCAAGTGTCGGCATTAAAATTGTTTTTTCAGGAGACAGGATTTTAGCTGTTTCTCCCATAAACTTTACACCAGCAACAACCAGTGTTGAGGCAGCATGATCTCGTCCGAAACGGGCCATTTCTAAAGAGTCAGAAACGCATCCACCTGTTTTTTCGGCAAGCTCCTGTACTTCAGGGTCGCAATAGTAATGAGCAACAAGGACAGCATCACGTTTTTTGAGCTCTGCTTCGATCTGTGCAAACTTTTGTTGTTTTGCTTCTTCACTTAAGCGATTGTCTTTTGGCTCACCTAAACGGTCTAAATGCGCTTGTACAATGTTTTTTGCATCGTTGGCAATTAAAGTCGCATCACTCATAAAACGTCTTCTCTATCCTTCATGCTGGCATACCTGCTCGCATATAACGTTACTGCTTAAATGATTTATGGATTGAATCATTTAATATCAAAAGTTGGGGCTAATAAAAAAGCCTCTTTGTCGAGGCTTGATTATAACTGATATTTAAGAACGGTAATCAGCATTAATTTTGACATAGTCGTAAGATAAGTCACAGGTATATACCGTGTCTTTGGCCTGACCACGTCCTAAATCAACACGAATGGTAATTTCAGTTTGAGCCATAACACGCGCGCCCGCTTCTTCGGTATAGTCCTCAGCTGCGCCGCCATCTTTACAGATTTGTACGTCGTCTAACCACACTTGAATTTTAGACACGTCTAGGTCTTTAACTCCTGCATAGCCAATCGCAGCTAAAATACGTCCCCAGTTCGGGTCCGATGCAAAAAGCGCAGTTTTGACAAGTGGTGAATGCGCAATGCTATAAGCAATGTCACAACATTCTTGAATATTTGCGCCACCTTCTACAGCTACAGTAATAAACTTCGTTGCGCCTTCGCCATCACGAACAATTAACTGTGCTAATCGATTCATTACACGAGCAAGTACTTCTAACACTTTAGTGTAGCGTGCATCACTGTCTGATGTAATTTCAGCGCCACCCGCCTGACCAGTTGCTACAAAAATACAAGAGTCATTTGTTGAGGTATCACCATCAATCGTAATACGGTTAAATGAATGCTCAACCGTTGTTTTTAGTAGTTTTTGTACTAAATCGCGGCTAATAGGCGCATCTGTCGCAACAAAGCTCAACATGGTTGCCATGTTCGGGCGAATCATTCCGGCGCCTTTACTAATACCTGTCATGGTATAAGTAATGCCATCAAGTTCAAATTGTTCAGATGCACCTTTAGGTACTGTGTCTGTAGTCATAATGCCAGATGCAGCATCATTCCAAGCCGCGTCTTGTACACTATTTAATGCAGGCTGAAGACCAGCAAGTAAACGTTCCATCGGAAGCTGTTCACCAATCACCCCCGTAGAAAACGGAAGGACTTCAAAGCTGTTTACCCCAGCAATCTCCGCCAATTTTGCACAAGTATCTTGAGCATTTTTCAAACCCGTAGGTCCAGTTCCTGCATTGGCATTACCTGTATTAATCACTAAATAACGAGGATTACCTTCGGCAAGATGAGCTTTAGAAACATGAACAGGCGCTGCACAAAATGCATTTTGAGTAAATACACCAGCAACATTTGAACCTTCTGCAAACTCAAAAATGACTAAATCTCGTCGGTTTTGGTAACGTACATATGCTTCTGTTGAGCCAATTTTTACACCTTTTACCACATGCATTTGTGGCATTGTTACGTCACCGACAGCCATTTTTAGAACATCCAAAGTTTGTTGAATAAGATCAATATTTCAAAAAAAGCGATGCCATGAAGCACTTTCTTCATGAAATATCATAGAGGACAGCTTAGTAGAAAAGTCTAAAAAAATCGAGCGCAAAAACGGCTCATTGTTGCTCTAGTTTTAATAAAATATCTTTCTTATCAAGCCCACCAGCAAAACCAACTAAAGCACCGCCCGCACCAATGACACGGTGACAAGGTGCAATAATTGAAATCGGGTTTTTGCCATTTGCCGCGCCCACTGCTCGCACCGCTTTTTCATTGCCAATCTGAACAGCAATATCTTTATAACTTCTTGTTTCACCATAAGGGATGGTCAGTAAAGCAGACCAGACCTGCTTTTGAAATACGGTTCCTTCGAAATCTAGTGGCAATGTAAACTCACGGCGTTTACCTTCAAAATATTCTTTTAATTGTTGTTCGGTCTTTAGTAAAACTGGATGCTCAAGCTGTTCGACTAGCTCGGCCAGTCGAACACGTTTTGGATTTTCATTGTTCCAGAGTATTGCCACCAAAGCATTTTCATTCGCAACCAGCTTTAATTGCCCAACAGGCGAATTGATATACTTATAAGACAGCAACATAGTTTTATTCTCTTAGGACGGCGATGAAATTTTCATTAGAACCAAACCTGACACAATCAATACAGCGGCAATCATTCGCATAGCGCCAACAGGCTCATGAAGAAAGAAAATACCGACTAGAAATGACCCAATTGCGCCAATTCCTGTCCAAACCGTATAGGCAGTGCCAAGGGGTAAAGTCTTCATTGAAATTGAAAGTAGAATTACGCTCAAAATCATAAAAACTACGGTAATAACACTAGGGGTTAAACGTGTAAAACCTTCGGACATTTTCATAGAATATGCCCAAATGATTTCAAATACACCTGCTAAAATTAAAATAGCCCAAGCCATAACATTCACTAATTTTTATAGTGTCAGGTCGTCCCGACATGATTACCCATTATGGGGGAGGTCGTTCCTCCTTTATGTGAGGACTCAGTTTACTTTAAAATAAAAAATGAAGGCAAACCCTATCTAAAGCTTGCCTGTCTTAGAAAATACTATTCGTTTTTTAACTGTAAAATTTTTCGTGCGCCATTTAAAACAAACAAGACAATAATTAATCCAATCATTAAATCAGGATAAGGAGAACCTGTAATGGCAACCAATATTCCCGCAACAATGACACCTAAATTGACGATGACATCATTTGCAGAAAAGATATAACTCGCCTTCATATGTGCCCCGCTCTCTTTATGGTCTCTCATTAAATAAAGGCAACTAATATTGGCCGCAAGAGCCAATCCGCCAATTAAAATCATGAGAATTGAAACGGGTTCACTGCCGTAAATAAAACGGCGCAACACATCAATTAACACAATTATAGCTAAGCCAAACTGGAACCATCCTGAAAGATGGGCAGCCTTTAATTGCGCATTTAGATTCTTACCTACCACAAATAAAGCAATGCCATAAATTGCAGCATCGGCAAACATATCGAGTGAATCGGCGATTAATCCTGTCGATGAAGCAATAATACCTGCCATAAACTCAATGACAAACATGACGCCATTAATGAGTAACAACCATTGTAAAACTTGCTTTTGTGACGCATTGGTTGAAGAACTACCTCGAACCTTTTTAGGTTTTTCAACAGGTTCATAATGTGGCTGCGTTTGTTGTAATTCTGCACCTAGTCCTAAACGTTGCAGGCTTAGGGTGATCTTTTCAGCTTGAACACTGTGATAAATCGCCAAATGCCGTGCTGGCAAGTCAAAATAAAGCTCTTGAATATCATTAATGTAAGAGGCCAAAGCCATCCGCACCATTTGCTCTTCAGCTGCACAATCCATGTGAGGGATATGATAATAACTCACCCATTGGCTGTTTTTAGGCACAGCTTCACTAGGTGTAGAATATTCCTGAGACGGCATGCTTGAGCACCCGCAGCTAGAGCTGGTTTTATTTAAATGTATTTGATTCTCTTGTTTTTCTAAAGCCATCTGTGCACCATAACTGACACAAAAAACAATGCCATCAGTATAAACCAATGGCATGTCATTAAGCTTAATTTTTGTTCTGCAATTAGAACTTAAGTGTTAACCCTGCTCCATAATACCAACCATGTTCAGAGTCGGTTCCAGTTTGCCAAGCAGTTTGTTTTAAACCTTTTTCATAGCCGTAACCCACATCAACAAATGGCATGACCTTTTTGTTGATTTCATAACGGGTTTGAAAACCAGCTTGTAAACTTGATAAACCTGTTTTACTGGCATAGCGAGATTCATCTTGCAAAACAACATCTGCTTTTAAATAAGGTTTACCAATTAACTTTTGGGTAAAGAGTAAGTCTCTTTCCGTTTCTAAACTTAGCTTCCATAGCTGGTCTTCACCTGCATAAAGATATGCATCGGTTTCAAAAAAGTAAGGTGCCATGCCATGCAAACCGACTACACCTGCCCAGCGATCTTGCTTTTCATCTTCCCGTTGTAAACGCTCGTAGTTTACCCCAGCCTGTACATCCCAATAGTCAGCTACATTTCGACTGTAAAGTACTGAACCGCCGTAATTAGCATCTTCTGACTCGGCTTTTTCAACATGAGCTTTGATGAATAATTTATTTTCATCAGTTCCCACCCAACTTTCTAATTCAGCAGAAAAACTGCCTTCTCCTTCCTCATTCTGAGTCCAGCCAGTATCAATTTTTGTTGCTTGATAGATCTGTCCACCATGTTCGCGTAAATGATCATGTGTTAAGGGTTCTTGTGCCAAAGCAAGAACCGATACACCAGAGAAAATACCGCAACATATCATTTGAGAAAATAACTTAGTGATGCGCATGACTCGCTCCTTTTTCCTTTTCAGATTGAACAGGTGCTTGAGATGCATCTACTGCTCCATCATTCACTTGAGCCACAATCAACTTATTCATCATCCCTGCACTCATGTGATAAAGCAGATGGCAATGAATCGCCCATTCTCCTAAAGCATCGGCTGTTAATAACGCAGTAACGGTCTTTCCTGGTGGAACAATAACAGTATGTTTATTTGGTAAGTTTTCAGCTTGTTGTCCATTTTCTAATTGCATGAACATGCCATGTAAATGCATTGGATGGGCCATCATGCTGTCATTCACGAACTTCAAACGAATACGTTCGCCATACTTAACTTGCAATGGCTCAGCTTCGCTAAATTTCTTGCCATTAATGGTCCAGATATAACGCTCCATGTTGCCGCCTAAACGAATAACAAGCTCTCGTTCTGGCGCACGTGTGTCTGGCTGAGGTGTTAAAGATTGCAAATCGCTATATTGCAGTGCCTTCATACCCTCTGGTGTCGAAGCATTTGCCCAGCCATAAACGGGCTCATCCTTTTTAGACTTATTCTCAGATTGCGCAGGCATCTCATGCTTCATATTCATCATGGCATGGTCATGTTCACTCGATGACATTGCCTGCATATCATGTTTCATTTCAGACATCGCTGACATGTCAGGCTTCATTTGCATCATAGAATGATCATGTTGGCCAGATGACATATTTTTCATGTCATGGCTCATGTTCATCATCGTATGATCATGATTAGTCTGGCTCTCTTCTTTTTTGATTTCAGGCATAGCCGACATGTCGTGTTGCATGTTCATTTGATGGCCAGCATGTTCATCACTCGCCCCATTGCCATGACTCATGCCCATATCATCCATGGTTAGCAAAGAACGTGGGCGTGGCTGCGGCATTTGAACTGACCCTACAGCTTGTGTATTTTCATTGTGCAAAGTCCCAATGGCAAAACCACTGCGGTCAATAGACTCTGCTTCAATCTGATAATTTGGCTGTTTAGGTTCTACAATTACATCGTAGGTTTCGGCTGTGCCAATACGAAACTCGTCAATTGCAACTGGTTTAACTGGCTGCCCATCTGCACTTACAACTGTCATTTTCAAATTTGGAATTCTGACATCAAAAAATGACATTGCCGATGCGTTAATAAACCGTAATCGAACCTTATCGCCAGCTTTAAAATTACCTGTCCAGTTTTGCTGTGGTGTCTTGCCATTAACCAAGAAGGTATAACCCGTCACATCAGACATATCGGTTTTTAACATCCGCATCTGATTCCACATCGAACGATCTTGCCAAGTTGCTTTTAAGCCTTGTGTTTTAACTTGCTTCAAAACATCAGATACGGTTTCACGGCGGTTTTGATAATACTCAGGAGATTTCTTCAAATTCTTCATAATGCTATCGCTAGAAGAATTATGAAAATCTGAAAGCATCACCACATAATCACGATCAGTTTTTTCATGTGCAGCTACAGGTATTTTCCCTTTTGGATAAATCACGAGCGGGCCATATAAACCATCTTGCTCTTGGCCTTTGCTATGGGCGTGATACCAATAAGTGCCGTTTTGTTTCACCTTAAAGCGGTAAACAAAATCTCCGTTTGGTGCGATTCCTTTAAAACCATTGAAACCCGGTACGCCATCCATTAACCCTGGTAGTAACAACCCATGCCAATGCAAAGATGTATCTTGATTCTTTAATTGGTTATGAACATGAATAACAGCCTCATCTCCTTCCTCAAACTCAAGGAGTGGTGCTGTAAACTTGCCATTTACGGTAATTCGTTTAAGCGGCTGACCCGTAACATTGACCTGTTGTTCATTAATATTAAGGTGATATTCCTTAATTGCCGCGAGAGTCCATGGTGAAACCAATAGACCAAATACAGCGACGAGGCTGCTAATTGTTTTATGAGACATTGCTGTAATCCTTTGAACTAAAAAAATAAGTAAGAAAGGATTAAGCTTTTGGAGGACGTAAAATTTCTTGCCAGTATCCGGCTAAATGCTGAGCCTGATAAATACTGCTAAATTGAGACGAGATTGGAATAAATTGCGAGTCAATATCTGGTACAGCTTGCTGTAATGCCAAATTCACAATTTGACAATGAATTGGGTTACAGTCCTGACAATGCTCACCATGTGAGTTAAGAGACTGTGTCATATTTTGATGACATACAGTCTGATCATCTGTTTGAACATGCATATTCTTATGCGAAGTTTTTTCACTATGACACGGCATAGTGTGAAGATCATGCTGCATAGGCATCTGAGCAACAGACATACCACTCCACCCAATGACCAAAGTCATTAGGAACACAAACCAAGCATACTTGCGTAAGTGTCGTAGAGCCATTGTGGTTTATCGCCTAGAGCCGATGAGTAATCTTAACCCCATTAGCATAACCAAGTTTTCAAACAGATACAATTTTCAATCTTAACTGTTTGTTTTAAAGTAATTAAGCAAATGGTGGTTGATGCTGAAGGACTAAATCAATCACATCTAGTGCACCTTCTTGTTCATTACTTACAGTTGTATAAGGGGCTACTGCTTTCAAAGCTTCAACTGCATTTTCAACCGCAAATCCATAACCGACAGCTTTGATCATCTGGATATCATTATTGTTATCACCAATCGCAACCACTTGATCAGATTCAACCTGCCATTTTTGTAGCAATAGCTTCAAACCATGTGCTTTATGCTGGTCTGGAAGAATCAAATCGATAAAACCAAAACCACTTGAAACAGGAACTAATACTTTATCTGCAACAAAACTTTTTTTCTGAAAATGTTCAAAAATCGCAAAGCTTTCGTTTTCCTGAGCAGTAAAAGTAATTTTACATACCAAGTCATCTAGTGCATAAAAATCATCAATAACTGTTAGCTTTTCAAAGTATCTAGCGACTTTGGCATAGTCCTCTGCGTTCATGCTGCTATGCACATAAGCACTCTGTTTCCCACAGATTACCATGGTTGAAGTATATGAAGGGTCAATCGCTTTTAGAATTTCAATGAATTGTTGCTGACTTAAATGAGCAAAAGCTATTTCTTGCCCTGCGTCTACAACATGCGCGCCATTTTCTGCAATAAAAGCAATTTCATGACTAATTTCTGGAAAATAGGTAATTAGCTTTGCGAGTTGGTTACCACTGGCAACCACGAAATGAATATTATTTTGTTTAAGTTGTTCGTACTGTTTTAAAAAACGTGCTTTGTTGTACTGCTTCTTAGAATTAAGAAAAGTCCCATCCATATCTACCGCTAAAATGTTTATCGTCATTAATTATCTAAATCTCTTACTAAAATCTTATTAAAGCAAATTTAGCTTTATTTTTCATGACACTTTTACAGTTTTATACTTATCTATCTCTAAAAAAATTTCACACAGAGCCGTATCGTTTTTTGCACAGGTTATTTTTTAGCAAAGCTTAATAAAAAATCAGATAATAAAATATTCAACACGCATAAAAAAAGAACGCCAAAACGTTCTTTTTTCATACATTTCGCTTAGAGAATAAACGGTTGATCTAATTTTGTTTATTTTACCAACATCTTATACATACGGTTATCAACACAGTTATCCATATAGTTATAAACAAAGTTATCCACAAGCTTATTCTCAGTTCAATATACTTTTTTAAGCTTCTACACTGCCCACTTTCGCAAGCTCTGCACGCATTTGATCAATCACAACTTTATAATCTGGTTGACCAAAAATAGCTGAACCAGCAACAAACATATCTGCACCTGCTTCTGCAATTTCACGAATATTTGCAGGGCCAACACCACCATCAACTTCTAAACGAATATCGCGGCCACTTGCATCAATAATTTTACGAGCTTCACGCAATTTTTCTAAAGTCATTGGAATGAACTTTTGTCCACCAAAACCTGGGTTTACGCTCATTATTAAAATTTGATCAACTTTATCAAGCACGTAATCTAAATAGTGCAACGGCGTTGCTGGGTTAAAGACTAAACCTGCTTTAGCACCACCTGACTTAATCAACTGTAATGAACGATCGATGTGGTGAGACGCTTCTGGGTGGAACGTAATAATATCAGCACCAGCTTCCAAAAAGTCTCCAATAATTCGATCAACTGGAGATACCATTAGATGCACGTCAACAGGAGCTGTAATCCCATAATTTTTTAAAGCCTTACATACACCAGCACCAAAAGTTAAATTTGGAACGTAGTGATTATCCATCACATCAAAATGTACTACATCGGCACCTGCGACTAACACTTTGTCTACATCTTCGCCTAAACGAGCAAAATCGGCAGATAAAATAGAAGGAGCAATCAAGTAAGGCTTGGACATAGGTGGATGACCTGGCTAAAAATTTAAGGAGAGGCTGAAAATTATAACAAAAAAGAACCTACTTGGCCTGCCCTTCCTTGCTTAAATGACAACATTTCAAACTTGCAACGTAACGTTGCAACAATAGAATGCTAACGGCGAAACGAATTTGTTAAGGTACATTAAACCAATGTGAGGATTGATAATGAAAAGCACAACTCATCTATTAACAAACGATGGAAAACGCATTGCAAAACGTCTAGTTAATCATTGGAAGCACAAGTTTGAAGTACAAGAAACTGAACAAGATTTTAAAATCTTAATGCCTACAGCAACGATTACGCTTGCACCAGAAACAGAGCAGTTAAACGTTGCTATTGATAGCCAGTTAGATGACCACGATCACTTAGAAAAAGTGGTGCTTGATCATCTAAACCGTATGGCTCAACAAGAATTTCAGGTTGAATGGCAACACTAATTAGCCAGCGACCTTTTCTAATTGGATTGCATGGAACTGTAAATGCTCATCCATAAAGGTTTGAATAAAGTAATAACCATGATCATAGCCAGCATGTTGTCTTAAAGTTAAAGGCTGTCCTGCTTTTAAACATGCTTGCTTAAATTTTTCAGGGTGAAGTTGTTCATAAAATTGGTCATCTAATCCCTGATCAACCAAAATTTCGTCAAATACTGCACCATTTTTTAAGACTAAAGCTGTGGCATCATGAGCCAACCAGCTATTGCGATCTGCACCTAAATAATGACTAAAGGCTTTGTCTCCCCATGCACACTCTGTTGGTGCACAGATCGGAGCAAAAGCAGATACCGACTTAAACTTTTCAGGATATTTAAACGCTAAAGTTAATGCACCGTGGCCCCCCATTGAGTGTCCAAAGATACCAACTTGTTGAGCGTTTACAGGAATGCTTTTTAAAATGAGTGAATATAACTCATCAATTAAATAGCTTTCCATTTGATAATGCTCAGACCATGGCGCTTGCGTAGCATTAATATAAAAGCCCGCACCTTGACCTAAATCCCAGTTATCCCCTGCTGCAACTTGTTCTCCACGAGGAGAAGTGTCTGGGGTAATCAATATTAAGCTGAGTTGTGCTGCCATATGTTGCGCATGTGCTTTAATGGCAAAGGTTTCTTCAGTACACGTTAACCCAGCTAAGTAAAACAAAGTTGAGCAAGCTTTACCTTCTAGAGCTGCTGGTGGTAAATAAACACCAAACTTCGCTGGTCCTTTTAAATAAGAAGATTCAAATTGGTATATACGCTGCTCGCCCTCAAAGCAGCGGTTTTTTTGCAGGAGTTGCATCGTTTTTAGCCTCTGTTTTTGTTTGAGCAATATCTACACTACCTGTATTTTGCTGAGGAAATAGATACTTTTCCAATTGAGGTAGCATGAGTTCCATATTTTTACCAATCATCCACTGAGGCTCTGAAGGTTCAACACCTTGAGCCACTTCCCATTTGGTTACTGTTTGCTTAGCTGTGTTAAATGAATCTTTCATTGACGATTGCTCTCGCATAGCCAAATCAAAGAAAGCTCGTCCAAAATAGGTATAATCAGCTTCGTTATTACATCCAAAAGAAGTTTTATCAGCGGCAGATGCAGTAATAATTAAAGTATCAGGAGACTGTAAAGCAGGAATAAAGCTTCCTGAATAGCAAGCTGAGATAACAATCACACGCCAGCGAATACCAGATTTATCAAGTGTTTCACGCAGCCATTTAGGGTCTACTTGCCCTAAATCTAATGGTGCATTTTCAATTTCGAAGTGATTCTGTTCACCATGTGAAGTCATATATAAAAATAGGACATCACTATCACGGTTCATTTGCTGCCCCATGCGGCGTAGGGCTAACTCGATACTGGTTTTAGAAGCAATTGGAATTTCTGTACGGGTGTCTGGGTTATTGACCAACATCATCGAACGCCCAATCGTTCCAAAACGTGTATCAAACTGTTCTTTAATACGGACCACTTCCGATTTAAAAACATCTTGGTAACTATCGCCAGCAACACCTAAAAAATACCAATGACTTTTTGCCTGCTCGCCATATTGGACTTGCTCTAAAGAATCACTCAGCAATTTACTTTGTGCGTAAAAAGCATCTTCAGCAAATGTTGGAGCCGAATCTTCTACCTTCCAAATCGGTTGATCTTTTACAGAAAGTTGCCACACTACCATTGTCGCAATAGTCGCAACCATGACAAGTGCACGTTCCCACCAAGGCCACTTAAGTTCGCGTGAGAAAACCCAAATCACCGCTAAACTTTGCCACACAAACAAAGCTACAAATAAGCTCGGTAAAATTCCGTTATAAATAGCATCGGGAATAAAGTTGAGATAACCATTAGAACCCAAATACTGAATTAAACATTGAATTAATAAGATATTTGTATCTAGAACCAACCACAGTAAAGCAGGTACTAGCATTAAACGAGGTTGGTTGGTGCGCTGAGATAAGAAAATACCGACAATTAAGGCAATAAATGGCCAAAGTGCATAACCAATTAAACCTTGAGAATTGAAATCACCGATTTGACCAGCAACAAGCCAACTATACAGAGAGTTAGTACATCCCCCTAAAATTCCCCAAACAATAAGCTGAAGAATAGATGGATGTACAATTTGTAGAGAACGTCTTGATCCCAAAAACAGCCACATTCCGGCAATTTGGTTGCTTTTAAAATCATGCCAAAAGTTAATGGAGGGTTTAAGATCAATCATAAAAGGTTTTCAAAAATTTCGTTTTTGTCAGGCATCTTAAGTGTATGCCTGCTAAGAATTTTAGCAATCATGCTTTTGAACTATATCACATATATTTGTGCATTATTCAAGCAATAAAACCTAACCTTACATAAGCCTACTGAAAATACGCATCAAAACGACAAGCATCTCCTTGCCATTGATGAGCTGGCTCTTGATTCGCCAAGAAAATAGCATGGCGCGGTCGTTTAACGACTACACGTTTAGCAACTTTCTGGGCCAAAACCAGCAAATTATCACCTAAATCCATCTCACCATCTTCGGGTAAAAGTAGGTGTAAAAGCTGCATCTGTTTTTTTACTTGAGCTTGTTTTTTGATGGCTTGGTGATTCTGGTCACGCTGTGGAAACATCGGATCTAGATAAACCACATCAACCAGTTGAGCTGTTTGCTGTAACTGTTGTAAATAACTTGCAGAATCAGCAAAGATCAGTTGAATCCGATCCATAAACTGGCTTAAAAAGCTGTCTTGTTCAGCTTGTGCTTTTGCATCTTCAAGTAAGGTAAATAAAATTGGATGGCGCTCAACCAATTGTATTTGTGCGCCTAAATAAGCCATGAGTAAGCTGTCATGGCCTAAGCCTGCTGTAGCATCAACCAATATTGGTTTTTCACCTAACTGACAAGCCCGAGCAATCATTTCTGATTTAAGACTTGCACGTTTTAAACGGGAAATTTCGGCTTTCCAGTCGGGCTGCATTTTCATGCCATTTGCAGATAACCATAGCCCATTTTCATCCACACAAAGTGCCAACTCAGGATTTAAACGCAGAAAACGTGCATTCAGTTTTTCAACTAACTGCAAATCTACAGTCACACCTCTAGAACAAAGCACAGCTTGGTAGTGCTGTGCTTGTTGTTGAAAATCTACTTCAAAATATATGTGCATGATTCGCCTTTATTTTGCTTTACCCTGATCTGCTATTTTTTTCCATGCATCATCACGTAAATAAACTGGCAAAGCATGTTCAGCATCAACCCACTGCTTTTCTTCTGCATACACACGTGCAATAGAAGCAATGTCTTGTGCAGTTGCAGTGATTGTTTGATGATCTGCATCAGCTTGAAGTAACTTTGCGCCCGAACCAATTAAGCAGTGTTTTGCGTAAGCAGCAGCTGGCTCGTAGCCCATTAATTTTTCTTCATCAATACATTGCATAATTCCATGTTCATCTAGAACATAACTTGCAATGTAAACTTCGTTCATACGCGCATCGAGAACCGCAGTCACTTGTTTCAAACCTTCAAGTCGGTATGCCGCTTGAGCTAAAGCTTGCAAACTCGAAACAGGAATAACGGGTAAATCTTGTGACCATGCCAATGCCTGAGTCACAGCTGCATTAATGCGAACACCACTAAAAGAACCCGGCCCACGGCTAAAGGCAATCGCATCTAGACCAGCAACCTCAAGACCTGTTTGTTGTAGCCCCTGCTCAATCATGGGCAAAATGGTCTGGGTTTGTGCTTTCGCCCGCGTATCGAGTTGAAAAAACAGTTCTTGGGTTTCATCGACTAATGAAATAGAACACTGCTCATTTGCAGTTTCCAACGCCAGCAATTTCATGCACAACCTTAGTATTAAATCAGATTAAAAACGAGGGTTATGATACCCCACTCGGCTCTGATAGGCGAGTTGTTCTCTTTTAAAATAAAAATGCCAAGCTTGTGCTTGGCATAAAAATATTTTTCTAAAAAAGAGTTAAAAGTGGAATTCTTTTAAATCTGAATAGTTCTTAAAGTGTTCAGCATAATGCAATGCACTCAAACGTATTTTTGCAGCACCATCTTCATCTAAAGTTTTGACAATTTTGCCAGGTGACCCCATCACCACTGAATTATCTGGAATCACCTTCCCTTCAGGAATTAAAGCATTAGCACCGATAATACAATTTTTACCAATCACAGCCCGATTTAAAATTACGGCGTTCATACCAATCAAACTATTATCACCAATCGTACAACCATGCAGCATGACTTTATGGCCGACTGTGACATATTCACCAATGTTCAACTCAAGGTCCGCATCGGTATGTAGTACAGAATTTTCCTGAATATTAGAGAAATCGCCAATTCGAACTACACAGTTATCGGCACGAACTACAGCTCCAAACCAAATGCTGACCTGACGGCCTAATTCCACTTGTCCAATGAGCGTTGCTGTTGGAGCAACCCAACCATCCCATGGCTCATGTAAGGCTTTTGGGTGCTGTCCTTGATAGCTATACATCATAATTTATCAATCCTGATCATTTATTCTTATGAGAAAACTTTGGCATTCCAAAGGTTGGTGAGTTGAGTAAAAATGGCCAATCTTTTTGATAACCCAATCCATATTTAAACAGAGCAACTAACATACGAGCAGTTAAACCCCAAATAATTTCATTATCAATCTGTAAGCTTGGAAAATATAAAGACTGATGGGCATATCGAACTTCATAGGGTGTTGGACGCGTCTCGATCAGTTGCTGTAACGGGACAAAGAAAATTCGATCAATTTCGGTAGGCTGAGGTATTAAAGTCACCTCTGGAGGAATAAGTCCAACGATCGGTTTTACAGATAACCCACTTCTTGCACGCTGCATCGGCAAATCACCTAACAACTGCACATCGAACGGATTTAAAGCTGTCTCTTCCTGAGCTTCTCTTAACGCTACAACAATATTACTGGTATCACTAGGATCACGCTTTCCACCCGGAAAAGAAACTTCCCCCGCATGGTTGTTCATATGTATTGAACGGCGTGTAAGCAGTACCTTCGGATCATTTTCATTAGTAATTGCTATCAGTACTGCTGCTTGTGCTTCTTGTATGCGGGTGGAAAAGCGCAATCTTTGCTGTAACTTTTGTGTTAGCAAGTGCTCTTCCATACCATTCACCTATTATTCTATCTCTCTTTGCATCATATCTGAAAATCAAACTTAGGGAATAGAGTTGATGCGTAAGTCTAAAAATTCAGTTATGCTGAGTCATCTCTATACTCGATGATAATTATGAGTTTCTGTGTAGCGTGTGGGCATAAAACCGAACAAAAAATTCCTTTAGGTGATCATAAAGTACGCCGTGTTTGTACTCATTGTGGAAATATTCACTATGAAAACCCCAAAGTAATCTGCGGTGCCTTAGCGTTATGGGAAGACAAAGTATTACTCTGTCGTCGTGCGATTGAACCTCGTTATGGTTTATGGACTTTGCCTGCTGGCTATATGGAATTGTTCGAAACCATGGAGCAAGGTGCAGCACGCGAAACTCGTGAAGAAGCAGAAGCTGAGATAGAAATAGAACAACTGTACTGTATGTACAATATTCCGCGTATTGGTCAAATTTATGTACTTTTCAAAGCACAGCTGAAAGATGGCATTTTTGGTGCAGGTGAAGAAAGCATCGAGAGTCGTCTGTTTGAAGAGCATGAAATTCCATGGGGTGAACTTGCATTCCCTAGTGTTGAACACACTTTAAGACATTATTTTGAAGATCGTAAAAAACAAGTGTTCCCAACACATCTTGAAACTTTGGGTACTCGTTTAGACCATACGGGTTAATTATTTAGATAATAAAAAAGACCGCTAGGCGGTCTTTTTTATTTGTCTCTTATTCTTAAGGCTTAGTCTTAATCTGATAACAATCAGCCGTTCTAAGCGTCACAGTTCCTGCCATACGCTGACCTAGAGCCTTTTCAGCTTCAGTCGGAGCAGGTGAAATATCTTTAATATTATTATATACCTGTTGATAAAAAGCATATGGATTTAACCATGAAACTGTTTTGTTATCATAAGTAGTAAGGTTTGCACCACTGGTCTGCCCTTGCAATAGGTTAGCAACGTTAATTTTTGCACCACTTACAAGTAATGTTTGACTACCAGTTTGAGAAGTACTTTGAACTACATTTGAATTTAAGCCAGCGACAATACCATTTAAATTACCTAATTCAGGCACCGCAAAAATCATTCTCACAGTAATTGACTTATCATTGGTTGCTGATTCTGTTCCTCCAGTTGTACCAATTCTGTACTGCTGAACCCCATTGTTATCAATTAAACTTGTATTTGAAACTACTCCACATTGACCAGACATATCTGTCGCAGTAGCCTCAGGTTTAATATCTGTTCTAATATTCCCATTCTCATCAATGACAATACCCAAATCAATAGGTGCAATTCCTGCTGTATCAAATTTAAAGTTTAGAGTTGCATATAGGGGGAAAATATAAGTTTGGCCAGATTTGACGTTCTTAGCAGTTTTAAAAATCTGATTAGACAAATAGCTCGCAGGACTTACCTTATAAACATCCATAGAACCATTATAATTTTGGTTATCAACACTTTGTTTCCATAAAGCATACTGCTGAGGATTAGGGGTTTTAGTAGCCGTCAAAGCTAAATATGAGCTATCACGCCCTGCAATAAGTGAATCATTTAACAATTTACCTTGATAAATCACTAAATCCTCATTTGCATTACTAGAAGTTTTTAAACGAAATGGTTGTGTTGATTTAATTTCGGTTTGTATTGGATCAAGCCAAGTAGTCTGCGCATTTGCAATCATTTGGGTTGGTTTTGATTTCGTCAAAACATTTAATACTGCACTGATTGCTACCTGGCTTGTGATTGTACTTGTTCCTTTCCATTGCAAACCATAACCAAATGTATATCCTTGACGATCAGATAATAAGAATAAATTACCAAACACATGTTGGGTATTTGCCCCATTTTTCGAGCAATCCGCCAAATTAGTCAAATTACATCCGTAAAAGTTTTCAGAAATCAAATTAGGTGGAGCCAAAGTAATATAATCTGACTGATATAGTCCCACTAAACTTAAGTTTGCTAATTGTGTTACCAGTTCAAAAGCTTGCTCATCTGACACCTGACTTAAATCTAGCCAAGGTTTTAAAATATTGGCATAAGCCCCATTTTTCCATTCTGTAGCTGTAATATTTTGAACTAAAATATTTAAAGTATTCTTCTTATCATCGGTAAATTGTGTCGGCTGCAAATCACCAGCAATATTATCACTACGCTCTAAGCCAATGCTTTGAAAGAGTTTTACCAATGCCATTGCAACTCGGACTGTAGGATCATTTTGGCTAAGTGATGTTGGGGTCTGTCCAGTTAATCCAATCGCCATATCCATGATTTTCAAACGCGGTGGAACAGTCATCTGAATTTTTGAAACAGTGTCTAGCTTAACAGAGCCTAGTTCAATTTTTCTTATAGCTTTAGAATCTTGCAAATAAAAACTAGCTGTATCTCCAGCTTTACAAGATCCAATAACACTATTACCTGAAGCTTTGGTAACAAAGCTTAGATTCGCTGCACTACTACATGTAAAATTAATACCAGCAATTGGGTAATCTAAAGAAAATTGTAGACAATCATTACTTGTTATAGAACAACTTCCATTAGCTGTAGCCCCTCCTGATCCGTTTGTAGGATTCTCATTTATTGTGGAACTACCGCCACCACATCCATTTAGCATAATCGCTAATGTGGTTAGTGCAAAAGGCCATAAAACTTTTTTATTCATTAGATACCCTACTTATTTTTAACGTAATACGGAAATTTGAATTTGTCCCTGATTCGATAACTCAGTTTCTGCAACATCTACGGCAGAGGATAAGGGCGTTAACATCATGTAATGTGCTGATGCTGGTACTTTTAAAACACCTTGAATTGATGCATGTTGTAACATAGTAGAAGGATAAGATTTACTCTTAAATCCACTTACCCCTTCTAAAATACAGCCCTTATCATCTAAAAAAACAGCTAAAGGCCAATAATATAGAGGTTTCTCATTACTAGCAGCGAACGACATAAGTTTTAAATGTTGGACTGAGGGATCAAGCTTAATCAACTCATACTCAAATTTTTCTTTCAAAGGTTTTCTTGGCCATACATTTACTTCTTTATTTATACTAAGTATCTTAATTGTTTTGTTATAACCCTTGATAAAACATTGATCTTGTTCAAAAGCGGCCATTAATTCTTTCGAAGATAACCGCATATACGTTGGCGCTAATACAACTGTAGACTCTTTATCTTGAGTATGGCGATTAAAAAGCTGATCTAAAGTTGATCGGCTGACACCTTTCTTCCGCTCTACTGATTCTGTTCTTCCTAAGCCATCTGGCACGAGATAAAAACGTTTTTTCCCTTCAAGATTAAATTCCTGATCTTCAAGATATTCATTATTTACATATTCCACACCATCAATGGTAGTAAATTTAGACTTATCTTGTGTAGAAGTTGGTGCTGGGGAAGCTTGCGAAGTGCTTTTTGTCGGTGGTGGAATTAAAAGCAAATCTTTTTGCCATTCATTGTTAGAGGGCGTTTGAAGTTTTACATTTTCAATAGGCGTTTTTAATTCACGATCATTTGTTGAAGCAGACTGAGTATTCTGGGCTTTTTGCTGTGCAGTTGGTGCAGTTGGTGCAGTTGGTGCAGTTGGTGCAGTTGGTGCAGTTGGTGCAGTATTTAATTTCTTTTCTGCTTGTTGTTCTAATTTTTTTGGCAAATCTTTAATTTGCTCTTTTTCTTTATAATTTTTTTGAGCAGGAAGAATTACCGTTTTATCTTGTGGATTTTGAGGTTTTATTTCTATTTGAGGGATAGACTGTTTTTTCTGATCAACTCTTTTACTCGGCACAATCATAGGACGACCATCAGGACCAATAATCGTATAAAAACCGTCTGCATAAGATGTAGAAACATTTGCTATTGCAATACATAAAATTGAAATAGCAAATTTAGGTCGAAACATCCATTTATACTGTTTTACCATTTTGTTCTGTAACTCAAACCAAGCACTGTAATTTTCGTATTTGTTTTTACATCTAAACCAGCATAAGGGTTTAATAAAATATTATCGACCCCACATTTATTCGATAAAGTACTCGTACATGCTGGAATATTATCTCGACTGCGTAAGAAACCAACTGAAAGGTCTAAATCAGTATCTGTATCAAAACGATACCCTAATCCTAAACCAAACAATTGCGCATTGTTAATTGGAACCATCGTATTACGTTTGTCATCAGGAATAGCACTAGCCCGGGGTTCATAACCTGCTCGTAATTTCAAACGATCCGTTGCCGAATACTCTAAGCCGATTCCCCAACTCCATGGCGAGGTAAACTTTAATGGCAATGCTAAAGAGTTATCGGTCACATCATTAGATAATAGTTTTGCAACTTTAAGTAGTGAAATCTGACGATCAAACTCAAATTTAAATTTATCCCATGCTGAATAATCAGTCCATCCAACATCAAAGTTTACTTGTAAATCTGGCAAAATTTTATATTTAATACCTGCCTGAAAATGTGCTGGATATTCTAAATCCATCGCGACTAAACCCGATTCAATATCAGGTACATATCCAGGTAAACCAAGAATTCGAGCTAGAATTTGTCCAGTCGCAGATGAGTTCAGCCCGCGTACCAATTCTTGAGGCGCTTTGGCATTATCAATCATGTATTTGCCTTTCATACGCATCTTGGCTGAACTTTGGTAGACCATACCGAAGCCAAAATCATCAGTCGGCTCCCACAACAAGCCTAAGTTATAACTTGGGCTTAAAGACTGCTCCATGGAAACTTGTAAGGCTCCCATTTTATTGAATGGGTTCATACCTTCCTGAGCATTACACATTCCGAATAATAATAGATCAGTAATCATGTCATTATTATTCTTAAATGGCGCACAAACTACTTCATCAACCATACGTAAAACACCAATCATCTCATTTGGAAAACGAAGATCAGTTTTTAATGCTAGGGCGTTATATGACATACCAATTGAAGCACCAATTGATAAATGGTCATTAACTTGGAAACCAAAAGATGGAGACAAATAAGTAATACGCTCTACAGCAACTTGTTGCCCCATATAGTTACCAGCATTACCATTTTCTGCGCCAAAACCTGCTACCAATGGTGCATATACTGCTGTTGCATATGTGACTTTCGAACCTGGAGGTTTATAGGCAATTCCTGCTGTAGGAGCAACGAGTGGATAACCAGCTCCTAAATCAACCATTTTTTTAAGAATAGGCACATATAAGCTGGCGTATTCGACATCTCCATGAACTGAGTCTTTAAAATCTGTACAAATATTCGCAGTAACTTCTGGACCATCATTACAAACAAGGGGATCATCTGAATAACCAAAAACGTTATACCCAGGCGGTGCTGAAAATTCTCGCTGGATATCAAAATTAGCTAGAATACCCTGTACATCAGTTTGCAGTCCATCAATCTTAGCTAATGCTGCTGGGTTAAAATGAACCGCACTAATCCCTGGTGGGTCTGCGGTTACAGCATTCCCCATTGATAGTGAACGAATATCAACAGCTAGGTTTTGTCCTAATTGAGCATTGGCAAAGCTAGAAATACCAGAGATCACAATTGCCGCCGTTAGAGGACATAATTTAGGATATTTCACCTGCATATCTCCTTATTTTTGTTTTTTATTAAAACCTAAAATATCTAACGGGAACGATAAACCAAGTGAGACATCTGGTGCATCCTCGGTTAAGCCAAAGCCAACTGTACCATTAACAATCGTGTCAGGTGAAACACGCACACCTAAGGCAAAAGCCATCATTGCACTACTTTGGTCTGGAGATTTATAAGATTCTCCATTTGCAAATTGGAACTCAGAATTTAGGTTAAAGCTTTGTTGATATGACATTGTTAATGACACATCATAGTTAAATGAATAAGCAAAACCGAAAGAGAAACCGCCACTAATTCCAGGGTCAAAAGATTCTAGAATACGGTTACCACGTACCTGATTTAAACCAGATTCTTTAAAACCATAATTGGCAGAAGCAGAGGCAAATAAAACAACTGGATCGATATATTTACGAGTACTCGCGCCTATACCTGCAGAGTAATACCCTTTACCAGTTGAAAGCTCATTTTGACCAACTTCGTAAGGACTATCACCAGTTTTACTAGATAAGCTACCAAATAGGACTAAAGGTAAACGTCCTTGTTTAAGAGGGAAAGGTTCCCAGCGCGCACCTAAAGAAATATCACCTAATCCTGCAGTGGTAGAATCGCTATTAATATCAGATTTAGCAACTAGAGGTACTGTTGCTGAAAGTGTTAAATTATCTAAAACACCATATTGGCCTGTAAAACTGTTAGTCAAAGTATGTTGAGCATCTTCCCTGATACTTAATCGACTAATACTAGAGTTATCATCTGCTAATGCTAAATCCAAAATACTGTCGCGGTAATAGGTATAATCAAGATCATAATATGTAGAAATTTCCCCTCTTTTAATTAACGAATATTGTCGTTCATTCGAGGTAAATACTTCTTGTAAGTTTGTTTCTTGACTCGCATCGCCTTCTTTTTTCTGCAAAGCGGTGGCAGCTTGATTAGCTCCAGTATTTGCTGTTACAGGATCACTAGTTACCACGTCTGTAGATAGAGTTACACTTCCATCTTGAACTGAATCTGTTGCTGGCGCTATTTCTGATGCCGTATTTGTTTCAGAAACCACAGTAGTATTTTGAACTTCCGTTTGTGCAACTTGGTCCTTTGCATAGATTGTTCCTGTAATGGCACTCATACTTAAAGCCAATACACTCATCTTCATCCATCGATTATTCATATTCCTTCCACCCAATTTATTTATTTTACTAAATTAAAAATTCATTACTTACGTTTGTAATAAAGACGCATAAAAGTTTCTATCGGCTGATTATGATTTGAAGAATGGCTGTCATTATCCAAAACCCGTCGCATTGTTGAGGCTTTATTTGCTAAACGGTCATAATTAAATGTTGGATATTGCACATCAACAAAGGCATAGCGGTTAACAGTTGCATCTTCCACATGACGCATATCTGCATCTTTTAATGCTAATAAGTCTTTACGCTGCGATTCAGGAACAGAAATAACAAATAAAGTATTATTATCCCAAATTTCTTTAAATCGATTTTCATCAAAACTGATATTCCCTAAAGCAGGATCAGCAACATAGACTCTGCCATCTTTATAAGCTTTATATACGACAAAATGTTTAAACCCAGCATATGAAATGGGAACAATTGCAGGCTGACCTAATTTAACTAAATCAGGAAACTCTCCCCGGTAACCACCACTATCTAAACCAATAGCAGTTACAAAACGTTTCATATCAAGTAATGAGAAGCTACGGCGTTCGATAATACGTTGATATTCGCCATACTGTAGTAACCCACTCATTGTTTGCTGTTCAGTCAAACTGGTACCAACATACCCATTTAACAAAGTGGTAAGTGCAGCCGAACCACAGCTATAGTCATATGCTTGTCGAACAATACCGCGAAATTGATCTTCTATCGCAGGTTTAATCGTAACGGGTTCAATATGATTTCGGTGAAAAGATAAATTACGTGAATCGGCCGTCTCTGTATAATAAACAGTTCCCGGTGGCTTTTTTTCTATTTCGAAGGCTTCTGTCGCAAAGTAATACATCAATGCTGAGCCTAAAACAATCTCTAACATAAGCACTTGGTCTAAATGGTGGCCTAACTGGCCTTATTCATTTTATTCTTAGAGCAATAGCTCTACATCCCTGTGTCTCGAAGATACCTTTTTTTTTTGTAAAAAACAGCTTTTTTTTAATCTTTTTGATGAACGTATAGTTCTACTCTAATTAAACTGTTAATTAGCTCTCATTCTTAACTAGCCGCCGTTTTAATCTATTTAATATATATATAGTAATTTCATTAATTCTTAAGAGAAATTTAATTAAAACTTCAATTAAAAAAGCGCGTATTAAACGCGCTTTTTATTTTCAAATTTTTAAATTAGTGACCAGAAATTGTAATTGTAGAAGTACCAACATTAATACCTTGGATTTCAACATCACCTATTGAAGCAGCAGTATTAGAACCTAAGTGAATACCCTGTGCATATACATTCATGCCTTGAGTACTGTTATTTTGAATCTTCAACCCTGTTGGTACAACAGAAATGTCTGCATTCACATCTAGGTTACCAGTTGTATTTCCTGCACCACGTACCATTACTTTGTCTAGGACAATTTTACCACCACCCGCAGCATCATTGATGCCTAGGTTAGATAGTGTCAAACCACCTTGTAAGCTGGAATTTACCTTGATCATTGCACCCTGTGGGGTAGCACCTAATTGAACATTAGCTGAAATTGCGCCTAAAGATAAATCTAAACCAGAAAGAATTTCAGTCGGCGCTGCTTCTGTAATACCACGTACAGCTGTTGTTTCATTTAAAGTACCAGAACTACCAACACCGATAGAGCCAACTTTTACATTAACTGCCCCTACATTTGCAGCAACGTTTAAAAACGCTCCATTTGTAGCAGATGCACCAACGCTATCAATTTTAAGATCTAATAGATTCTTTGTGGTATCTACCTGCGTAAGAGTTATAGCCTTACCATTAGTTGCAGTTGTACCTGTGATTGTAATAGCACCCGCAGTTGCTGCTGCACCGGCAATACCTGTAGTTGGGTCTAAACCATCGTTATCGTGAATATATAATTTGTCGATAGAGATACCGCCAGCACCTAAAGCGATACCGATGTTAATACCATCTTGACCTGTAGCAGCGCTTAGTGCAGCATCATCCATTGACTGCATTGCCATTGCATTTGCACTGATAGCTAAAGAAGAAACTAAAGCAAGTTTAGTGAACATTTTCATTGAGCACTCTCCCAAGAGCATTTATTTTTTGACTTTAACCACTCTCATTGTCTCAAGTTGCATTTTTCTTTATATAGCAACCGAAACTTCCAATCCTTGAGTAGTTTTGCTTAGCAATTACTAAATTACATCTACGTTACTTTTTGTTCAACTAGTGTTGTGCATTTTTTGCCAACTACCCGACAAACGGTACGCTCAATTTATTTCGCTTTTAATGTCTAATGCCAACGCTAATCCCACTCTAAAATTCGACTATTTTATCAACGAAAAGTACCTCTCTTCTAAGTCTTCTCCCTGATGATCCGCAAGTTGTAGTAAACTAATATTTCCCTCATTAACTATTCTGTTATTTAAAATGTCTCAGTTAAAGAAAAAAATCTCATTACATGGTAAAATTACTGCCGAGATTTTAAAAAATTTACAAGGATTAACTGGGCTCATTTATTTAAATGACAATAATAATCCTATTATTGGTTTTCTCCCGCAACAATACATTCTTATTCAGAATGAAAAGAATATAGCATTTCAACGTCAAAAATTTAATCAATATAAAAAAATATTAAAATCGAATCAATTATTAGACTTCATTCAACTAAAAAAAAATAAATTAAAAGAAATTAAAAATACTAAATCAATAACAAGTTTTAATGGCGGCTATATCGGTTTTATTAGTTATGATTTTGCTGCACATCAATTTATTAATGCTCAGACTCATATGCAGCCATCTTTATTCTTAGGTCAATATCGTTCTTTTTTAAAATATATAGATAATGTTTGGTATTTTTTTAGTGATGAAGAAAATGCATTAGACCTATTTAAATATATTGAAAAGAAGTTAGAGATTCCTAATTCAAATAAATCTAAAAATATATTTGAATTAAAAACTGCTATTCAGCCAAGATGGTCTAAAGAACAATATCTTGAGGCTTTTAACAAAGTACAAGAATACATTAAAGCTGGAGATTGTTATCAAATTAATTTAACCCAAGAATTTAAAGCTGATTTCAATGGTTCCTTATTAAATAAAGCTGAAGATTTATGGAACCTTACTAATGCCCCATATGCAGGTTACTTAAAATTAGATCAATTTGAGTTATTAAGTTGTTCCCCTGAGCTCTTCATAGAATTCAATCAAAATAAACAAATTAAGACCCGACCTATTAAGGGAACCATGCCTCGATATGAAGATATCGAAAAAGATTTTATTTCAAAACAAACTTTAAAAAACTCGCAAAAAGATCAGGCCGAGAATGTCATGATTGTTGATTTATTACGTAATGATTTGAGCATTTATGCCAATACAGGGTCCGTAAAAACAACGCAATTATTCGAGATTGAAAGTTTTAATCAAGTTCATCATATGGTCAGTGAAATTGTTGCCACGCTTAAAGATGATATTAATCCAATGCAAATGTTGCTCTCTGCTTTACCGGGGGGATCAATTACAGGAGCCCCAAAAATTCGGGCGATGCAAATTATTGAAGAGCTAGAAGAAGAAGCAAGAGGTGCTTATTGCGGGACATTAGGTTATTTCAATTTTGATGGAACGGGTCGCTGGAATATTCTTATCCGTAGCTTTCAACAATATCAAAATAAGCTCTCTTTGTGGGCTGGTGGTGGTATTACAATTGCCTCAAATGTAGAAGCAGAATATCAAGAAAGCCTTGATAAAATTTCTGCCATGCTGAACTTGATGAACAGCACAGCAGACTAAAACTTAAAGAATATCTTGTTTTAACGTTTGCACTAAACGCATATTCTGCTCATCAGTACCCACTGTAATACGCAAAAATTGATTAATACGAGGCTTATTGAAATAACGCACAATAATACCTTGTTCACGTAATTGCTGTGCAAGTTTGCCTGCATCATGGACTGAGTGTGAAGCAAAAATAAAGTTCGCTTTAGAAGGTAAAACTTTAAAGCCCAAAACAGTTAAGTCATCTACTAGCTTTTCACGACTAGAAATAACTTTTTGACAGTGTTCTTCAAAATAAGCCTGATCTTCAAAAGAAGCTACCGCGGCTGCAATTGCAAAACGGTCAATAGGATATGAGTTAAAACTATTTTTGACAGCTTCAAGCGCTGCGATTAAATGTGACTGAGCGATTGCAAAACCAACGCGCAAACCAGCTAATGAACGAGATTTTGAGGTTGTTTGACAAACAACTAGATTCTCATAGCGATTTACCAGACCAACTGCGGATTCTGCTCCAAAATCAACATAAGCCTCATCGATCACTACCACCCGATCTGGATTTGCTTTTAAGATTTGCTCGATATCTGGCAAACCCATTGCAATACTGGTTGGTGCATTAGGGTTTGTAATAACAATCCCACCATTTGGTTGTATATAGTCCTTAGCTTCTATCTCGAAATTCTCATTGAGTGGAATTTCTTTAGTTTTTGTTCCAAAGAACTGACTATAAACTGGATAAAAACTATAAGTGATATCTGGATAAAGAATCGGTTCATCTTGAAGAAAAAATGCTTTAAAAATATGAGCAAGTACTTCATCTGAGCCATTACCAACGAAAACTTGAGACACCTCAATATTCTGTTGTTTAGCAATTGCTTGCTTTAAAGCTGTTGCATCTGGATCTGGATATAAACGCAAGGCATCAGCTTGCTGAGTTAAAACTGCTTGAACTGCGTCAACTACTTTGGGAGATGGCGGATATGGATTTTCATTCGTATTGAGTTTCAATAAATTCTGAATTTTAGGCTGCTCACCCGGAACATAAGGCTCTAATTCACGAACTTCTGGACTCCAAAAGCGCATTTGTGCTGTAGATAAAGTCATGGTCTTATCTCAAAAAAGGGCTGAAAATCAGCCCTGAGTAATAATTAAAAAACTACAAGGTTTATAAGCTTATTGATAACGATAGCGAGCTGAGCGTGCATGGGCATCTAAGTTCTCTTGGACAGCTAATATATCGGCTGTTTTAGCTAACGTTTTAACCCCATCTTTCGAACACATAATCAAGCTCGAACGTTTTTGGAAATCATAAACGCCTAACGGAGAAGAAAAACGAGCAGTTCCAGATGTCGGCAATACATGGTTTGGACCCGCACAATAGTCACCGATTGCTTCAGGTGTATAACGTCCCATGAAAATTGCTCCAGCATGACGAATCTCTTCACTCATTGCTTCGGCGTCATCTAGGCACAGTTCCAAATGCTCTGGTGCAACCTGATTAATTAACTCAATTGCTTCTGCGCGGTCTTTAACTAATACCAAAGCACCACGGTTTTCAATTGAAGTTCGAGCGATATCTGCCTTTGGCAATTCATTTAAATGCTTTTCAATTGCCAACTCGACTGCATTAAGTAAGGCTTCATCTGGAGTGATAAAAATAGCTTGAGCCACAGTGTCATGTTCAGCTTGTGATAAAACATCCATAGCCAACCAATCTGCATTATTCTCACCTTCTGCATATACTAAAATTTCAGAAGGTCCAGCAATCATATCAATGCCGACTTGACCAAATACAGCACGTTTAGCGGCTGCTACAAAACGATTCCCCGGACCAGTAATTTTATCTACAGGTGGAATTGTCTGAGTACCATAAGCCAAAGCTGCTACAGCCTGCGCCCCACCAATGGTAAATACTCGGTTAACTCCCGCAAGATAAGCTGCGGCAAGAACCAATGGATTTAATTCACCATTCGGTGCTGGAACAACCATGATAATTTCAGGTACACCCGCAACATGAGCAGGTACAGCATTCATTAGAACTGAAGATGGATAAGAAGCTAAACCACCTGGCACATAAATACCAACACGGTCTAAAGGCGTAACTTTTTGCCCTAATGTATTGCCCAAGTCATCTATATAAGTCCAGCTATCTTGTTTCTGAGCTTCATGAAATGTACGAATACGCTTTGCTGCCAATTCTAAAGCATCACGAATTTCTGGGCTTAAATTATCAAAAGCGGTTTTAAGTTGTTCTTGAGATAATTCTAAATCTGAAAATTGATGCGCTGGATGTCGATCGAACTGTTGAGTAAGCTTTAAAACATGATCATCACCATGCTGACGAACATCAGCAATAATTTGATCTACTGTTTGCACTAAATTAAGATCATTCACGGTTTCAAATGCCAATAGCTCAGCAAAAACCTGTTTGAAGTTTTGATCTTGAGTCGATAAACGTCGCATCAATTTACCCACAAGGCGAAAAAGAAAAAGTAAGTTTACCCTTTTTCTATGCGCTTGTGGGCATCATCTAGCTTAACTATCGCAAAAGCATGATGGGAAATTGCTTTTAACGCGATTGAACAGCTTGCTCAAGCTGTGAAATGATTGGATTTAACAAAGTTTGTTTACGTTTAAAACTGGCTTTATTTACAATTAATCGAGAAGAAACTTTGCAAATCTCTTCTAATGGCTCAAGACCATTTGCTCTTAAAGTATTACCAGTATCGACCACATCCACAATGTAATCACCTAAACCAACCAAAGGTGCTAACTCCATAGAACCATAGAGTTTAATAACATCAACCTGCTCACCTAAGCTTGCATAATATTGACGTGTAAGATTGACATATTTCGTGGCAATTTTTAAACGACCCTTTGGATGCTCCATACCTACTTTACCAGCAGTCATTAATTTACATTTAGCAATCTGCAGGTCAAGCAACTCATATACATGCTGAGCACCATGCTCCATCAACACATCTTTACCCGCTACACCTATATCTGCTGCACCATTTTCTACATAGGTTGGTACATCAGATGCACGTAAAATTAAAATACGTACTTGCTTATGTGTAGTTGGGAAAATTAGTTTACGAGACTTTTCCGGATCTTCGAGTAAATTAATACCCGCTGTAGCCAATAAAGGTAACGTCTCTTTTAAAATACGCCCTTTACTCAATGCCAAGGTCAAACCATGATCAAAATTACCCATCACATCAAAATTAGGATCATCGTTTCTTACATCATTCATTAACTTACTCGCTTAATTTGGGCACCTAAACCTTGAAGCTTCTCTTCGACATGTTCATAACCACGGTCAATATGATAGATACGATCAATTAACGTATCTCCCTCTGCAACTAAAGCAGCTAGAACCAAAGAGAATGAAGCACGTAAATCTGTTGCCATAACAGGTGCTGCCTGTAAGGTTTCAACTCCGGTTACGACAGCATCGTGACCTTCCACCTGAATATTAGCGCCCATTCGTGACAATTCAGGAACATGCATAAAACGATTTTCAAAGATCGTTTCAGAGATTGTCGCGAATCCACGGCCAATCACATTTACTGCCATCAATTGGGCTTGCATATCAGTTGGGAATTCTGGATGTGGCAAAGTTCTAAAACTTACAGCTTTAGGACGTTTACCCATCATATCAAGTTCAATCCAGTCATCACCACGAGTGACTTCAGCACCCATTTCTTCAAACTTATCCAAAACAGACTCAAGCAATGCAGGGTCAGTATGTGTAGTTTTGACACGACCACCCGTAATTGCAGCTGCTGCTAAATATGAACCTGTTTCAATACGATCAGCAACAACAGCATATTCACAGCCATGCAAACTTTCTACGCCTGTTACAACAAGAGTATCTGTATCAAGACCTTCAATCTTGGCGCCCATTTTAATTAACATTTGAGCAAGGTCAGTGATTTCAGGTTCACGAGCTGCATTACGAATAGTCGTAACGCCATCTGCTAATGCCGCTGCCATTAAGATGTTTTCGGTACCACCGACAGTCACCATATCAAAAACAACTTCGCCACCTTTTAAGCGACCGTCAACTGAAGCATGGACATAACCATTTTCGACTTCAATATGCGCACCCAAAGCTTCTAAAGCTTTTAAATGTTGGTCCACAGGTCTTGAACCAATCGCACAACCACCAGGTAAAGAAACTTTAGCATTACCATAACGTGCTAATAATGGTCCTAAAACCAAAATTGAGGCACGCATTGTTTTTACCAGCTCATAAGGTGCAAACTGATTGTCTAAAGTAGAGGTATCTGCTTTTACTGTGTCATTTTCATAGCCAATTGTTACCCCTAATCCACCAATTAGCTTTACCAAAGTATTAACATCTTTAAGATTTGGAACATTGGTTATTGTAATTGGAGAATCTGCAAGAATAGTTGCAGCAAGTAATGGCAAAGCAGCATTTTTAGCACCAGAAATGCGCACTTCGCCCTCGAGCTTAACACCACCCGTAATTAAAAATTTATCCATTAATATTTAAGCTCCGAAAAGGCTTGCTTTACGCCATTCATCTTTGGTCATTGCACGAATTGTTACCGCGTGAACTTCCCCACTTGCAATATAAGTATTTAATGGTGCATAAACTAATTGTTGACGAGCCACTGTACGCTTACCTTCAAATTGATCATCCACAATACGGAGGTCAAATTTTCCAGCCTGTCCGCTCACCGCTACTTCCGCTACAGGGAAAGCTTCTTTTAAAATTTGAGTGAGCTGTTCACTATTCATTGCAAAGACCTCTGACACAACCTAAGGGGTAAAACGGAGTATTTTACTATAACTTTTTCCAAGAATTCAGTACGTGTTTATATTTTATCAATAAAAAAGAGGCTATCTTTCAAGCCTCTCTTAAATTAACAAAACTTATTAAACAGAAACAGTAACTTGCGAATAAGTACATTGCATTTTTCGATATCTTAATAATTGTCTTTTTAATTTTTCTGTCAATTTTTTAATTGAAGTATACATATCATCAGCGGTTGCCTGAGCAAACAACTCAATCCCCGGCAATCTTACAATAGCCTCTGCAACATGATTTGAACTGCCCTTATGAGAGCGCTTATCAATTTGATGATCTTTTGTTAATTTAATCTGCATACTATTCACCTGGTCTAGGTGTTTCGTCAATTGATTAAACTTTGATTTAATATTTTCTTCTATAGCTGGTGTAATTGCTAAATGATGTCCACGAATCGTTATTTGCATAATTCTATCCCTCACCTTTTTTAGGTTATTTAAAGAAGAACTAAAACGATTTAATGCTATCAAAAAATATTAGGACAATTAAACCATTTTAGCGGCTCCTCTTGGTGAAATTAAAATTTCATTATTTCGTCATAATGAATCTCTAGAATAGCCATACTTCAAAATTCAGATCAAGACTTTTCTTTCAGACGATGAAGGAATATGTAACGATTCACGATATTTTGCGACAGTCCTTCTTGCTACCTCAATCCCCTCATCTTTCAATAATGTAGCAATTACATTATCTGACAAAGGCTTACGCGGGTTTTCACTTGCTACGAGTTTTTTAATCATTGCACGAATTGCAGTGGAAGAAGCCTCTCCTCCAGCAGTTGTGCCTACATGGCTAGAGAAAAAATATTTCAACTCAAAAAGGCCACGTGGAGTAAGCATATACTTATTTGTTGTTACACGAGAAACTGTAGATTCATGCAATTCTACTTCTTCAGCAACATCTCGAAGAACCAATGGTTTCATTGCTTCTGCACCGATCTCCAAAAAAGCTTTCTGATGCTCCACGATACAAGATGCTACTTTTAATAGTGTTTTATGTCTTTCATCAATGCTTTTGATAAAGTTTTTCGCCTCAAGCATTTGATTACGCAAATATAAATTATCTTCACTCTGATCTGCTCTACGAATCATACTAGAGTAAAAAGAATTAATTCTTAATTTAGGTAATACATCTGGGTTTAGTTGAACCTGCCAATGTAAATCTTTTTTAGAAACTACTACATCTGGGATTTGATAATCTGATTCTTGTTTATCAAAATCCATACCTGGATAGGGTTTCAATGTTTTTAAGAGATTGATTGCAAACTTTAATTGGTCTTTTGTTAAACCCGTTTGTTTGAGTAATTTATTTAAATCATTTGCTATCAAAAGCTCATAATATTGCAATAAGCTTTTTGCTTCGTTTAAATATTCAACATCTTTTGGTAGAAATTCAAGTTGTATTTTTAAACATTCCGCTAAATTACGTGAACCGATTCCTAGTGGATCAAGTCGTTGAATATGCTTTAAGACAACTAGAACCTCATCTTCTTCAATGTCTTCTTCGATATCCATCTCATTTAATAATTGTTGAGCTGCTAAAACTATTTCTTCTATTTCCGCATCTAAGAAACCTTTATCATCTAATGCATCAACAATACAGTAAGCAATTAATTGATCTATTTTAGAAAAGTGCAAAAGATTAACTTGTTCTAAAATATGTTCCTTTAGAGATAATTGAACTTGACGATTATCCTCTCTCTCTTCAAATTCTGGAGTAGCCAATGCTGTTGATTGATGAGTATAAATATCATCCCAATCAGTATCGACTGGTAAATCATCTGGCAAATGGTTTGCATTTAATTCAGTTGTTAAATCATCTGAGTCTTTGCTTTCTAATACAGATAGGCTTTCTGTTATTGATTCTTCTTCTATTTTTTCAAGTAAAGGATTACTATCTAGTTGAATTTGAATTTCTTGTTCAAGCTCTAAGCTAGAAAGCTGTAACAAACGAATCGCCTGCTGCAATTGAGGTGTTAACGATAAAGAATTCGCAACTTTCAACCCAACAGATAATTTCATATTTTAGATTCCATTAAACAAGCAAAAATCATGCCTACTTAATATTTATAACATATAGTTTCTATTTATCATATATATTGGTGTGAAATTTCCAGAAGAAAAAGTGGATCTTTTAATGAAAATTTTGCCGGATAGCTAATTAATATGTCGGTTTAGAAGCCCATTTCTAACTTTGAATAGGTTCGAAGTTTCCTTCATATAAAAAAAGGACTCATATAGAGTCCTTTTTTATGGTCTTACCGCATCTAAATTAAACAATCAATTCAATTCATGCATAAGGAAACACCCCGGTTTCTTTCGAGACCGGGGTGTTAGAATAATGAGCTGGCGATGACTTACTCTCACATGGG
>NZ_JBWZIF010000003.1:0-29948 GCF_056735735.1 Acinetobacter sp. V116_7
GGGTTTCCCATGTGAGAGTAAGTCATCGCCAGCTCATTATTCTAACACCCCGGTCTCGAAAGAAACCGGGGTGTTTCTTTATGGGAAATTAAATTAATTGTTTAATTTAGATGCAGTAAGACCATAAAAAGGACTCTATATGAGTCCTTTTTTTATATGAAGGAAACTTCGACCCCGCTCTAAATTAGAAATGGGCTTCAAGGCCTACATCTTCTAAATCAATATTAAGTTGCTCGATTACATTTTTATATGGAAACTTATTCTTTAAACTGGAAAAGTAAATAGGATGAAAATTATAAAGAGTAAGAACAATGAAATATCAAGGAAGTTGTCATTGTGGTCAGGTAAAGTTTGTCGCAGAAGGTGAGCTAACAGAAGCCTTATCTTGTAATTGCTCAATCTGCCAAAAGAAAGGTTCATTGCTTTGGTTCTTACCCAGTAATCAAGTTAAAGTTTCTTTAGAAACGCCTGAAATTTTAGCGAACTATACTTTTAACAAGCATGTGATTAATCATCATTTCTGCAAAAATTGTGGTATTCATCCTTATGCTCAAGGCATAGATGCAGAGGGTAATTCTATCTTTGCGATTAATGTTCGATGTATAGATGACATTGACTTAGATAAAATAAAAATAAATTATTTTGATGGACGTTCAGTTTAATAATTATAAGGATTTATTCAATGACAACTAAAAAAGAATTAACTCCAACACAATTAGATTCACTGCTTGAACTATTAAAGAAGAGATTTGAAAAGAACACACATCGCCATAAAGAAATTGATTGGACAAATGTCCGAGCTAAATTATTAGAATCGCCTGAAAAATTATGGTCATTGCAAGAAATGGAAAATACTGGAGGAGAGCCTGACGTTGTCTCTTATGATCAACAGAAGGATGAATATTTATTTGTCGATTGCTCTCCTGAGAGTCCAAAAGGCCGTAGAAGTCTTTGTTATGATCGAGAGGCTTTGGAGGTTAGAAAAGATCATCCTCCAAAAAATAGTGCAATCGATGTGGCTAAAGAAATGGGAGCTGAGCTTCTCACAGAAGAGCAGTACCATGAATTGCAAAAGTTAGGGGAATTTGATCTTAAAACATCAAGTTGGCTCAAAACCCCAGATGCGATTCGACGGTTAGATGGAGCTATTTTTGCTGACCGACGTTATGGTCGGGTATTCATTTATCATAATGGAGCACAGTCTTATTATGCTGTTCGTGGTTTTCGTTGCTGCTTAAGAGTATAGGCGTTGTACATAAATAAAAATAATTCCGTTTGATGTTTTATGCCAAGAAAATGGAGATTCTTGCAACTTTTGATTGACTGTAAACATGACAAGATATGTTTAGGAATTAAATAAAAACATAAGGACATTTTTAAACATGCAACTCAACCCAATTTACTATAATGAACAACACATTGCTTTTGCTGATAATGTTCGCCGATTTGTACAAAAAGAAATGGCACCTTTTGTGAATGAATGGGATGAGGCTGAGACATTTCCTAGAGAGCTTTATAGAAAGGCTGCTGAAATTGGCCTATTAGGGCTAGGTTTTTCTGAAGAATATGGTGGTATTCCTGATGCAGATCCGTTCTATTCATTACTGGCTGGTATTGAAATGGCAAAGGCGGGTTCTGGGGGGGTACATACCTCACTTATGGTGCACACAATTGGCGCCCCTCCCATTCAGCACTTTGGAAGTGAGGAGTTAAAGGCTAGAGTCCTGCCAGGTATTATTTCCGGTGAAAAAATTTCTGCTTTAGCTATTACAGAACCTGGTGGTGGCTCGGATGTCGCTGCATTACAGACTAAAGCTGTTCGTAATGGTGATTACTATATTGTCTCGGGTGAGAAGACGTTTATCACATCGGGAATTCGTGCAGATTACTATACAGTTGCAGTGCGTACAGACCCAACTAAAACAGGTGCAGAAGGTATTTCAATGTTGCTCGTTGATGCGCACAATGAAGGAATTACTAAAACACCTTTAAAGAAAATGGGATGGTGGGCTTCTGATACAGCTCATTTGCATTTTGATCAAGTACGAGTACCTGCATCAAATCTGCTCGGCAAAGAAAACGCCGGTTTTAAAGTTATTATGAATAACTTTAATATGGAGCGGTTCTTCTTGGGAGTTGTGGCTTATGGCTATGCATTAGTCTGTTACGAAGAAGCTTTAGAGTGGGCGCAACAACGGAAAACTTTTGGTAAGCGATTAATTGATCATCAAGTGGTTCGTCATAAATTGGTAGATATGGCAACACAATTGACCTCAACACGGGCATTGCTTGAAGAAACTGCATGGAAAATGACTCAGCCTAAGTTACAAGGACCTGAGTTGGTGGCACAAATTTCAATGCTTAAAAATGTTGCGACTCGCTCTATGCAATTTTGTGCTGATGCAGCTGTGCAAACATTAGGTGGCATGGGCTTTATGCGAGGTACCAAGTCGGAACGTATTTACCGTGAGGTTAAGGTCAATATGATTGGTGGCGGTGCTGAAGAAATTATGAAAGATTTGATTAGTAAGCAGTTAGGTTATTAATTTTAGAGTAGGTTTTGCTTGTATAAACCATCTCATTCAGAGTTTACTGAGATGGTTCTATCCATTTCTCATTTAAAATTGCCCAACGTTCATAATCTTTCCATGTTTTTCCTCCAATTCGAAGATATTGCCGAGAAAAACCTTCTTTAATGAAACCAGCTTGGGCCACTAATTGAATCGAGGCAATATTGTCAGGTTGTATATTCGCTTCTAACCTATGTAAATTTAAATTTTTGAATGCTTCATTGAGTAATAATTTGAGGCCTTGCGTCATATAGCCATGACGTTGATAAGGATGAAATGCTTCATAACCCAAATAGGCTGAATGAAATTGACCGCGTATAATATTTGAAATATTAAATGTTCCAGCAATTGCATGGCTATGGGTTAAGCAGACAAAATAGCGATGCTCTTGCTCTAAATATGTTTGAAAGTCAGCTGGTGGATATGCCCACGGTTGATGTAATTGAACACTACGTACATAAGCTTCTTTAATTTCTGCAAGGTCATTTTTCTTGGGTTTACGTAAATAGACTAGACTCATTTTAATGCCATCTCCCAGACTATTTCGGTTAACTCATCAATTTTGACTTTACCCTCAGCTTTATACCAAGTTACGGTCCACGAAATTGCACCACCAACTAATCTTCGCCAAATAAAGGCATCATGCTTTACCTTGCCTTCAGTGCGTAATTTTTCAATAACATCCAACCAGATTTGCTCATATTCATTACGCATTTTTAAAAGATAATCTTGTTTTTCTTTTGATAGGGCAAACCATTCATAAACCAAAACAGCCATGGCTGCCCCTGTGTCTCCAGTAATTGAAATGAGTTCAGATTTAATAAGAGCACGGAGTTGTTGTTCTGGATTGGTAGATTGAGCTGCCGCATCTTGTAAACGAGCAAGATTGTAAATAATGGTTTCCTCCATCACGTGAGCGAGGATGTCATCTTTACTTTTAAAGTGGTGGAATAAGCTTCCCGACTGGATTCCAATAAATTGAGCAAGTTCGCGTACAGTAGTTTTGTCATAGCCTTGTTTATGAAATAGGTAGGCAGCCCCACGTAATAAACGACCACGTGGGCTGTCATCAAAACAAGAGATATTTGGAATCTGTTCAATTGAAGTAGCAATCATGCGAAAGCCGAATCCTTTATATAAAAATACTTAACAGAAAAGTTTGCCAAACCTCATCATGTTTTAGCTGAGCTGTCGAGTTTGGCAGTTTTGGTCAATTTCACAATAACATTTTGCTCTTTACAAACCAAGCGCTTGCTTGGTAATGTTGAGTTTGATTTTTAAACAAAATAATGAGAAATAAGATGGCAAGTAATCAACAGGATGATGAGCGTGTCGTAAAAATAGGTTGTGCCTCAGGTTTTTGGGGAGACACTAATACTGCCGCTTTCCAATTAGTACATCTAACCGATATTAATTATTTGGTTTTTGATTATTTGTCTGAGATCACCATGTCGATTATGGCAAAAGCGAAGATGGTGGAACCAAAGCATGGTTATGCTTTGGATTTTGTCAGTCGAGTGATGGCACCTCTACTTAAAAAAATTGCAGAGAAAAAGATTAAGGTGATTAGTAATGCTGGTGGTGTTAATCCATTGGCGTGTCGAGATGCCTTGCAAAAAATAATAAAAGAATATGGTCTAGATCTGAAAGTGGCTGTGGTTTTAGGCGATGATCTTTTAGCACAGCATGAACAACTCAAACAGCAAAATATTCAGGAAATGTTTAGCAGTGAAGCTTTGCCAGAACAGGTGGCAAGCAGTAATGCTTATTTAGGTGCGGTGGCTATTCGCGATGCTTTGAATTTAGGTGCAGATATCGTGATTACTGGTCGTGTGGTTGACTCTGCTGTGGTGCTTGCCCCTTTACTTCATGAATATCAATGGTCTTTAGATGACTATGATAAGTTGGCACAAGGTTCCTTGGCAGGTCATGTCATTGAATGTGGTGCGCAATGTACAGGCGGTAATTTTACCGATTGGCAATTGGTACAAGGTTTTGACAACATGGGTTTTCCAGTGGTCGAAGTGAGTGAAGATGGTTCATTCGTTGTGACCAAACCACAAGGGACAGGTGGTTTGGTTTCTACCGCCACTGTTGCTGAGCAAATTGTTTATGAAATAGGTAATCCTCAAGCATATTTATTACCCGATGTCATTGCTGATTTCAGCCACGTGCATTTAGAGCAAGTCGGAGAGAACCGAGTCCGTGTGACGGGTGCAAAAGGACAAGCACCTACTGCACAATATAAAGTTAGTGCGACTTATCCTGATGGTTATCGGGTTTTAGTCAGTTTCTTAATTGCAGGACGTGAGGCACCACAAAAAGCACAAGTCATTGCCGATGCGATTTTGGCGAAATGTGAGCGTGTTTTAGCAATGCGTTCGGTGCCGCCATTTAGTGAAAAGTCGGTTGAAATCTTAGGTATTGAAAGTACCTATGGAGCACATGCTCAGGCTTTAAATAGCCGCGAAGTTGTGGTCAAAATAGCTGTAAAACACATGTTTAAAGAAGCATGTATGTTCTTTGCATCTGAAATTGCTCAGGCCTCTACAGGCATGGCTCCAGCCTTAGCAGGAATTGTTGGAGGTCGACCAAAAGCATCTCCAGTCATTAAGTTATTTTCATTTTTAATTAATAAAAATCAAATTAATGTCGAAATCGATTTTGATGGAAACCGTTATCAGGTTGAGATTCCTCGGAACACTTCTACAGAGCAATTCAATACTTTAGCAGCGGGTGAAAGTGCGGTTTATCAAGAAAATGAAATTGAAGTTCCTTTGATTGAAATTGCGCATGCCCGCAGTGGTGATAAAGGCAATCATAGCAATATCGGTGTGATTGCACGTAAAGCAGAATATTTACCGTGGATTCGTGCAGCACTAACTGAACAGACGGTTGCAAGTTATATGCAGCATGTCTTGGATGCAGAGAAAGGGCGAGTAATTCGTTATGAATTACCGGGTTTAAATGCACTGAATTTTATGTTGGAGAATGCCTTAGGCGGTGGTGGTGTTGCAAGCCTGCGAATCGATCCGCAAGGTAAAGCATTTGCACAACAATTATTGGATATGCCTGTAAAAGTTCCGGCACATCTTTTAGAAAAATAAAATGAATGGATGAAACAAAGATGAGTTATCAATCAATTTTTAAACCAGATGCTTTCGCTAATAAAGTCGTTATTGTGACAGGTGGCGGCTCAGGAATTGGTCGTTGTACTGCACATGAGCTTGCTGCTCTTGGTGCTCAAGTGGTGATTACAGGACGCAAAATTGAGAAATTAGAGAAAGTAAGCCAAGAAATTATAGAAGATGGTGGTCGGGTTCATTTCATTGTTTGTGATAACCGTGAAGAAGAACACGTAAAAAATATGATTGCCGAAGTGATTGAGAAATTCGGCAAACTCGATGGTCTGGTAAATAATGCGGGTGGCCAGTTCCCCTCAGTTTTAGAGAATATTTCGGCGAATGGTTTTGATGCAGTCGTGCGTAATAATTTGCACGCAACTTTCTATTTAATGCGTGAAGCTTATAACCAATGGATGGCAAAACACGGGGGGAGTATTGTCAACATGACTGCTGATATGTGGGGCGGCATGCCGGGAATGGGGCATTCAGGTGCTGCACGTTCAGGAGTAGATAATTTAACTAAAACAGCATCGGTTGAGTGGGGGAAATCTGGAGTTCGTGTAAATGCAGTTGCACCGGGATGGATTGTGTCATCCGGTATGGATAATTATAGCGGTGATTTTGCCAAAGTAATTATTCCAAGTCTTGCTGGCAATGTACCATTAAAACGTATGGGAACTGAGTCGGAAGTCTCATCGGCGATTTGTTATTTACTGTCTGATGCTGCGGCTTTTGTGTCAGGTGTAACTCTGCGTATTGATGGTGCTGCATCGCAAGGGACACGAATGTATCCACTAGGCGAAGCCACAAATAGTCAGTCTTATAATGGTTTTCACCGCGCGTTTATTCCTGAAATCTTTCAGAAAAAGACTGAGGCTGAGGAGGAATAACAGTGACTATTCTCCAATCCGAAATTGCTGTTGGCAGTGAACAGTATCAAAAGAATAAAGAGGCACTGCTTGCTCAACTGAGTGAAGTCCGTGCAATTCAGCAAAAAAGCATTGATAAATCGTATGCTGCTAAATCGAAATTCGATAAAAAGGGCAAGATTCTGCCGCATGAGCGTGTACGATTATTACTTGACGCTGATTCACCTTTCGTTGAGCTTTGTGGTTTGGTTGGCTACAACATGCATGATGACAAGGATGGCTCCGAAGCTGGTGGTGGTGTAATTGCTGGCATTGGTTTTGTCAGTGGTGTGCGTTGTCTAGTTTCTGCAAGTAATAGTGCGATCAAGGGCGGGACCATGTCCCCTATGGGCGTACAAAAAACTTTGCGTTTGCAAAAAATTGCCTTAGAACAAAAACTTCCGCTGATTACGCTGACCGAAAGTGGCGGTGCCAACTTAAATTATGCAGCTGAAGTATTTACCTATGGCGGTATGACCTTTGCCAATCAGGCACGTTTGTCTGCGGCAGGTATTCCACAGCTTGCAGTTGTTCATGGTAATGCAACGGCAGGAGGAGCTTATCAACCAGGACTTTCCGATTATGTCATTGCTGTACGCAAACAAACCGAAATGCTTCTTGCAGGTCCACCTTTACTTTTAGCTGCGACTGGTGAAGTAGCAACAGCTGAAGAGTTGGGCGGAGCAGAAATGCATTCGCAGGTTGCCGGAACAGCAGAATATTTAGCAGAAAATGATGCTGATGGTATTCGCCTTGCACGTGAAATTTTTGAAAATCTGAACTGGAAAGAGCAAATCAAACCAGTTGAAACGACTTATAAAGAACCTCGTTACGATGCCGATGAACTGTTGGGTGTGATTCCAAATGATCCTAAACAACCATTTAACATGAAAGAAGTGGTTGCACGCATTATTGATGATTCAAATTTTCTAGAATTTAAACAGGAATATGATGATTTAACGGTATGTGGCTGGGCGAAGATTGGCGGATTACATATTGGCATTATCACCAATAATGGTCCGATTACCCCTCAAGGTGCGGCTAAAACGGCTCAGTTTATTCATCTGTGTGAACAGACCAAGCGTCCATTATTGTTCTTGCACAACACCACAGGTTTTATGGTGGGAACTGATGCAGAGCAAAATGGCATTATTAAGCACGGCTCAAAACTGATTCAAGCTGTTGCGAATTGTTCTGTACCTAAAATTTCGATTGTTGTGGCAGGCTCATATGGTGCAGGTAACTACGCAATGTGTGGTCGGAGTTTATCGCCAGACTTTATTTTTGCATGGCCAAATTCGCATGTTGCTGTAATGGGCGCTGCACAAGCTGGAAAGGTACTGCGTATTGTGGCTGAAGGAAAGCAAAAAGCTTCTGGTCAGGAGCCTAATCCGCAAATGCTCGATTTTCTTGAGCAAAGCACTGCGATGAAATTGGAGCAGCAATCTACCGCGCTTTTTAATACGGCCATGTTACATGATGATGGCATTATCGATCCGCGAGATACTCGAAAATTATTAATTTTCCTTTTACAGACCATTTATGAAGCACAGCAACGAGAGCTAAATCCAACTCGTTTTGGTGTGTCCCGTTTTTAATCAACCTTTACCGCAATTAAAAAAATTAATAGGAATAACACAATGAAATTTACTGCTGAACATGAAGCATTACGTCGCACAGCACATCAATTTGTTCAAAATGAGCTGAATCCACATATTCCGGAATGGGAAGAAGCAGGGCAATTCCCAATTCATAATGTATTTAAAAAGATGGGCGATCTCGGCTTATTAGGGATTTGTAAGCCTGAAGAAAATGGCGGTTTGGCTCTAGACTATTCTTATAACCTTGTAGTTGCCGAAGAAATTGGTCGTGCAGCGTGTGGTGGTGTGCCTTTAGCTATTGGTGTACAAACGGATATGGCAACACCTGCTTTGGCGCGTTTTGGTAGTAAAGAATTACGTGATGAGTTTTTAACACCAGCGATTGCTGGGGAATATGTTGCATCCATTGCAGTATCAGAAGTGCATGCTGGTTCGGATGTGGCAGCCATTAAAACGACTGCTAAAAAAGATGGTGATGACTATGTCATTAACGGCAGCAAAATGTGGATTACCAACTCATTGCAGGCCGATTTCTTTTGTCTTTTAGCCAATACGTCTGATGATAAACCACACGTTAATAAGTCGATGATTATCGTACCTGCAAAAACCCAAGGGATTAGTTTTTCAGAGCCACTTAATAAATTAGGGATGCGTTCAACGACCACAGCGCAGGTTTATTTAGACAATGTACGTGTACCACAGCGTAACTTAGTGGGTGTCGAAGGCATGGGCTTCATGATGCAAATGATGCAATTTCAGGAAGAGCGCCTATGGGCTTGTGCGAATGCCATTGGCGGGTTGGAAAATTTAATTCAAAAGACCATCGACTATACAAAAGAGCGTACCACTTTTGGTCAACCCCTCATTAATAACCAATATATCCATTTCCGTTTTGCCGAGCTCATGACCGAAGTGGAAGCACTTAAAGCATTAACTTACCAAGCGTGTGAACAGCATATTGCTGGTGAAGATGTGACCAAGCTGGCATCTATGGCAAAACTTAAAGCTGGACGTTTAACTCGTGAAGTTGCCGATAGTTGTCTGCAATACTGGGGTGGTAACGGTTTTATGTGGGATAACCCTGCATCCCAGCTGTATCGTGATGGTCGCTTGGGGTCTATTGGCGGTGGGGCAGATGAGATTATGTTGGGGATTATCTGCAAACTTATGGATATCTTGCCAAAAAAACAAAAATAAGGAATCAGCCATGACACTTTCAGCATCTCTACAAGTTTTAGATATTGATGACAGCATTCAATTAGAACAAGACGGCAGTATTTTATATCTCTGGTTAAATCGACCAGAGAGCCGTAATGCCATGAACTTGAAGATGGTCAATGCCATTCAACAAGTCTTTAATGCTATTCGCGATGACCTTTCAATTCGTGCGGTAATTATCCGTGGGGAAGGCGGAACCTTTTGTGCAGGTGGTGATATTAAAGATATGGCTGCTTTACGCGTTGAAGCAACTAACGTTGGTAGCCTGCAACCTTATACTGATTTTAACCGCCGTTTTGGTGCCATGCTTGAGCAAGTTGAGGGTGCTCCGCAAACGGTTGTAGTGATTTTAGAAGGTGCTGTTTTAGGTGGTGGTTTTGGTTTGGCCTGTGTTTCCGATGTTGCGATTAGTCGTGACAATGCCCAGTTTGGTTTACCTGAAACAGGGCTTGGTGTGATTCCTGCACAAATTGCTCCTTTCGTGGTGAAACGTATTGGTCTGACTCAGGCTCGTCGATTAGCTTTGCTCGGTATGCGTTTTGAGGGCCATACAGCACTTAGTGCCGGAGTGGTTCATCAGATTGCACATAATGAAATCGAACTTGAACAAGCTTTAGAGGAAACCATTCAACACATTAAACGAGCAGCTCCTCAAGCTTCACGTGTGACTAAAGCACTGTTACATCGAACGCTCAATGAGCCTTTGAGTGATTTACTCAATGATGCAGCTCAGCAGTTTGCCCAAGCGGTTGGTGGAGCTGAAGGACAAGAAGGAACGATGGCTTTTATCCAGAAACGGTTGCCAAACTGGGCTGATGAGCCATAAGAGATAAGGATAAAAATAATGAAATTTTCAAAAGTACTGGTTGCAAATCGTGGTGAAATTGCAGTTCGAGTCATGCAAACTGCTAAGGCAATGGGCTATCAAACTGTCGCAGTTTATTCGGATGCAGACCGTAATGCTCGTCATGTGCAAGAGGCTGATGAAGCTGTCTATATTGGTGCTTCAAAAGTATCAGAGTCTTATCTTTCAATTACCAAAATAATAGATGCATGCAAAAAAACAGGCGCTGATGCTGTTCACCCTGGTTATGGTTTTTTGTCAGAGAATACTAATTTTGCTCAGGCATGTATCGACAACCAGATTACCTTTATTGGGCCTACTGCTTCTGCAATTGAGTTAATGGGCAGTAAACGCCTTTCAAAAATTGCCATGATTGAGGCGGGTGTCCCTTGTGTACCGGGCTATGAAGGTGACCGACAGGACCTTGAATACTTAGCAGCACAAGCAGAACAGATTGGCTTTCCAATTATGGTCAAAGCTTCTGCGGGTGGTGGTGGTCGTGGAATGCGTTTGGTACAGCATTCATCTGAATTGGTTGAGTCATTACAAACCGCACGTTCCGAAGCTGAAAATGCCTTTGGTTCAGGCGAGCTTATTTTAGAAAAAGCAGTCATTGCTCCACGCCATGTCGAAATTCAGGTTTTTGGTGATACTCACGGCAATTATGTGTATTTGTTCGAGCGCGATTGTTCGATTCAACGCCGTCACCAAAAGGTTGTTGAAGAAGCACCATGTCCAGTGATGACACTCGAACTGCGTCAGAAAATGGGTGAAGCTGCTGTAGCCGCGGCTAAAGCATGTGCTTACGTAGGTGCAGGAACTGTTGAGTTTTTACTTGATACATCAGGTGCATTTTATTTTTTAGAAATGAACACCCGTTTGCAAGTGGAGCATCCTGTCACTGAACTCGTTACTGGATTAGACTTGGTTGAATGGCAGTTACGTGTCGCGAATGGTGAGCAGTTACCGTTAAAGCAACAAGAATTGACCTTAAATGGACATGCTATCGAAGTACGTTTGTATGCAGAAGACCCACGTCAGGATTTTTTGCCACAAACAGGAAAGGTTTTATGCTGGAAGCCTGCAACTTTGCCAAATGTGCGAATAGATCATGGTATGTTGGTAACTGATGAAGTTAGCCCATTTTACGATCCGATGGTAGCAAAGGTGATCGCATATGGGAAAACCCGTGAGGATGCGATTCGCTTACTCGCTCGTGCTGTGGATAATTGTGTTTTGCTAGGTGTAAATAGCAATAAACAGTTTTTGGTCAATTTACTGCGTCATCCAATTGTTGTTGCAGGAGATACTAATACTGCATTCATTCAACAGCATTTTCAAAACGACAGCAGTTTACATAAGCAGGTTCTATCTTTAGAAAATTTAGCGATTGCTGCTGCATTATTTAGTCGCAGTAAAGTCACTGCGGTGTGGCAAACGGGGCTTGGAGTGCCACTACCATTAAAACTTAAATATGATGATCAGCAAATTCAATTGCAGCTTTCATCTGTAAATAACACGTTTACGGCACAGCTTTGTGATCAAACAGTTTGTATTGAAGTGCTTGAGAGAACACCAGAGCAATTAGTTTATTTAATTGATGGCGTACGCCGTCGTGTGCAATATGTATTAGATGGTGATCAGCTTTACTTAGATCGAGAGAATGGCAATGTTGCGATACGAAATGTGACTTATGCTGCGCCAGAAACCGCTGATGTAGCGGGAGATGGCAATATTCGCGCGCCGATGGATGGTGCTGTGGTAAATATTTTGGTTAATAAAGGCGATCAAGTCGTGAAAGGTCAAACTTTATTAGTACTTGAAGCCATGAAAATCCAACAGCAGATTAAATCTGATGTGGATGGTGTAGTTGAAGATGTGTTAGGGCAACAGGGTCAACAAGTAAAAAAACGGCAAATGCTTTTTACTATTCAAACTTAAGTGATAAATACCGCTCTATTTGAGCGGTATTTATTTTCGATCAGTAGTTTTGAGTTATTCTCCATCTGCCTCTGCGATCAACTGACTTGCTTTTTTTAGGCTATATAAGAGTTGACCTAAAAGGACCTCTTTATTACTCAGCGTGACCATGACCATCGGGTGATGAATTGCTGGAATAGCCGTCAGAATAGCCTTACCATTATCTGCATCTAAAGTAATATTGTTACAGCCAGTGAGCTGAATCTCTTTTAAAAAAGCAGTGACCATTGCCAAAATTGAGCTACTCACCGCCGCTAATTTGGTGGTGTTATGGTAGTTTTTATGACTTACTGTTGCTAATTCAAAACCATCAGAAGAGCAAATCATTACAAAATCTACACCACGTGTATTCATCAAAATATTATGAGCTTCAGTTTTTGCTAGCTGTAGCAATTGTGTCGGGGCGGTGCGTTTCTGAGTTGGAATACTAAGCATGATCATTCCCTTGAGATGTTAAGCCTACTTTGATTTCAAGTGATGCAATTAATGATTCAACCATCATTAAAATTTGTTCTTGCTCGCGTGCATCAATAAAAAACAATGGATATGACAGTCCGTTTTCTTTTATCCAATGACGATATTGTTGAAGTGACGATTCTTTATTTTCATCAACATGAGTAATACCAATCGCAATATTATCGTTATAATTTTTAAAAGTTTCTAAGTAGCTTTCTAACTCGTCAATTGGATTAGGACTATTGTGATCTAATAATAAAATAACACCGATTGCACCTTCACAAATGACCGACCATATAAAATCAAAACGGCTTTGTCCAGGGGTGCCATAGAGTCCGATTTTGATTCCATCATCTAAAGTAATTTCACCATAATCAATGCCTACAGTGGTCTGGGTTTTCTGGTGGCTTTGTACATCAGTGTTGAATGCTTCTGTTTCCAGAATTGGAATTTCAGATAGCGATTTAATCGCTTCTGTTTTACCTGCCCCCATACTACCTGCAAAGACAATTTTATATTGCTGTATAATCATAAATTCCCTTAAAGACCAAAACGCCGTCTAATCTTCCCTATAAAATTTTTAAAAAAATGATTGTCTGTATTTAAATTTTCTAAATAAGAATTTGGCGTGTAAGCACATTTATTCGCAGAAATAAATTTTCCATTATTTGCCATTAAACAAGCGGTAACGAAGCGTAAGACATCATCAATTGATACGTTAAGCTGGTTAGCCACATCAGTAATTTTTGCTCCCTGTATAAAACAAGCAGAGAGTTGTAGGCTCACTTTTCTATATTCTTTTTGGTAGGGTTGTGGCCAGTGGTCAATTTTAAAATATTTATCTTCTGTAGCTAGATTTCCAAAGTTTTTTGAATGCCAAATCAAATTCCATAGCCAGTCCTGCAAATAGTAGTTTTTTTTACGAGACACTTTCGTGAAGTCAGAGGTTTTAGCAAAAGTGAAATCAAAGCTTTGATTGGTTTGAGTTTGTTGGCGTGAGGGTTCCAACCAAGCCATCTGAGTCCTGTTATCAATAATGGCGAGTGTGCCTTTATCATCAAAAAGGTATAGTTTGGCATGTTCTGGGCTGTGCAAATTCCTTATAAATTTATCATCAATGAGCATGGGCTCATTTGATAAATCTGAAACTACGACAGTCTTCTTTTGATTTAAATAAGATATTAGGTTTATTTGTAGCCAGTCTAATAGAGATTCTACTTTTTCTAGTGGCAGATGCAGGGTATGTTCATCAAGTTGATATCCATTTTGTGAAGAAGTTTTAGTAATTTTTAAATAAGGACATTTTTTCTTTTGAAGAATATTTTGAATATTATCTGAATCAAAAAAGTTTTCATTAATTAATAATAGATCAATATGACTGTTAGAAATATTAACCCAATTAATACTATACTCATTAGATATTAACTTTCTGATTAAAGTTTTTAATTCATCTAAAACTTTTAAGCTTAAACCAGTAGTAGCAATATTTATGTAATTCCTATCCATAGTATCACATTAAGTTTTATTGAGTAATATAATAGTTTTAATATGCTTTTTATAATAAATATAAAAAGCATATCTTAGATTAATTAGCTAAAGTCTAGCTCTTTTTCAAATGACTTTAACTCATGACGAGCCATAGCCAAGTTCGATTTAGCACGATCAAGCACTAAGTAAAGGAATAAATTATTATTACTTTCTAGAGGTCGAATTAAGTGGTAAGCCTTACCCAATGTAATTAAAATGTCTTCAATATTGTCATTTAATTTCAAAGCATTGGCGATATTTCGCTTTGCACGAACTACTTCTGTATTTCCAGCAGCCGCCAATTCTAAATCAATTTCCCCACCACCTTGTGTTGCAAGTGATAATCCACTTTCTGAATCAACAAGTGCAGAAGCAATAAAACCATCAATTTCAGTTAAGCTATCTAAAGAAAGTTTAGCCATGTTTTTATCTCTCAGGATTCTAAAGTTATATTTACTACTTTTTCCTAAAAGTAGTTAAAATTCATTATATTTCTGAACAATTTGAAGTCAATTAACCAAGTGAATTGAGAGTTTTCATTTTTGGGAAAGAAGTGACGTAAAATGTCAGATTGGAAAAACAATATAAGATTATTTATACATTATACTTTAAGACTGCGATGAGGTTTACATTATATATTTTAAAATTTAGTTAAAGTAATTGTAATAGAATATTAATACAATATTGATTAATAAATTATTTTAATTTTAATCAAAAAAGGGGAATAAAAAAATTCCCCTTTTTATAACAATGATTAAACTAAACGAGTTGTGTGTAAATACAATAGAGATAGCCCAAAATTGCTAAAGCAACGACAGGAGCAATAATCTTTGACCATGTAGGTACAGAACTCTCAGTAGCTTGTTCTTCAATATGTAAGTCATCATGATGAGGTTGGGCTTGGTGAACCATTTGGTTGAACTCCTTCATTGTTGTATCCAATGATATCTCTTCTTGTTCCACAGGTTTAGAACCAATTAACTCATTTAGATGGTTTGTTGACCAAACCCAATCTTCTGCCTGACCAGATAAATGTTCTACTTGGCCTAAAATTAATTCTTTTAAGCCATTATGCCCAAAACCACCTGTTTCATCGAGTTGGTTAAGTTCTGCTAACTGCAAAGTTAAAATTTCAGAAATACTCTGTTCTAGCTCCGAATTTTTTAAGGCCGACTGATTATGCTTAGACGTTGTTAAATGACGAGCAACTTCTTGAATATAAAGTGGATCTGAAGTTTTGATTTCTTGATAAATCTTATTGTCATCTTGGCGCCATAAACTAATCAGTTTTCCAAGCGTAAGAATATTCACCTCATCAATCAGTTTATTTTTTTCATTAACTGGATATTGATTTAAAAGCTGAGGCTTTTGAATTTTTATCTGCTCAGCAAAGTATTGGACTAAATCAAATGCCATGCTTTCTTCCTCTAAATTTAATCTAAAATTCTTAACGTTGGTTTTTTCTTAGTTGATGTTGTTTCAATTGTTTCTTGTACTTCAGACTCTACTGTATTTTCTACAGGCGCTACATTGGCATATTCTTCAGGATCAAAAAATAAACCTTGTCCATTCTCACGTGCATAAATGCCTAAAACAGCTTGAATAGGTACATAAATGTCTTTTGATGCTCCCCCGAAACGAGCAGAAAAAGTAATGGCTTCATTTCCGATAACGAGTTGATGAACAGCATGAGGCACGATATTTAAAACGATTTGGCCATCTTTAACAAATTGCTGTGGAACATCCGTATGTGGCTGTGTCGCATCTACTAATAGATAAGGAGTAAGTTGGTTATCACAAATCCATTCATAGATTGCACGAGCAAGATAAGGACGTGTAGGGGTTAAATCAATAGTTTGCTCAGACATATCACACTATTCCATATTTAATAGTTCATTGTAACGGTTTTTCTCTTGAGCCGTCATTGATTTAGCAAAAGAAGGTCTCTCAAAGATACGTTTACAATACAAAAGTATCGGTCGGCAATGCTGTTTGGGTAAATCGATTCCCATGCTATTTAATCTTAAAAAGATAGGTGCAAGCATACAGTCCAAAATTGTGAAATTTTCAGACATGAAATAGGGAAAGTGCTGAAATAGGGGAGTAAGTGAAATTAAAGTTTCACGTAATTCTTTTTGAGCTTTTTGCTTTTGTTCGATATTTAAAGAATCAGCATGTTTTAACATGTGATCTGCTAACTTAAACCAGTCGTTTTCAAGTCTCCAGATATATTGACGCTGCTCTGCACGCATCATTGGAGCATCTGCGTAAAGCTTACTTTGGCGATAACGATCATCTAAATATTCAGCAATAATAGGCGCTGAAAATAATTTAAGATTTTGCTCGACCAACATCGGCAATTGGTTATAAGGATTCAAACTTGCTAAATCTTCGTCTTCATGGTCAGTTATGATCAATTGATATTTGATTTGCTTTTCTGCTAATAGAAAACGAATCCAGTGAGAACGGAAATCATCAGCATGACTGTAAAGGGTAATCCCCTGAATAGAGGTGTTTTCGACCGACATATCACAAGACGACGTGGTTGAGTGAATCGATTAGGATACTAAAAATGCTCTAGGAAATCACGGTTCTAAAGAGATAGTTTGTTTATATTTATAAGTTTGCATTTTATTGTTCGATTTTCATAATAAAAAAGCCTTGGAAAAATCCAAGGCTTTTTGTCCAACTCGATAAACGAATTAACGTTTAGAGAATTGAGGACGCTTACGAGCTTTACGTAAACCAAGTTTCTTACGTTCAACTTCACGAGCATCACGAGTAACGAAACCAGCTTGACGAAGAACAGGTTTTAAAGTTTCGTCAGCAGCGATAAGCGCACGAGTAATACCGTGACGGATCGCGCCAGCTTGACCACCGATACCACCACCTTTAACAGTGATGTAAAGGTCAAACTTTTCAGTAACTTCTAAAAGTTCTAAAGGTTGACGAACAACCATACGAGCAGTTTCACGACCGAAATATTGCTCTAAAGTACGGTTGTTAATAACGAGTTTGCCTGTACCAGCAGACAAGAAAACACGTGCAGTTGCGGTCTTACGGCGACCTGTACCATAATTAGTAGCCATGTGCTGTATCCCTTAGATGTCCAAAACTTGTGGCTGTTGAGCAGCATGCGGATGCTCAGTACCAGCGTACACTTTCATTTTTTTGATCATTGCATAACCAAGAGGACCTTTTGGCAACATGCCTTTAACTGCTTTTTCAAGAACAGCTTCAGGCTTGTGAGCAATTAACTTCTCGAAGTTAGTCTCACGGATACCACCAGGGAAACCAGTATGGCGATAATATTTCTTATCAAGCGCTTTTTTACCAGTCACTTGAACTTGTTCAGCATTAATCACAACGATGTAATCGCCAGTGTCAACGTGAGGAGTATAAGAAGTTTTGTGCTTACCGCGTAAACGACGAGCGATTTCAGTCGCAAGGCGACCTAAAGTTTTGCCAGAAGCATCAACAACATACCAGTCATGTTGAACTTCAGCTGGCTTAGCGCTGAGAGTTTTCATTAAACCACTACCTATTATAGTTGGTTTGGACTATGGAATCTGTCCAAACAAAAGGAGCGAGCATTCTAAACGAGTTTGTTCAAAGTCACAAGAAAAATCCAGTTTAAGCCACATAATTTAATCCATAAACCGATGAATGTGGGATATGTTAAAATCAAACAAATTTTTAGTTATGTGTCTGGGGTGATTGTGCTGCCTTTATATGTCACTTCCGGTGAGCCGGCTGGTATTGGTCCAGATATTTGCTTGAGCTTGGCTCAGCGAGTTGATGTGCGCCCTATTGTTGTCTTGGGTGACCAAAATTTATTAGAACAACGTGCCCAGAAACTCGGTATAAATATTCAATTTATAGAATATACGGGACAAGCTGAATCATCGTCTTCAGGTGAGCTTTATATAGAGCATGTACCTTTAGAAACGGCGGTTATTGATGGCCAATTAAATTCAGCTAATGCGGCTTATGTATTAGAACAATTACGCCGCTCAGCTGATTATGCCATGTTTGGTAAAAGTGTTGGGGTAGCTACGGCACCAGTGCAAAAATCGGTCATTAATGATGCAGGCATTTTGTTTAGTGGTCACACTGAATACTATCAAGAGTTTGCAGGGGTAAAGCGCGTTGTCATGATGCTTGCAACCAAGACTCTGCGCGTTGCTTTAGCGACTACGCATTTGCCTTTAAGGGATGTTGCCGATGCAATTACCAAAGAGCGTTTACATCAAGTCATTGATATTTTAATACATGATTTAAAAACTAAATTTAAGATTGTTGATCCGCGGATATTGGTGTGTGGCTTAAATCCTCATGCGGGGGAAGATGGGTATTTGGGCCGTGAAGAGATTGATACCATTAATCCGGTACTCGAAACTTATCGAGCGCAAGGAATTAAAATGAGCCTAAGCTTGCCTGCGGATACCTTATTTACCCCTGAGCATCTTAAAAATGCTGATGCTGTACTCGCTATGTACCATGATCAAGGTTTACCTGTGTTAAAATCACAAGGGTTTGGTGAGGCCATCAATATTACATTGGGTTTGCCATTCATCCGAACCTCGGTCGATCATGGCACTGCATTGTCGTTGGCTGGGACTGGTTTGGCAAAAAGCTCAAGTTTAAATGTCGCTGTCGATTTAGCGTTATCTTTGGCAGCGAGCTAAATTTTTCATGTTGGAAATGTTATATGTATCAAATTAATGCCCTAAACCCGAAAGATGAAGGGCATAAAGCTCGTAAACGTTTTGGCCAAAACTTCTTACATGATCAGCGAGTCATTGCCAAAATCGTGCGCTCGGTGAATCCGCGTGCGGGTGAAAATGTTGTTGAAATTGGACCTGGTTTGGCTGCTTTAACTTCTCCTTTAATTGGAGAGTGTGATGCATTAACAGTGGTTGAGCTAGATCGTGATTTAGCGGCAGGCTTGCCAGAACGCGTTCCACATCCTGAACGTTTAACTATTATCGAAGCTGATGCATTAAAATATGATTTTAATGAACTGGTAAAAGATGGTCGACCATTACGTGTGGTTGGTAATTTACCTTATAACATTTCAACTCCATTACTTTTCCATCTCTTGGAATTTGGCAGTAAAGTTAAAGACATGCACTTTATGCTGCAAAAAGAGGTGGTTGAACGTATTACTGCCGAACCAAACACAAAAGAATATGGACGCTTGTCGGTAATGATTCAGTATTATTGCCAACCTACGTTTTTATTTGAAGTGCCAGCTGGTGCATTTAACCCGCCACCTAAAGTAACAAGTGCTGTTTTCCGCCTTGTTCCATATGAACAAAAACCAATTGTTGCAAAAGATGAAAAAGCTTTAGCTCGTTTGGTTGCTCATGTATTTACCCAACGCCGTAAAACCCTAAGAAATAGTCTAAAAGGTATGATTGCTGACGATGGTTTTGAAAAAGCAGGCGTTGATCCGATGGCTCGTCCAGAAACGTTAACACTTGCTCAATTTGTTGCTTTAGCCGATCAAATGGTGGCATAAATGACTAAACGTTTTAATTATGTGATTGGCGATGTACAAGGGTGTTTTGAAGCTCTGAAGGCCTTACTTAAAGAAATACGTTTTGATCCAGACCAAGATTTTTTGTGGTTTGCAGGTGATTTGGTCGCTCGTGGCGAAAACTCAGTGGGTGCCTTACGGTTTGTTAAAAAACTTGCTGATCGCGGCGCTGCTGCAACTGTACTCGGAAATCATGATCTGACTTTAGTGGCTGGTGCGCGTGGTTTAAAAGAGATTAAAGAAAAAGATCGTACGCAAGACGTTATTGATGCAATTGATGGCGATGAATTAATCGACTGGTTGCGGAAACAACCTTTATGTTTATTCCCGAACGAGCACACAATTCTTACTCATGCAGGTATACCTTGCATTTGGGATGCACAAAAGACTGCAACGCTTGCAAAAGAGGTTGAAGCAGTACTCTCTCATCAAGACTTATCTGTATTGGATGCCTTTTTGGCAGAAATGTATGGCTCAAAACCAGATTTGTGGGAAAACGACTTAACGGGTTCAGCTCGTTTACGTTGTATTACTAATTATTTGACCCGCATGCGTTTAACCAACGCAGAAGGGGCTTTAGAGTTCAGTTTTAAAGATGCTCTGGATGCGCCAATGCCAGAGGGTTATTTACCTTGGTTTGAATTTCCGAGCAAAGCGGCACAAACTCATCAAATTATTTTTGGTCATTGGGCTGCGCTCGAGGGCAGAATCATTAATGATCAGATTCAAAATATTGATGGCGGCTGCGTTTGGGGCAGAAAATTAATGGCTTATCGCCTTGAAGACAAAGAAATCTTTGCTGTTGAAAATCCAGTGATGTAATAAAAAAGCCGCATAAGCGGCTTTTTTATTTTTAAGTTTTATTCTACGCGTAACCAAATTTGGTTACGGCCTAATGCTGAAACGCCAAGATATCCACGCATATGAAGACGTTTACCAGTTGCACTGAGTTTTGCTTTAAGCCCGTAAACTTTACCAGTATTAGGATCTAAAATTTTCCCACCTGTATAATTAAGATCATCTGTTTGTTTTAAGCCAGTTGCAATATCCAATCCTATAATTGGTTTATTGGTATACGGCGAAGGGCAGTTATCACAAATCTCTTTAGGGGTATAACCTGGGCGTGGTGTAACTTTGATAATCTTTCCGGCATATGTCCCATTTGCTTCTTTTCGTATTTCTACCTGTGCTTTGGGAGCACCAGTTTTATCATCAATTGTTTGCCAAAGACCTGTAATGTCTGCTGCAAATGTAGCAGTGTTGATCCCCAGTAAGAGCAGAGCTCCAATAAAAATTTTCCCCATGATTAAAAATCCTTTTAACATTGAAAGGTCATCTTATTTCGAATTGATATACCGTTCAATGTTTATTTAATAGGCTTCTTAATTATGGTGTGCCAAGTGACAACATTAATGTAGGCAGCCAAATTGCAGTAAATACGCCATTTAAAGCCATACCAAATGCAGCATAGCGACCTGCAACGGGTCCGCGTTGCCATGCTTGAGCTGTTCCTATGGCATGTGCAGCTAAACCTAAGGCTAATCCAGATGCTCTTTCATCATGAATATGCTTAAGTAAAAACGGTGAAAAAGCTGCTCCAATAACGCCAGATAAAATAACAATAAGCGTTACCAGCGTTTCAGGAGCATGCAATAACGTTGCGATATTTAAGGCGATAGGGGTAGTCACCGCGCGGGTTGCAAATGCAAGAATGGTAGGTTCCGACATATGTAACAAGTAAGCGAGGCCCATAGGCAAAGCAACGGCGCTAATACTTGCAAAAAGTAAAATCCCAATGACTGATTTAATTGGCAGATCATCGTAACGCATTGCAGCTAAAGGAATGGCTAAGGCTACTGTGACATAACCTAATAGATGACCAAATAAGTCATTCACATAAAGGCGATATTGTTCATAAGGAACTTGTAAAATTGAAAGTAATGCAATGACAATAAACATGCCGAAAACTAAAAGTGGAACTTGCGGAAAGCGTCGGTTTAAAGGTTTTGCACATAGATAACCAATAAGTGTGATCAAAAAACCGTAGAAAATCGTAAACATTTTATTCTCCTTATAACCAACGTTTTGCCATTTTTGCATAGACCCACAACGGTATAAGGGTGCTGACTACTAAAACAAAAAGGAATAGTGGAATTTCTTTACCCATATGCACCAACATAATTAAAGAGCCAGCACAAACAGGTAAAAAAGCAAAACCACTTTCTTTCATGATTTTATTATTCGTATCGACTATTCGAAGAGGGATTTTTTTGAACTTTCTCCAAATAATCAAAACAGTGAGTAAGCTGATTAACCCGACCAGATTACCTAATTCTGGATGACCAAAAGCACGCATGACGATGACAGAGCCTTCACGAAAACCAATAATGAGTAGTAACGTTGCTACCCATGCTGTCCAGTCTATACTTTTGATCTTATCCATATTTTTTATCTCTAAAAGTTTACTTATCGAGTTTTAACTGATCTCGCCCTTGATTTCAAACTCTTCCAATGGTCGCTTAAATTGATTAGCGCGTTCTCCCAAGATTTCTTCTAAGGGCAGTTTTGCTTGGCGAATAAGCTTTTCCAGCTTATGTGGTGCAATACGTACATCAATATGTAATAAGCCTGCATCATCGTAGTGTTCAGACTCAATTACATTTAAGGCATAAAGCTGTGTGCGAAATTTGCCATAAGCAGGTTTAAGAATCAGAGAAAACTTTTGTATTTGACCCATTAAACATTCTTGTACTGCTTTTTGAAGTAACTCTAGACCAAGGCCTGCGTGAGCAGAAACATAAACTCGATCTGGTACATGTGGTTCGGCATAAACAATTTTGGCTTCTTCACCACTCAGGTCAATTTTGTTGTATACCCGAAGTACTGGAGCATCTGCACCAATCTCTTTTAAAACGCTTTCAACTGCTTCAATTTGATCAAGCATGTCATGACTATTACTATCAATGACATGTAGTAAAAGCGTGGCTTCTAGGGTTTCTTCAAGTGTTGCTTTGAATGATTCAATTAAATCATGCTGTAAGTTTCGTACAAAACCTACCGTATCTGCGAGCACGACAGTACCAATACCATCCCATTCCAAACGGCGTAATGTCGGGTCGAGTGTTGCAAACAGTTGATCGGCTGCGTAGACATCACTTTTCGCTAAAATATTAAATAGAGTCGATTTGCCAGCATTGGTATAGCCTACTAACGACACAGTTGGAATGGCTGCTTTTTGTCTTGCAGCACGCCCTTGTATACGGGTTTGATGTACCTTTTCTAATTTATCTTTTAATTGGGCAATACGTACACGAATGAGACGACGATCTGTTTCTAGTTGTGTTTCACCGGGACCACGTAAGCCAATACCACCTTTTTGTTGTTCAAAGTCGGCTGACCAACCACGAATAAGACGGGTAGATAAATGTTTAAGCTGTGCAAGTTCCACTTGTAATTTACCTTCATGCGTACGGGCACGCAGGGCAAAAATATCTAAAATTAATCCTGTACGATCAATAACTCGGCATTTTAATATTCTTTCTAAATTTCGTTCTTGAGCGGGTGACAAAGCATGGTCAAAAATCACTAGACTTGCTTCTAGTTCCTGAACTCGCTCTGCAATTTCTTCGACTTTTCCTGAACCAATAAAAAATTTAGGATTGGGTTTATTTCGCTGAACCTTAATATGTTCAAGGATATCTGCACCAGCAGACTGTGCAAGTAGAGCAAACTCTTCGGCATCCAGATCATCTAATAATTGTACTGAAACACTCACTAAAATTGTGCGTTCACCGCCTTGATGCCGATCAACATATTCCACGTGGTTGTAAATCCTGAAAATGGGAAAACTTTATTCTAGATGAAACTTATGCAAAAGGGGAAAGCGTTTGTTCTTATCCTTTAGATTAGTTAAATGCTGTTAGAGGTGTCTGAATTTATTTTTTCCCCATTCTCTATCATCAATGCAAGTTTATTCTGAAACGTATAGAATGCTTGAGATGGGTATAACAATGATTGATCGTTAGTGAAATTTTATGGCTCAAACGCAAAGTATAGTTAATTCAACGTTAAAGAAATTATCAAAAATAGGTTTGTACGGAAAAAAAGTCACTTCGGCTACCGCTGCAATTAGTGAAGGTTTTTATTTAGTTTATCGACATGGCCTTTATAAAGATCCTAATAATCCGGTCAATACACGCTATGTTCAATATTTTTGCCGCCGTTTATGTCAGGTTTTTAACTTAGATGTAGAAGTACACGGAACAATTCCTAGAGAACCTGCTTTATGGGTAAGTAATCATATTTCTTGGCTAGATGTTGCTGTTTTAGGTTCAGGAGCTCGTGTTTTCTTTCTTGCCAAAGCTGAAATTGAAAATTGGCCCATTTTAGGAAATCTAGCTAAAGGTGGCGGCACTTTATTTATTAAGCGTGGGTCTGGTGATTCCGTTAAAATTCGTGAACAAATTACCGAATTCTTAAAACAAAATATTCCTGTACTGTTTTTTCCTGAAGCGACCACTACAGATGGACATTCTGTTAAGAAAGTACATGGTCGTTTGCTCGGTGCTGCTATTGAGGCTCAACGCCCAGTACAGGTATGTTTAATTTGTTATGTAAACCGTCATGGACAATTAGATACAGTTGCGCCATTCATTGGCGACATGTCATTTGCTGAACATATTCAACGCGTACTTGAAATGCCGAAAGTAACAGCTCATCTATTAACTTTGCCTCCAATTTCAGTGGAAGGGCATGATGTGAAGAGTTTAACGCGTGAAGTTCAAGAAAAAATGGTAGAAGGTTTGGCTCAACTACATCAGAAAGTACTTAAGCCAAAAAAATAATTACATAAAACCTTCAAGTGGCAGCCATGAAAGAAATTTCATGCCTGCTTTTTGCCACCATTTCATCTCGGGTTCTTGTTTATAAATTAAAGGGCCATTGGGAGTTTCTTGCTGCCAATAAATATGATTATTAGAGTCAAGCTTTAGCTTATAAGCATATTTATTTAAATTTTCGTCCATCGTATGGTGAATTGTTTTAGCCAATGACGGGCTATCTAAAATTACACCAATTTCAGTATTTAAATAAGCTGAGCGTGGATCAAAATTAAATGAACCAATAAAAACCTGTTCATCTAATGCCATCAGTTTAGTATGTAAGCTTGAGCGGCTTAATCCTTTCATGTTTACTTTTGCTTTAGTGGCAAGCTCATCTGTATTTTTATTTAAATCTCTTTTATCTGGTGTAGGTAAAAATTCATAAAGTTGTACGCCGTTTTTAAGCAGTTCTTTACGGTATTTGCCATAAAATGCGTGTACAACAGCAACATCATTTGCTTTAAATGAGTTAGTTAGAACGCGTACTTCCACACCTTCTTTAGCAAGCGTGCTTAAAATTTTAGCGCCTTGTTTTTCAGGAATAAAATAAGCTGAAATTAAATCTACGTTGCTTTCTGGTTTTTCCAGATGGTTAATTAACTGGAAATTTAAGTGCTCTTCTTTTTTTGCCTTTGATTTGATTTTATCAGGCGAGTCTTTTACGACTTCTGCTTTAACCCAGTCGAATTGAATATTGTGATTTAACCATTTATCAAATGCATGTGATTTTGCAGTTAAATTTAAAAAGTTTTGAACAGTTGCTTGTTGGTAATGAGCTTCGAGTTGCTCTTTTAATCCTTCATAGCGTAAACGGTGCTGCTCTGGACTTACAATACTTTGAACTGAATAGGCGTATTCATGATTCCAGTAGTCATCAAAAGAATTCACAATGTCATCAACCGCAGCACCGACCAACATCACATCGACATCAGAAAATTGATAGCTATCGCTTACATTGTAATATTGATTTGTCATGTTACGTCCGCCAATAAGAGCAACCTCATTGTCGGCAATAAAACTTTTATTGTGCATGCGACGATTGATACGTTTTAAATCAAGCACCATATCCATCGCACGATATTTGCGGAAACGGTAGGGGTTAAAAAGCTTAACTTCAATATTTTTATGCTGAGAAAGAGCGAGTAAAATCCCTTCCATTTTTTTTGCATTATTGTCATCAATAAGAAGTCGGACTTTTACTCCGCGATCAGCTGCTCGAATAATGGCGTGTAAAGCTAAAGCTCCAACTTTGTCATTATCCCAAATGTAATATTGTAAATCTAAAGTCTTTTCAGCTTTATCGATTAATCTTAGGCGGGCTGCTAGAGCCTCCAATGGATCATTTAAGACGTGGTAACCCGTTAGCTTTGGGTTTTGCTGACGTAAGGGAGTAATAATTTGAGCAAGTGAAGTCTCTGATGTATCGATATCATTTGCATATTCTAATGGTTCAACACCATGTTTTGGCAGAGTACTACATCCTGTCAAACCCACAGCAAAACTAGAACATAGGACTATAGAGGCTTTTATCAAAAAGCTTCTAGCTTGTTGATTCGTTTGAAGCTGTTTGGAATGAGAGGATTGTGCCATAATCAGTACATACGATAACGTGAGCTAGAGTATAATTCGTGCATATTGAAAGATAAATATTGAATTTGATTACTAGCAATCAATAGAAGATAAGTCGAGAGTCGTAATGTGGAATCCAAATTCAATTATTTTTTGTTTTTACTTTATATTTTCAATACTTGCTCTATGGGGAATTTCTGAGGCTTGGATTCATCAATCTCGGACCGAGACGATTCATCCATTTAAAGCTTTTGTGCATTTACTCGCATTTTATCTCTCTTATCTACTTATTCCTCTCTGGTTTTTTAATTTATACGCTGCTTGGATTGGTTACTACTCAATTCATCAAGGTATTTTTATCTTTTTCTTAAGTGGTGTTTTAATTTATGCCCGATTTATTGAGCCTCATCTAGTCCGTGTCGATACTCATCAATATCGCTTAAATCCAGATCGTAGTTTTAATAAGCCAGTCAAAGTAGCCCTAATTGCAGATTTACATATTGGTTTATTTTCAGGGCATGAACGTCAACTCAAAACCATAGTTAGAAAATTAAATGAGCAGCAACCAGATTTAGTGGTTGTGGCCGGTGACTGGACATATGAACCAGAAGATAGACTAATTGAAGAGTTAAGTGTTTTAAAAGAAATTCAGGCACCTGTTTACTCTGTTCCTGGAAATCATGATGAGCAATATCCTGGCCCACCGATTCAACAATTATTAAAAGATGCTTTATTTTATAATGAAGTTGTTGATATCGAAGGAAAGATCGTTGATTTTGAAGAATTCCGTCTGATTGGTATTGGTGATCTTTGGGCTGGAAAAACCGATATGCGTTCCATGCCAGATTTACCTCAAGACAAACCTTGGTTAATTTTGTCTCATAATCCAGATACTGTCGATATGGTACCTAAATTACCAAATCGTCCATTAATGTTATCAGGACACACACATGGAGGGCAGGTGGAGCTCCCATGGCTGACTAACTATATTATGAAAAAAGTATCAATTTTAGGTCACAAACGTGGATTTTACTCTCATGAACATGCAGATGTCTTCGTTACCGTTGGCACAGGAATGGTCGGAATTCCTTTACGTTTTAGAGTGCCGCCAACCATTGATATTATTGAGTTAGTTTAAAATAAAAAAGCCAATCACAGAGGATTGGCTTTTTTTATGAATTAAACTTACTTATGGAATAACAACAATGGCAACACGTCGGTTAATCGCACGATTTTCATTGGTTGTATTTGGAACATAAGGTTGTGTCGAACCACGACCAATCACGTAGATATTTTCTTTTTTAAATCCACGAGCTAAGAAAAGGTTTGCTACACTTTGTGCACGCTCTTCAGATAACTTTTGATTATAAGCAGCATCACCAACATCATCAGTATGACCCACAATTTTCAATTTATTTAGGTCATATTTATTCAATTGATTTGCTAGACGTACTAACTCAGCTTCATGACTTTGTTTTAACTCTGCATTATTAAAGTCAAATAACAAACGTTCTGGTAAACCTAAAGTCCATCCTTCATCGGTAAGAACGAAACCTTCTTTTTTAAGTAATTTTACCTGACGATATTTTAATGGACCAAAACTCAGGCACCCTGCAAGAGTAATGCATAACAATGCAATAAAGGAGAGTTTTAGAGATCTTGTATTCATAGATTAGCCTAAATTTAATTTTCAGGTTTATAAATAAACCAGTGTTCATCCGAATTTTTAGCCTTATACATTGCTTGGTCTGCTTGCATAATGAAATCTTCGGGGCTAGATGCAAATTGTGATAAAGCAATACCTACACTAAAACTGAAGTAAATCGTTTGACCATTCAGATGCAAAGGTTCTTTACAGCTTTCGAGTAAATTTTCAGCAATAGATATTAAATGATCAGCATGACTAATGGAATGCAAAATGACAGCAAATTCATCGCCGCCTAATCGTGCAATAAAATCTTGATGACGTAGACGGGTTTGCAGACGATTCGCCATTTCTTTTAAAACTTCATCTCCAGCTAAATGGCCGAATTGGTCATTAATTGCTTTGAAGTTGTTGTTATCTATAAATAATAACGCAGACTTGTTATCAAAACCCTTATCTTCAAACATGTCTAAGAGAATCTGATAAAAATAATGTCTATTAGGCAATAAGGTGAGTTGGTCATGGTGAGCCTGAAAGGATAATTTACGATTTTCCTTTTGTAGCTGGTTATCCCATATCTGAATTTCTTCAAGTAACTCATTAAAAACGGTATTTAAATCTTGAAATTCTTTAATTCGATTATAAGGAAAACGAAGATTATAAGCTTTTTGTTCACTTACAATTTGAGCAATATTCGTAAGTGGATAAATAGCCTGCATAATTTGACGATAAGTTAAGTTTACTGACCACCATAAAGCACAAACAATAAACAACATCGCAATTGCCAGCCCTACCATAATCATTTTGAGGAACTGCAATATTTTTTCGGAACTACCAAAAAGTGTGAGTTCACCTACATTCTGCTCATGATGATAAATTGTAAGATGAACGGGTTCATTAAGAAACCAATGATCAAACCAACCCTCTAAAATTGAAGTCTGACTTGATAATTTAAAACTTTGTGCAATTAAATGATGTTCTGAATCATAAATATGAATAGTACGAATTGAATGGTCATTTGTATATTCATTCAAAATTTGCTCAATCGTAATTTTGTCATTAAATACAACTGCAGGCTGAATACGCTCTAGTAGCGTATGGCTAAGCAATTGCAAATTTTGTTTGGCGTAAGTTTCCATTGTAAAAACAGAAATCGATACAAACGTAAAAGAACAGATAAAGAAAGTAATTGCAAAAATAGTAAATTGAGATTTTCTAAATAATGCATGCAATGAAGTGGACTGATACAACTTTGATATCATAATCCTTACTCCGCATTCTTAGCCAAGAGCAATACTCTCGGATCAATATGAACTTTGGAGTGACTTAAAGCATCTAAGTTAACTTTAAAGGTAGTGTAATTATTTTGATTATATAAACAAAAGATACTTCCAATTTCGCACTCTGGATTATTAATGCTTAAAGAAAGTAAAGAACGGTAAGGATAGTTCTGAATAAGGCTTTGTTGTTGTTGGGGCGAAGTCGTAGAAAAATAAACGGCCTGACAATGTGACCGAGCAAAATCTTTCGCGTTTACAGTTTGAACACGATAATTATAAGACATTTGCTGGATATAAGATTGAAACGTAGATGTAATAGAGGGATTATCAATAATACAAAGAGTAGGAGTATTTACATTCTCCCACTTACTGTAGCTTAGAATAGATAAAGTAAGTACATAGAAGTTATGTTTTGAATTGGCATAACAAGGCCCACTCGTAGCAAACACTACAAGTATGCAAACAAATACTTTTTTAGCGAACTGCCACATGGTGAGTTAATGCCAAACTATTGCACGAATAATCTATTCTACATGAAGTTGATAAAGTAAAAAAAGTTTAATATCTCATCTAAAGTTGACCAAAAAGACTAAAAAACGAACATGCGATAATATTAAATTAAAAAAGGGGTTGTCAAAGGTTATTAATGGTCTATAATGCACATCCATCGGCGGTGATGCAGATAAGAACTTGTTGAAAAACAGTTACTTGGAATTAAGTTGGTTACTTTAAGTGATGAATTTGATGAGAGGTTGGTTTTGAAAATAAGTTTTAAAGATATCGAAATTACCTGTTGACTTTTA
>NZ_JBWZIF010000004.1:0-23616 GCF_056735735.1 Acinetobacter sp. V116_7
TACGCGCTCATAGCTCAGCTGGATAGAGCACTTGGCTACGAACTAAGGGGTCGGGAGTTCGAATCTCTCTGAGCGCACCAACTTGAAGAATTAACCGCTTTTATAGCGGTTTTTTTGTGCTTATTTTTTAGTAATTTTAATAAATCTAAATTTATAACTTTTTAATTATATTAGAGATAATCATAAATGAACCTAGCTTTATTTGATTTTGATGGCACCATCACTCATAACGACACATTCAGCTTGTTTCTTAAATTTTCTTTAGACAGAAAAACACAACTCGTCGGTGGTATTCGGCTTGCACCGTATATAGCTGGCTATAAACTTGGTTGGGTAACGGATAAAACCATTCGAACTAAGCTCTGCCAAGTAGGATATATGGGTTATGACGCGAATTCCCTAAAAGATATGGGGCAAGAGTTTGCTAAAAAGGTACTTCCTACATGTGTTCGTGAAAATGCTTTGGAGCGTATTCTCTGGCATAAACAACAAGGTGATCAAATTGTTGTTGTATCAGCATCATTAGGCGTTTATTTAGAAAGTTGGTGTCATTCTTTAGGTTTAGATGTTATATGCAACCAACTTGAAACACATAATGGTATTTTAACAGGCCATTTTATTGATGGTGATTGTGGTTATTTGGAAAAAGTAAATAGAATAAAAAATAAATATGATTTAAGCCAATACCCGACCATATATGCTTATGGTGATACTCCTAATGATTATGCAATGTTGGAATTAGCACATAAAAAGTATTATAGGTGGCAAGAGATTGATTAGTATTAAATTAATATTTGAAACTATATTAAATCAGAAAGCCACTTATAAAAGTGGCTTTCTTTTAATGATATTAAACAGTATGGAAAGAATTATCTAAGAAGTTATCAGTAAGTAATGACTGAGGTACGATAGTATGCGTCGTATTTGTTACGCTAGATACTGTAGAAGTTACTCCACCGAGTAAGCTGCCACTTGTTAACCCACCAAGTAAATTAGAAATGACATCTAAGCCACCTTGACCAGTCACCCCACCAGTTAAGCTACCTACGATATCCGTTACGATACCAATAGGGTTTTCTGTGCCACCAGTAACGCCACCAGTTAAACCGCCTAGAAGGTCAGTCACTACACCGAGTGGACTATCGCCGCTAACACTACCAGTTAAACCTCCAAGAAGATCAGTTACTACACCAAGAGGGCTATCACCACCAGTAACTCCACCAATAGTGCCTGTTACACCGCCAAGGATTTCTGTTAATAAACCAGTTGCAGTAGAGCCATTAGTAATAAGTGTACCGATAATACCAGTCGCTGATTCAGTTGCACCTTGAATATCACCACCGACTAAGTCAGATACAACTTCAAGAGCACCATTTACCGTGTCACGAGAAGTTTCGAAAGTTAGTGTGCCGAGGTCAGCAATTTCAGAAACAGGATGTTCTACTTGTGGAAGAATACCGATAATTGTATCCGCTACGGTATCAATACCAGTGTTGATAATTTCAGTTTTTAGGCTTTCAACGCCTTGAAGAATATCGATACCACCTTGAACCACGTCGATCACTGGGGAGATTGGAGATGTGCCGCCACCGATACCGCCTGTTACGCCGCCGATGATGTCAGTTACGACTTCAAGAGGGTTACCACCAACGCCGCCTGTGACACCACCGATGATGTCAGTTACAACTTCAAGAGGATTACCGCCAACACCACCAGTTACGCCGCCGATGATGTCAGTCACAACTTCAAGAGGATTACCACCGACACCGCCTGTGACGCCACCAACTACATCGGTAACACTTCCTACAACACCAGTGATAATACCAGCAGCAGTTGTACCGTTATTGATAAGTGTACCCAGAATACCAGTTGCTGATTCAGTTGCACCTTGGATATCTCCGCCAACTAAATCAGAAACAACTTCAAGTGCGCCGTTTACCGTGTCACGAGAAGTTTCGAAAGTTAATGTGCCGAGGTCTGCAATTTCAGAAACAGGATGTTCAGTTTGTGGAAGAATGCCAATGATTGTGTCGGCAACAGTGTCGATACCTGTATTAATAATTTCAGTTTTTAGGCTTTCAACGCCTTGAAGAATATCGATACCGCCTTGAACTACGTCGATTACTGGAGAGATTGGAGATGTGCCGCCACCGATTCCGCCCGTTACGCCACCGATGATGTCGGTTACGACTTCAAGAGGGTTACCACCAACGCCGCCTGTTACACCGCCGATGATGTCGGTTACGACTTCAAGAGGGTTACCACCAACGCCACCAGTTACACCGCCCACTACATCGGTAACACTTCCAACTACACCAGTGACAATACCTGTAGCAGTTGTACCATTGTTGATAAGTGTTTCAATAATTCCAGTTGCTGACGCAGTTGCGCCTGAGATATCTCCACCTACTAAATCAGAAACAACTTCAAGAGCACCGTTTACCGTGTCGCGAGAAGTTTCAAAAGTTAAGGTGCCAAGGTCTGCAATTTCAGAAACAGGATGTTCAGTTTGTGGGAGTACTCCAATGATTGTTCCAGCAACAGTTTCAATGCCAGTGTTGATAATTTCAGTTTTTAGACTTTCGACACCCTGAAGAATATCGATACCGCCTTGAACGACATCAATGACAGGGGAAATTGGTGATGTTCCGCCAGTCACACCACCTGTTATGCCACCAATAACACCAGTGACTACTTCAAGGGGATTGCCGCCAGATACGCCTCCAATCAAACCACCAGTTACACCACCCACAACATTGGTTACTGTTTCTAATGGATTTGTAGAACCGACAGTACCAGTTACAGTGCCAACCACATCAGAAACTAAGCCTGTTGCAGTATGCGTAACCGTATTAGTTACTGTAGAAATAACATTTGAAAGTAAGCCTGATGTTGAAACATGTGCATCAACAGAAGAACCCGTGTTTACAGTGGTATTTACCGATACAACATTACCCAAGTCTTGAGTAACTTTTGAGATCGAAGATACGAGATTTTTTAGTAAAAACATGTTGGTCTATTTCCTATATAATTATGTATTTTTAAGTAAGTATTATTTATTGCGCTACATAATTAATGAGATGTATATCTCAATAATTGGAATTTAGTATTGGTTAGATATCAAAAGCTGTCAATGTGTATTTTTAGTCACATTTTTTAATATTAAATAATATTTAAAGAAATAATAATTCATTTAATTTAGACGTAAAAATAATAATGGTTTTTATATAATATTTTTTTAATTAATTATATTTTTTCTTATATTTCCACTTATTTGAAGCAGTATATTAGATAAATTTTACTTGGGTCTATAATGTTAGGGCTTAGCTAGAAATATATTATTTCTATAATGTTGAGTGAAATGGTCGACTTTAGCTTTTAGATATGTGGCGAAATACGTCAAAAAGCCTATAAAACTTATTTGAAAAAAAATATTTCAAATACATCTTAGGTAAGAAAGTCTTCAATAATTTTAGCTACTATTTTAGGTAAAAGAGGGGTGTGGCTAAGAACTAGACGGTTGATGACAGAAAGATGAAAAAAGGCTTCCTAAGCCTTAAAAAATGCGTATAATGCGCAACATCAAGTACGCGCTCATAGCTCAGCTGGATAGAGCACTTGGCTACGAACTAAGGGGTCGGGAGTTCGAATCTCTCTGAGCGCACCACTTGAAGAATTAACCGCTATATATAGCGGTTTTTTTGTGCCTATTTTTTGTCATTTCTATTAAAAGCCAGTGCTCGTGGTAACCAGCTTTGAAAAGAATTAAAAATTAGAAAAATTAGCCAAATGTTTTAAAACGATTTTCATCTTCAATAAAAGCTTTTTCTCCGGCTTCGCCTTCGATTGAACCAAATACTAATTGAGCTCTTAATTTCCAATGAGCAGGAACATTAAAAGCAGCATTAATTTTCTCATCAATGATTGGATTGTAGTGTTGCAAAGAAGCTCCAATACCTTGTTCAGCCAGTACGTTCCATACTGCAAATTGTGCAATTGCTGTTGAGTGCTCAGACCATATTGGAAAATTATCTGCATATGCTTCAAATTGCTCTTGTAGACCTTTAATCACATGTTGGTCTTCAAAAAATAAAACTGTACCTGTACCTGCCGCAAAACTTTGAATTTTCTGTTCAGTTCCAGCTAGGGCTTCTGCTGGAATAATCGTTTTTAATACATCTAAAACAATATTCCAGAAATTTTGGTGGGACTGATCAAATAAAATCACAACGCGAGAAGACTGAGAGTTAAATGCAGATGGGCTATGTTTTACAGCCTCTTGAATTAATTTTTCAATTTCAGTTGGGGACTGTTTTAAGTTCTTTCCTATTGAATAAATTGAACGACGTTTTTTAATTAATTCTAAAAAGCTTGGTTCATTTGAAAGATTCGTCTCTTGAGTGGTGTGCGTAACCACATCTTTTGAGACTGTTGCTTTTTGTTTTAAGCCAAATAATTTTGCAAAAAAAGACATGAGACATTCCACTAAGAAGGTGATGCTCTTATTGTAGAAATTTTAAAAAGTGAAATAAGCTCAAAAAATATGAATCTACGTTCCATATATGCAACGAAAAATATTTTGCAACTGAACTATAACTGCTTCTTTTAAACAAAACAAAAAATAGCCTTTGATTCATTTTAAAGCTGAAATGAATATGCTCTAATAGTTTCGATTTATTGAGTATTGATGCATTGCAATGACTGAGCAAAAAACAGCTTTATCTTTACGTTACTATTTGAATTTAGAAGAATCACAAGATGGATTTTCGTTAGTAACATTTGGGAAAAAACAATTTACCCGTTTTCTAACACCTGCGATTAGCATTGCAATTATTATTTGGGGACTTTATTTAGGTTTCTCTGGGGTTGGCCGATATTATGTCGGATTAGGTTTGTTTTTTCTGGTAATGCAAGGGCTGATGCGTTATTGGCTTTTACCGATGTTATTTAAACGTCAATTTGTTCGTTACCAGTTCGGAAAGAGTGAGCAGGGAATCGACCTTTATCAAGATTATTTTGAGCTTTATTCCAGTGAACGTAAGCAAGTAGTGCAATATGCGGATGTGCAAACCTTTGCTAAAGGTAAGTTGACATACATGCTTGAGTTAAAAAACAAAACTGTAATTATTGTGCCAAAACGAGCATTTGCACAGGTTTCAGATCAAACGATATTTGAAAATACATTTAAGAAATAAATTATTGGAATTATTAGCCGCAACAACAAAGGAAGCCTCATGAATACACGTCCTTCAAAAATCGTTTGCGTAGGCAGAAGCTATGCTGATCATGTCAAAGAATTAAATAATGCTATGCCTGACAAGCCTATATTATTTATTAAACCACCTAGTAGTTTGATTGGTTTAAATGACGGTATTTCCTGGAATCCAGCTTGGGGCAGCTGTCATTTTGAGTGTGAATTAGTTTTACGCATTGACCAACCTTTAAAAGGTGAAACAGATCCTGCAAAAGCATTAAAAGCGATTGGTGCGGTGACATTAGGTCTCGATTTAACAATGCGTGATTTACAGAATGATCTGAAAAGTAAAGGTCATCCATGGGAACGTGCAAAAGCTTTTGATGGTGCTTGTGTATTGGCTGACTGGGTAGATTTGAGCGAAATTACCGATTGGCAAGAAACTAAATTCACTTTCCATATTAATGATGAATTGCGTCAAGATGGCAATACTGCACTGTTAATGTTTACTATTGGCGATCTATTAGCTGATATTAATCAGGTCTTTTCACTAGAACCGGGTGATGTAATTATGACAGGTTCACCTGCTGGTGTTGGGCCTTTACACTCGGGTGATCAGTTAAAAATGACATTAAAAGGTGCAACGCAAGATTTTGTATGGAAAACTTTTGTAAAAGCATAATCCACTCTTAAATTTTCTAATTTTTAACCCTATTATTTTCCAATAATAGGGTTTTTTATTGTCTAGAAGTGGAAGACATTTATATTAAGAAATCATCTTATTTTTCTATTTCTCTTCAAAAACTGTTGAAAGGGGAATAGAAAGTTTTGCAGCCAAATAATCATTAGATTCAATAAGCGCTGGTCCAATTTTTTCCATCCATTCATCGTCATCATGTACATTTTGGACATCTTGACGTAAAGGCAATGGATAAGGAAGGGCTGTGAAAAAACTCCAGAAATCAACTTGGGATAAATTACGTGCTAGAACATATTCATCTTTATCGGTGCGTTTAACCAAATTTTGTTCTTCTAGTAAAAGTACATAAGCAGGCCAGCGACCAATTTCTCCACGGCCTAAAATTTCTAAAGCTTCTTTATCACTTACACTTTCACCCAGCTTTTGCTTTTTATAAAACAGCTCAAGAATATCTAATAACATTAGAACAGGATGTCGTTTTTGCTCTTTACCTGAGTGAAAAGCAGTTAAAGCAAAACTAACTTCTACGCCCAGTAAAATAATATTCCATGAAAGAAAGATCCATAATAGGAAAATGGGTACTGCTGCAAATGCGCCGTAGATCAGTTCATAGCTGGTGAAATTTGACATGACGAAGCTGAATAGGTTTTTGAGAATTTCAAAAAGTACAGCACTTAAGCAGGCCGCTATACCAGCTGCATAAACTGGAACTGTTCGGTTCGGAATAGTCCAATACAAAATAAAAAAGCCAACAATGGTCAATAAAAAAGAAATCAACCAGAGTATGAATGATCCATCAAGTTGATATCCTGCAAAATTATTGCTGAGAATATTCATGGAAGCGACAGTCGAGGAAATGACAAATGCACTTCCTAAGATAATTGGGCCCAAAGAGATGATGGTCCAGTAACGCATGAACCCCATAATGCCACTACGAGTTTCTTTTACGCGCCAAATGCGATTAAAGACGGTTTCAATTGAGGTCAGCATTAAAACGGTAGTGACGAATAAAAATAGCACACCAATAACGGTCAGGTTGCTCGATTTCTCTGTGAAAGCATTTAGAGCTTTATCAAATGCAATAGTGCTCTTGGGTAAAAAATTACTATAGATTAAATGTTGGAGCTGTTGTCTTGCAGGTTCTAACGCTTTAATTGAAGAGATAATAACTAAAAAAACCGTTAACATCGGTACAACTGCGAATAGTGTTGTATAGGTGAGAGAACCAGCTTGTTCACGGCACCGATCAGCTTCAAAACGTTTAAATACATATAAAACGAACTGAAACCAGGTTTTATTATAAAAAGGAAGCTTACTTAAAAAACGTTGTAACATGCGTTGTCTATCCCGATTTTTTTAATCATCATGTTGGGCGATTAATAGCTTATCAAAGTATGAGCTGAACAACTCAAATCGTAGATTAAAGCAAAATAATAACTTATAGAATTAAAGTCGTTCTGTAAGTTTACTATGCGCTATAGAAAAAATTGTAGCCATAATCTTTTCAGAAAAGTTGGCTTTCTGTTGTGTGATTATAGGATCCATCAAAAGTTGGTGAACCTTTTACTCAACGAATTTGAGAAATTTGCTCGTGTTGTCTTTAAAGCTAAACAATCAATCACCTCTAGAATTTCATAAAATTGGTTTCGCCAAAAAAATAAAAAATACCGTATAGTGTTCTTTTTAACAAAATTTATGAAACCGATGCAACCTTACATTCTTGTACTCTATTACAGTAAATATGGTTCTACTAAAGAAATGGCACATTTAATTGCCAATGGTGTTGAGTCTGCGGGTATGTCAGTGAAAATTCGGACAGTGCCAAATATTGCTCCGGTCGTCACGGTAGCTGAACCAAGTATTCCGGCAGAAGGCGATATCTACTGTACGTTAGATGATCTAGCGAATTGTGCGGGTCTGGCGTTAGGTTCCCCAACTCGCTTCGGCAATATGGCAAGTGAAATGAAATATTTTTGGGATCAAACGACGAGTCTTTGGCTCAATGGGGCATTACATAATAAACCTGCTTGTGTTTTTACTTCTTCTGGATCAATGCATGGTGGGCAGGAGAGTACTTTACTCACGATGTTGCCGCCATTATTTCATCACGGGATGATGATCCTGGGATTACCAAATGCAATTCCAGCTTTATCTAACACTAAAACAGGTGGAACACCTTATGGGGCAAGTCATGTAAGCGGACCCCGCCATGACCAGAGCTTAAGTCAGGATGAAAAGATTTTGTGTGAAGCTCAAGGTAAGCGTTTGGGTGAAATCGTTAAAAAGCTTGTAGTTTCTCTTTAAATAGTCAAAAAAAAGAGCGGATATCCGCTCTTTTTTATTTGCACAATTTATTCTTTTACAAAAGTAACTTTACCATCTGTAAGAGAAAGAACACGTGCTAATGACTCAACTCGGTAGCCTTTTTCAAGCAATAAATCACGGCCCGGTTGGAATGATTTTTCAATCACAATACCAACCCCCACAACTTCTGCATTTGCTTGGTGAATTAAATCAATTAGTCCTAATGCTGCTTGGCCATTCGCCAAGAAGTCATCAATAACTAATGCTTTATCAGTTGAATGAAGGTGTTTGTTTGAAATCGCAATCGTGCTTTCAGTTTGTTTAGTAAAACTAAATACTTTAGAGCGATATAAGTCATCTTTTAACGTCAATGACTGATATTTACGAGCGAAAATTACAGGTACACCAAGTTCCAAACCTGCCATGATTGCAGGTGCAATACCTGATGCTTCAATGGTAATAATCTTGGTAATCCCTGCATCTTTAAAGCGAGCGGCAAATTCTTTACCAATCTGCTGCATTAATACAGGATCAATTTGGTGGTTTAAGAAAGCATCGACTTTCAAGACTTGATCAGATAGAACGATACCTTCTGTTAAGATTTTCTGTTCTAGTGCGTGCACGGGAGAATCCTCTAGACGGATGCTTTTAAAGCAAATGCGTATTTTAAAAAGCATCCGAAAAAATGCAAGCTTTAATTCGTTTTACCTGTATAACTTGTTAATAACAGGCCATAAGAAGTTTTACCATCAACATGGCTGACTTTAACTGGTAAGTAGTCCAATTTAGGTGCTAACCAGAAAATAGTATTACGGTCTGGTTTACCATGTTCTAAAACAACTTTTACGGTATCAAATGTGCCATAAGAAGTTTTAATTTTCTCATTGCCTTGTTTTACAAAACGACGATTTTCAACTTCTTTTGCATCGGCAAGAGGGTATGAAGTTTTAAGTGAACCATTTTTTAAATCTTCACGCACTTGTAATTCTGCATTTAACTCATCAAGTACACCAGCCTGCCAAGCAAATGAACGAGCTTTATCATCTTTCTTGGTAGAAATAGTTTTGCTGTTTGGATTAAAGTTAATATTCATAGTGTTGTTATGAATCAAAATTTTGCTAGTACGGCTAAAACTTTGAGATCCAATTTTACCATTAGCAAAACTAAATTTACTTGTTTCACTTGCAGAAGCAATTCCACCTGCTTTTGCTGTGAAATTATAAGTCCAATTATTACCTTGCTGGCTTAAGGTACGTGTAGCCGAACCCATACCTTTATTATTATAAGTGAACTGATAATTTGCCTGAAATGGGCTCATGGCAAGTGCATGGCTTGAGAAACCTGCAAAAAGCAAAGTTGTTGAAATACCTGTTGCGATGCCAAACGATTTCAGAAATTTTGTTGCCATAAGTAAATATCCTTGTACAGACTGAAAAGTCAGTGCTGATGCATCTATAACTTAAACATATTATGCCTGTTGATCATGGAGAAAAAATCAGGATTTATGCTAAATGTGTAATCTATTTGTGTTTTTTGGCAGTTAATTCATTTTTATTCATCACAGCGCTATGCATCTTTTTGCTGGATTGGTGTGATTTCAGAATCTTCTAATTCATCTTCAAAATCATCGTCCTGATCACGGTAAAGTAACGCAGCTAAATTCACATTTCCAAATACGACTAACTCAGCCTCACGAACTCGTGCGTAATTTACATGCACTTTACTTAATGTCTCGATAATACTGGCTTTTTTACCAAACCAGCGATTGAGGTCAAGAAATATCAGTTCATCACGTTCCTCTGCTACATTAAAACGTTCCAGAATCATTCCTAAAGGATCTTTTTTCAAAATTTTATGGTAGTAAAAAACCGCGGCTTTTACGGCAATCTTCTGCCAAATGTTTTTATATTTAGCTTCAATAATTTGTGTATTGCTAATTTGTTCAAAAACTAAAAGCTGTTGTTCTTGATTAAATTCCATCTGAATCAGCTTTAAATCAACAGATAGTGTCGTCTCTAGGCCTTTTACATGCATGGTTGCATATAACCTTAACCAGTCATGATAAAGATCCGCATGGAGGTCATCTAGAAATTCAACATTATTGGTAACATAACGTTGTAAAGTTGCATTCAGAAAGGTTTGTGATAACGTAAAATCTCTTTCTTCTTCAATGAATGCTTCTGCTTTTTGGTAGACCTTTTTAAGGCGTCTGACTAATGAGGAAAATAGCGTTTGCATAAAAGAACTTCCAGAAGATAATTTACTTAAGAACCAACACAATCTTTATTATGATAAAAAACGAGTTTTGATATTGCAGTGTAACAAATTTAATTGATACATTTTGACAAAATGAAAATGGATAAAATTCTATATTTGAAGTGAATCACACTTTTATCCAGATTTGAATATCAGTTTATATTTTATTCGGTATTAAACCGTGGGGATAAGGCATTTATATGCTTTTAAGATTATGTTGAACAAAAGAAGTCTATCCATAGAGCCTTTTTACCATTGGTGGCAAGACAGAGTCTTTATTGCTGCAACCATATTGGCAATCTTACTGCATGTTTTTGTGTTGCTCATCCACTTTGCCATGCCTAGCCCGTCAGAGCAATCTACTAAAGAAATTGCAATTTCAATTCGATCAAGCAATGAGCCAGTTCAGCAGGCAGACTTTTTGGCACAAGCGGACCAGCAGGGTTCGGGCACATTTCGTGAAGCCCATCGTACCTCTAGTGATACTCCAAATCCGATGCCTAATGATGCTTCAACAGGAAATGCAGAGTTAGAAAGTTTGCAAAAGGTTCAGCAACAAAGAGAGCTTAAATTTGAAGAAAAAGTCTTAATGACTGTTTTGAGTTGGCAAAAACAAGCTGATGCGAGTCAAAGGAAAAAAGAACTAGAACAATTACAAAGTCAATTTCAGGCAAAAGCTGCGATGGTTGCGAGTCTTGAAGCACAATATTTACAACGTAGACAAGATTTCAGTCGGCAACAAAAAATCAAAACAGTAGATGGAATTCAAGCGAAGAAAGATGCTTCGGCTGCTTATTTAGATAAGTTCCGTGAAAAAGTAGAGTTGTATGGTAATCGCTATTATCCAGAAGAAGCCAAACAACAACAGCTAAGAGGCGAAGTCCGTTTAATGGTGATTTTGAATGCCCAAGGCGGAATTCGTGCAATTCGATTACTTGAAAGCTCAGGACACTCAATATTAGATGAAGCAGCTAAGTCTTCAGTACGTCGCGGTGCACCATTTGGGCATTTCGATGCCAATATGAAAGATATTTCTGAATTACGTATTGTACGTACGTGGCGTTTCGATCCGGCTCAAGCAGAATTTGAAGTACATTAATAAAAAATGTGGATAAGTTTTAGCTTATCCACATTGATTATAATTAATTAGACAAAAGGCTATTTGAATATAGACTAGGTTTTTATCTAATTAAGAATGATTAGATCTGTTCTTGGTAAGGATTTTCGATATTCAGCTTTGCTAGAATTTCGACTTCAATCCCTTCCATTTCCTCTGCATCTTCATCACTGGTTTCATGGTCATAACCAAGCAAATGTAAAACACCATGTACTAATAGATGTGCAAAATGGTTTTGGGCAGTTTTTTTCTGTTCTAATGCTTCTTGTAATACCACTGGAATACAAATAACTAAATCGCCTAAAGGTAAGGCATCTAGCATTGGTAAAACTTCTTCAGGAATATCACTTGGAAATGATAAAACATTAGTTGGTTTATCTTTCTCTCTATATTGCAGATTAAGTTGTTGGCTTTCTGCTAAATCGACACAAGCAACGCCAATTTCGCAATCTTCTTTATAGCCAACGTGGCGTAAAGTTGTCTCAATAATTTTTTTGAGTTGAGCTCGTTTGAGCTCTAACTCAGGTGATTGAAAGTCTTGTTGTAAACTTAAACTGATTTTCAAAATAAATCCTTAAGCATCCTGATGTTGCAAGTCTGCTGCTGTATCGTTTTCAGCAACTAATGCTTCTTGACGTGCTTTGCGCTCAGCACGTGCTTCAGCATTAAGACGCTGTTGTTCACCATCCCATCCTTCATACGCTTCAACGATTTTTTGAACCAGTTGGTGACGTACAACGTCACGGGAATGGAAACGGGTAATATGAATTTCTGTAATATTTTCGAGTACGCGAAGTGCGTGTGCCAAACCAGATTGTTGACCTCGAGGTAAATCTACTTGGGTAATGTCACCTGTAATCACTGCACGAGAGCCAAAACCTAAACGGGTCAAGAACATTTTCATTTGTTCTGGTGTTGTGTTCTGAGCTTCATCCAAAATGACAAATGAATGGTTAAGTGTACGACCACGCATATATGCAAGAGGCGCAACCTCAATGACTTGACGCTCAATTAACTTGGCAACTTTTTCAAAGCCAAGCATTTCGTAAAGTGCATCATAAAGAGGACGTAAATAGGGGTCAATTTTCTGGGTTAAATCACCAGGTAAGAAACCAAGCTTTTCTCCAGCTTCTACAGCAGGACGTACAAGTAAAATCCGCTGGATTTCGTTACGTTCTAGCATGTCTACGGCGGCAGCAACTGCTAAATAGGTTTTACCTGTACCAGCAGGGCCTACACCGAAAGAAATGTCGCTTTGTAAAATACGTTGTACATAACGTTTTTGATTGGCACCACGTGGATTAATGCGGCCTTTTCGGGTCTGGAAATAGACATCAAGCGGCGCATCGTGTTCATCCATTTCGTCACCAACCAACTCGAAATTACGTTCAGTTTGTGATGATTGAATGAGGAGGTGTAATAGATCAGCACTGATTTGCTGGGATACCTCAGACTCTTCGTAGAGTCGTTGCAATAATGCTTCGGCTCTCCCAACAGCATCTATTTCACCATCTATGTGAAAAACATCTCCACGATGAGTAATTTTGACATCTAAACGCTGTTCAATTTGCTTCAGGTGCCCATTATAGGCACCTAGAATGCTCTTTAAACGTTCCATTGAAATTTCAGGAAATGTTACGGTACGTCGAATCGCTGCAGTCAAGAGAAAACCTTTCAGTAGACTTTAGAATACCTCTACATTACGCCACGTCAGGTTCAAGATTCAAGAGCTCACCGTAAACAAAATTTAAAGTTTTAATTTCAGTAATCTCGATCTCTGCAAAACGGCCAACCCAAGTTGCATCACCAACGAAAGTGACTAGACGTGTATTGTCAGCAGTACCAATTAAAATATTAGGGTCTTGATCAGATACTTTTTCAATAAGTACACGTTCAATTTTACCTAACATGGCATCTGTTTTTTCAATACTAGACTGCTTAATGACTTTCTGAACTTGAGCTAAACGCTCTTTTTTAACTTGCTCAGGTGTGGTGTCTGGCAAGTCCGATGCTGGTGTACCTGGGCGTTTCGAATAAACAAAACTATACGAGTGATCGAAATCTAAGTCTTTGATAAATTGCAATGTTTCTGCAAAATTTTCATCAGTTTCGCCAGGGAAGCCAATAATAAAATCGCTTGATAAATGCATGTCTGGACGAATTTTACGTAGCTTCGCAATTTTATCGATATAAACATCAATCGTGTGATTTCGCTTCATTGCCTGTAAAACATCATTCGAACCACTTTGAACGGGCAAGTGTAAATGTGACACCATTTGAGGTAAATCTTCATAACACTGAATTAGCTCATCAGAGAACTCAAGTGGGTGCGATGTTGTATAACGTAAGCGTCCAATACCCGGAATTTCTGCAACGAGTCGTAACAATTCAGGGAAGGTACAGATGCCACCTTCGAAGGTTTCACCACGGTAACCATTTACATTTTGACCAAGAAGTGAAATTTCACGGACACCTTTTTCAGCAAGGCCTGCAATTTCTGCAAGTACATCATCTAAAGGTCGAGAAACTTCTTCACCGCGTGTATATGGAACTACACAGAAAGAGCAGTATTTAGAACAGCCTTCCATAATAGAAACAAATGCTTTAAAGCCTTCTACGCGTGGTTCTGGTAAAAAGTCGAACTTTTCAATATCTGGGAAAGAAATATCAACGAGTTTGATTTTGTCTTTTTTAGGTTTTTCTACTTGAGCATTATGTTGATCAAGCATTTGTGGTAAACGGTGTAATGTTTGAGGGCCAAAAATCATGTCAACATAAGGTGCACGTTTTTGAATATTGTCGCCTTCTTGAGAGGCAACACATCCACCGACACCAATCACAAGATCTGGATTTTTGTCTTTTAGTTTGCGCCAGCGCCCTAATTCACTAAATACTTTTTCCTGTGCTTTTTCACGGATAGAACACGTATTCATGAGCAGGATGTCTGCTTCATTAGGGTTACTCGTTAAAATGTAACCGTGAGAGTCCCCTAAAAGGTCTGCCATACGGTGACTGTCATACTCATTCATCTGACACCCTTGAGTTTCAATATAAAGTTTTTTTATTGAAACATCAGTGGTGTGCGTTGGCTGGGTAACAGTGTTTTCTGAGGCAGCTTTGGCACCATTGGGAATGAAGGTTTGAACCGTCATGCAGGCTCCTAACAGATCGATCTAAAAAAGAATAAATTTGCCCAAAATGGGTCAAACCATTCATTATAGCAGTATTTGGACCGAACCGATAACAGTAAACCTTTAGAACGTGACACCGTTTTTTTGAAGTAAATTATGTGAATTTTAATGATGTTGAATCATAGAGTTACATAACACAACAAAAGAAAGCACGAAGACTAATTAAACTATGCTTTGAAGGTGAATAGTCAGGGTTTAACACATTTATGAGACCAAGTAGAAAGAGCTCATCAATCCATAGTCGTGTAATGAAAAATAAATATATGCATCGTAGCTGGTTAGGAGCTATGTGTTTACTTGGTTGTTCATTTACCTATGCTGCCGAAGAGCAGTTCAATGATGCATTAAATGCTGCAAATAGTGGCAATACCGCGTTATTAGACCAATATCAGCTTGCTATGCAAAATGATGTATTGGGGTACTATCCAGAATATTGGAAACTTAATACCAATCTTGGCTTTCAACCTTCAGCTTCGATTGTAAGTTTTGCTCAACGTTATCCTCAATCTGCAATGGCTGAGAAATTAGCAGCCGATTATGTTGAAGAAAAAGTTAAACAAGCTGACTTCGCATCTGCACAACCTTTACTATCTTATGTCACCAATCCAGATCAAGCCGAAAACTGTGCATTGGCACAGGTGAGAGCCAAAACCGGTGATGCATTAGTTTTTGCTGAATATAAAGATGTATGGTTAGCCACCGAATCGCAACCTGAATCTTGTGTGGGTCTAGGACGCTTGATGTTATCTAGCCCATTAATGAGTCAGCAAGATAAGCAACAGCGCCTCTGGGTGCAGTTACGTTCTGGTTTAACAGGGCAGGCCCTTGCTACGGCACAGACTTTAGGTATGAATCTGTCTTTGGCTCAGCTTAATCAAATTCAGGCTAACCCACTCAATTATTTGTGGAGTGCGCCTAAAACAAATGATACGGACTATGCTTATTTGATTTTTGCATTAGGTCGTTTGGCTAATAATGACTTACCTAATGCTTTTTCGAACGTACAACGTGTCGCTCAAGGTACACCAGAGAATATACAAAAGTATTTATATAGAACGGTCGCTTATATTGGTGGCACCACGGTCATGAAAAATAATTTCAATCGTGAAGTTCTTCAATATTTTGATGCAAGTTACGGTTACCCTCTAAGCCCTGAAGAGGCTGAAATTTATGCGCGTCAGGCAATTCGATTTGGTGCGTGGGAAAGTTTAATTCGTGCTATTGATGCTATGAGCGTGACACAAAAACAAGAAGATCGCTGGCAATATTGGCTTGCTCGTGCAACAGAACAGCGCAATGACAGTAATTCAAAAAATACTGCGCAACGTATTTATAAGAAATTAGCTGAAAGTGGCGATGACTATCACAACCTGTTAGCTAAAGATCGTTTGGGTGAACGTTATAATCACCAACCTTATGATGACCAGCCAACAGCAAGTGATTTAAGACGTTTAGATCAGAATGTTCACTTTAATCGTGCTTTTACTTTAAGACGTATTAATGCAAATCCAACTTATACCAATCGAGAATGGAACTGGGCCGTTCGACAAGCTTATCTTCAACATGATGATGGTGTGTTGTTAGCTGCTGCAAAGCGTGCTCATGATATGGGATGGTATGACCGTGCGATTTACGCAGCAGATCGTACAACAAATAAACATAATGATACGTATCGCTATGTGACCCCCCATAAGACTAATGTCGTAAGTCATAGTTACAATGCAGGAATTGATCCAGCGTGGGCTTATGGTTTAATGCGACAAGAAAGCCGATTTGTTACCTCTGCACGCTCTCACGTTGGAGCGGGTGGACTTATGCAAATTATGCCCGATACGGCAAAGTTGATTGCACGTCAAATGGGCGAAACCTATAATCCAGCGGCATTAAATGAAATGAATACCAATATTCGATATGGTACATTTTATTTGTCGATGATTCAGGGACAATTAAGCAATAATCCAGTTTTGGCAACGGCAGGTTATAATGCTGGACCTAATCGGGCAAGACGTTGGCAACCGGACTTTCAATCAATTTCGGCTGATCAATATACAGAGACAATTCCATTGTTAGAAACCAGAGACTATGTCAAGCATGTTATGACGAATGCAACACATTATGGTGTGATATTAGGGCAAGGGGCTCAATCATTATCACAACGTATGAAAGTCATTCCAATGCGTACATCGCCTTAAGTTTAGGTGGTTGATGATGGATCTTCTTTTAATTGGCATATTCAAGTTTTAATTAAATGAAATATAGATATTTGGAACTTCGTTCAATTTTGCAACTTGCATGGTGGCTTATCTGTGCAGGGGTAGGATTGATGAGTTCCGTTTTGCATGCCGAACCTGTTAATTTACAGGGATATGTTATGCACGTACAAATGACACCTGCCGCATGTGCGTTAGATCCCTCTAAACAAAAACAACGTAAATGTCTTGAAGGATATTCACTGACAATTACAGGCCTTATGCCAGAAACAAATCAGACTGATTGTTCAACAGAAAGTTCGGCAGCTCTTTCCCCATTGCAAGCCAAAGTCGTAGCTCGGGTCATGCCTGACAACAATGCTCGTGTACAGCTTTGGAAGAGTGTAGGGGGATGCGTTCCTATGAATGCAAGTCAATATTTCCGGACAGTCATTAACTTTGCTGAACGTTTAAAAATTCCAGCTAGTCTTACCAGTTCGACAAATGTTGAAATTCAACAGTCGGCCTTAAAACAGCAATTTACTCGTCTTAATCCGAGCTTGCCGCAAAATGGTATTCGTTTGACTTGTCAGTTATCACGTTCAGATGTTGTTTTAACGGAAGTGAAGGTGTGTTACACGGTAAAAGGCCAATATAAACAATGTGCAAATCATGTGGTATCGAATTGCCCTGGTGAAATCACGATTAAAGGTAGTTACTAAAGGTTACTATCATTTCGTGAAAAAATGCTGACCATACATTGAATCTATTTGTAAAGATTAATTTGTATTTTCTATCAGACTTTTGGTGAAAATGAGTCGCTTTTACATGCATCTGCCACATCTTTAGAGTACAATCTTTGCCGTTTATGATGATTTGGTTAGATGGAATTCCTATTTAGCCCGATTAAGGACACTCATTGGAGACAATTACATGAAGCAACCCGTTCGTGTTGCCGTGACTGGCGCTGCAGGTCAAATTGGTTACAGCTTATTATTCCGTATCGCAAGCGGTGAAATGTTAGGTAAAGATCAACCTGTTATTTTACAATTGCTTGAAGTTCCAGTTGAAAAAGCTCAACAAGCGCTTAAAGGCGTAATGATGGAACTTGATGACTGTGCTTTCCCTTTATTGGCTGGCATGATCGGGACTGATGATCCGAAAGTTGCATTTAAAGATGCTGACTACGCTTTATTGGTAGGTTCTCGTCCACGTGGTCCTGGTATGGAACGTGCTGACTTGTTAAAAGTTAACGGTGAAATTTTCATCGGTCAAGGTCAAGCATTAAACGAAGTTGCTAGTCGTGACGTTAAAGTATTAGTTGTAGGTAACCCTGCAAACACTAACGCTTACATCGCTATGAACTCTGCTCCAGACCTTCCAGCGAAAAACTTTACTGCTATGTTGCGTCTTGACCACAACCGTGCGTTGACTCAAGTTGCTCAAAAAGCTGGTGTTGCAGTTGCTGATATCGAACACTTAACAGTTTGGGGCAACCACTCTCCAACAATGTATGCTGACTACCGTTTTGCAACTGCAAATGGCGAAAGCTTAAAAGACAAAATCAACGATGCGGCATGGAACAAAGATGTGTTCCTTCCAACTGTTGGTAAACGTGGTGCTGCGATTATCGAAGCACGTGGTTTGTCTTCTGCTGCTTCTGCTGCTAACGCTGCAATTGACCATATGCGCGATTGGGCACTTGGCACAAACGGCAAATGGGTAACTATGGGTATTCCATCTGACGGTTCTTATGGTATTCCAGAAGGCGTTATGTTTGGTTTCCCTGTAACAACTGAGAATGGTGAATACAAAATCGTTCAAGGTTTAGAAATTGATGAATTCAGCCGTGAACGTATCAACTTCACTCTAAATGAGCTTGAAGAAGAACGTGCAGCAATTGCTGACATGTTGAAATAATTTATCTTTTTGATAAGTTAAAAAAAGCACTCTTTTTAGAGTGCTTTTTTATATTTAATCATTTGAAACAAAACACAAAAAACAACAAGAAAATATAAACATTATCATGCATATAAAAAGGTTTTATTGTTAGATTAGTTAATAGATGATTTAAAACAAGTTATAGGAGAATAACAATGTTTGAACAGCAACCTACTTTAGAGCTTTTATTTGATCAGCTGGGTTTAGCTTCAGATGAAGCAAGCATCGAAAACTTTATCAAAACACATCAATTGCCTGCTGAGCAGAAATTACATGAAGCCTCTTTTTGGTCAAAAGGTCAAAGTGATTTTTTAAAGAGCCATTGGGAAAAAGATGATGAATGGATTGTGGTGATTGATGAACTTAATGAACAACTACATGAAGATAGTGTGAAAAAATAAACGAATAAAACAAAGGCCTGTTTTATATTCAATATATAAAACAGGCCTAATTACATTATCTGTTTAATGTGTCTTTACTTTTAATTTATCTTTATACCATGGCTCATGACGTACAAGGTCAAATACAGGTTGGCCATGAAGCAATTCAAGATCACATGTAGACGTTGATAAATATTTAGTTAACCAATGGCGTGTCAATGCCGACTCTTGTCGAGCGGCTGACGCATAAGCCAAGAAGAAATAAATATCAGCATGTTCATGATGTGCTAATGGCTTCAAAATTTGTTGAGTAATCAACGCAAAACGTTTTTCTTTATTAAGTTCAAAATAAAGCATATACGCTTTGGCCAAGTGTAGAGACAAATTAAGATATAAGCTCAAAGGCATTTCTTCATATTCCATACGAGCTTGTTCAAGCAAAACAATCGCTTCTTGTAGGAAATGAAGTTGTTCTTGGCGAACACGACTTAATACGACAAGTTGCATGCGTAACTCGGCACGCTCCAAAGCAAGTTCAGGCGTATTTTCAGTCAAATAAAGTTGGTCTGTTTCACCAATTCGGTTCACAATTGTTTTACTTTCAATAGACATACGCCATTACCTTCTTTAATCAATAGCTTTTATATCGGGTTCATTTACCAAATTTAAAGAGTAACCATTAAACCCAAATCGAATTTCCGCTACGAAGCCAAGCTGTGATAGAGAGTCTTTGTTGTTTTGAAGTTAATACTTCATGTAATAAATTGCTTTGAAATATTACAAGTCGATTTGGCTCTGGATTAACGATATGCCACTTCTCATTTTTATCTTGCAGTCGTAATTGACCACCCCAATCTTCTTGCCATTCTGGATGTAAATAATAAACGGTTGAGATAATACGATCATTTTTTTGCTGAGGATTGTCTCGGTGTAAAGCATAAAACTCACCCAAACCATAACGGGCGAAATGAGCTTCCACTTCTTTAATTCCTAAATAGAATGCTTGATTTAGATTTTGTGAAAAAGAAGTTAAGGTTTCAATATGTTGCTGAGCAATAGGAAGTTGATCATTAATCCAGAGAATATGATCGCTACGGATATTACTCATTACACCGTTTTGAATGCCAGCTTCTCTAAATTCATCAATATGATGGCTACACTCATTAGCGACTTGAGCGCGATATTGATCCGAATAGGCTTGATTAATAATCGCAAAGCCATGCGTATTTAAATCATCTAGAATTTGATCTAGATCCCATGAGTCTGGAAGCGGGTGAGAGAGCATATAACCTCGAGTAGATCGTAAAAATATCAAGCCGCTCTATTTTAGATGATCACAACCTTACGAAAGAATATTTTTTTCATGTTAAACTATTTGTTGAATTGAGGAATTAAAGTCAACATGAATTACCGTCACCATTTCCATGCGGGCAACTTTGCAGATGTTATGAAGCATGTGCTTTTGCTACAGCTTCTCAACCGTTTAAATGCTAAAGATAAACCTTATCGTTATATCGATACGCATGGAGGTGCAGGAAAATATGATTTATCTCTGGCGCCTGCACAGAAGTCTGGAGAGTTTCTTACAGGCATTCACCGTCTAGTTCAAATATCTGAAATGGAAAAGCGTCAGGCACCTGAAGCAATCCAGCAATATTTGAAGTTGGTAGAACAGCTACGCTCTGAAGAAGGCAAAGGTAGTTATCCGGGCTCACCATGGTTTGCTTTGCAAGGCATGCGTGAAATTGATAAGGCAACAATTTTTGAAATGCAACGCGATGTCTTTCAACAATTGCGACACAACATTTATGATAAACGTGCAGGTTTACATGAACGTGATGCCTACGAAGGTCTGCTCGGCGTAATTCCGCCAAAAGAAAAACGTGGTTTGGTCATGATCGACCCACCTTACGAATTAGAACGTAAAGATTTTCCGCAATTAGTTGAACTGTTGCAACAAGCTCATAAGAAATGGCCAACAGGCGTTTTTGCAGTTTGGTATCCAATTAAAGACCGAGCGATGATTGAACGTTTTGAAAAGAAAATGTTTAAAACAGGAATTCGCCGTCAGTTAGTCTGCGAAATTTGTGTATGGCCAGATGACACACCTGTAGGTTTGAATGGTTGTGGTCTATTAGTGATTAACCCACCTTGGCAGTTCTCTGAACAAGCTGACCAGGCTCTACAGTGGTTATTCCCGCATCTACGCATGCAAGAAACTGGTGGTCACGCTGCTGTTCGCTGGTTAGTAGGTGAGTAACAGTTAACTTAAATCAATGCACATGTTTGGAATAGAAAATAATGACAAATGCGCCTAAACCAGAGCAAGATTTAACTCATAATGAACATTCATTTGATGGGATTACATTCGAAGTGGTTGAAGAAGAGGATAATCCGGAAGGACAAAAAGTGAAGCGCCGAGGTATTTATCTTTGGCCTAACTTAATTACGACAGCCGCTTTGTTGTCTGGTTTCTATTCTATCATTGCAAGTATGAATGGGGATTTTACCCAAGCTATTTATGCCATTTTTATAGCAGCGCTTCTAGATGGTCTAGATGGTCGAGTTGCTCGCGCGATTGGTGCACAAAGTGCTTTTGGTGAGCAATATGATTCCCTTTCTGATTTATTAGCTTTTGGTGTGGCTCCTGCAATGCTGATGTATAGCTGGAGTTTGCATGATTTAGGCCGTATTGGGTTAGCATGTTGTTTTGTTTATACAGCATGTGCAGCTTTCCGTTTAGCACGTTTCAATGTACAAATTGGTGTTGTTGATAAGCGCTATTTTATTGGGATTGCAAGTCCACTCGCTGCCATTATCATTATTTCCCTTGTTTGGGTTGCTCGCGATTATCCTTTCATTTTTGATTTACGTGATATAGCGATTAAATCCATTAATGCTGTGATTATGGTTGTTGTGGGGTTGCTCATGATTTCCAATATTAAATATTACTCTTTCAAACAAATGGACCGTAAACGCGTTCCCTTTGTAGTTATGTTGCCAGTAGTACTGATTTTTGCAGCAATCACTTATAATATTCCAATGGGCATTTTGACTGTTTCAATTCTCTATGCTCTTTCTGGTTTTGTTACGACACTATTTGCACGCAAGAGTAACGAAACAATAAAAACATAAAATAGAAGAGGTTCAGTATGCCTAAGTTGATAAGTCAAATTAATCAATTACAGCAGCTGGGCCTGAATGCTAAAGAGGGGGTTGTATATCAGCCTTCTCGCGGCTTTTTTAAAATAGTTTATCAAGGCTTAATCCTTCCAAATCTTCCTGCTCCACTGCGTTACTTTAATTACATTAGTCTAGTTGGGCAGCCACGCATTCCTCTTTGCTATAACGCTCACACCATTACGACTTCGGCAATTGATACTGCAACTGTGCTTGTAAGTAATAGCCAACATAGTGTGGGACATTTAAAAACTTATTCTATTCGGCGGCAGTGCCAGTTTGACTCAGAACAATACAAGTTTGATAAAACAGACTTGATTGAGTGGAAAATCCCAAAGATCCATCTTCAGAGATTAGACCTAGAAATGGGTTGTAATCTTACTATTCATATTTCAGAAAATATCTCTAATAATTCTGCATTGCAGTGGGGTGTTTCGGACTATTGGTCAACACTATGTTTATGTGAAGGTGAAGTTTTTTATAAAGGGCAAAAGTATCAAGTTGAAGGGTTGGGACGATTTAAACACGCAAGAGCCCTGCATTTACCATTCTTATCTTTATGTTTCTACACATGCCAAATTATTAATTTAAATGAAACGACTCAGCTTGCATTTTCACAAATAAGAAATCAGTGGAATATCATCTTATGTTCAAGATTAGATATTCAAGAATTTGGGAAGCCTGTTGAGAGCTTTACTGAAGATGTAAATTTACATATCCATCGCGTTTATCCAAAAGTTAGAACACCGAATGGTAAAGAGATGTATTTACCCAGAGAATTTTCTTGGCAGTGTAAAAAAAATGGAAAAATTATTTTTGAACTCTATGCACAAAGCCGTGGTGACTACAAGTTTGGATTAGCTGCTGGATATGTAGGAAGCTTTCAATACCAATTAAGTTGGAATGAACAATGTCTACAAGGTGAGGGGGGGTATTGTGAATATATTGATTGTCGCCCACTTAGGTGGCAGGAAAAGAATCAAGACGAGAAAATTTTAGATAAATTGATGCTTTTACAACCATGTTTATATAAAAAATGATTATTTTTAGCATTTTTGATTAAAAAGCGAACTTTCGTTGCACTAATATTAAAAAAGGGGTTGTCAAAGGTTATTAATGGTCTATAATGCACATCCATCGGCGGTGATGCAGATAAGAACTTGT
>NZ_JBWZIF010000005.1:0-5529 GCF_056735735.1 Acinetobacter sp. V116_7
TTAGAATAATGAGCTGGCGATGACTTACTCTCACATGGGAAACCCCACACTACCATCAGCGCTAAGAGGTTTCACTTCTGAGTTCGGGAAGGGATCAGGTGGTTCACTCTTGCTATGGTCGCCAGCACAACTGGTATGGATACTTGCATTGGTCTTAATGTGCCGATGCGTTTTCCAAATCTTTACAGATGGGCTGATTGAATCTTACTTTATTTGTTCATTTTAGCTAAGCGTATAACTAAATCAAGTTGCTTTGCATATTAATGAATCGATTGATGCTTTATATACAACTGCTTGGGTGTTGTATAGTCAAGCCTCACGAGCAATTAGTATTGGTCAGCTTCACATATCACTATGCTTCCACATCCAACCTATCAACGTCCTAGTCTCGAACGGCTCTTTAGAGGACATAAAGTCCTAGGGAAATCTTATCTTGAGGTAGGCTTCCCGCTTAGATGCTTTCAGCGGTTATCCCTTCCGAACATAGCTACCCGGCGATGCGACTGGCGTCACAACCGGTACACCAGAGGTTCGTCCACTCTGGTCCTCTCGTACTAGGAGCAGATCCTCTCAAATTTCCAGCGCCCACGGTAGATAGGGACCGAACTGTCTCACGACGTTCTAAACCCAGCTCGCGTACCTCTTTAAATGGCGAACAGCCATACCCTTGGGACCTGCTTCAGCCCCAGGATGAGATGAGCCGACATCGAGGTGCCAAACACCGCCGTCGATATGAACTCTTGGGCGGTATCAGCCTGTTATCCCCAGAGTACCTTTTATCCGTTGAGCGATGGCCCTTCCATACAGAACCACCGGATCACTAAGACCTACTTTCGTACCTGCTCGACTTGTGGGTCTCGCAGTTAAGCGCGCTTTTGCCTTTATACTCTACGCGTGATTTCCGACCACGCTGAGCGCACCTTCGTACTCCTCCGTTACTCTTTAGGAGGAGACCGCCCCAGTCAAACTACCCACCAGACATGGTCCTCGCCCCGGATTACGGGGCAGAGTTAGAACCTCAACATTACCAGGGTGGTATTTCAAGGACGGCTCCATTGGAACTAGCGTTCCAACTTCAAAGCCTCCCACCTATCCTACACAAGTAAGGTCAAAGTTCAATGTCAAGCTGCAGTAAAGGTTCACGGGGTCTTTCCGTCTAGCCGCGGGTACACTGCATCTTCACAGCGATTTCGATTTCACTGAGCCTCTGCTGGAGACAGCGCCGCCATCATTATGCCATTCGTGCAGGTCGGAACTTACCCGACAAGGAATTTCGCTACCTTAGGACCGTTATAGTTACGGCCGCCGTTTACTGGGGCTTCGATCAAGAGCTTCGCTTACGCTAACCCCATCAATTAACCTTCCAGCACCGGGCAGGCATCACACCCTATACGTCCACTTTCGTGTTTGCAGAGTGCTATGTTTTTAATAAACAGTTGCAGCGGCCTGGTTTCTGTGGCTGCCAATAGCTCAGACCGCAAGGGTCATCACCGTCAGCAGCGTACCTTCTCCCGAAGTTACGGTACCATTTTGCCTAGTTCCTTCAGCAGAGTTCTCTCAAGCGCCTTGGTCTACTCGACCTGACCACCTGTGTCGGTTTCGGGTACGATTCCTGTGTAACTGAAGCTTAGAGACTTTTCCTGGAAGCATGGTATCAGCCACTTCGCTGTACAAGTACAGCTTGCTATCAGATCTCAGCATAGAGCACCCCGGATTTGCCTAAGATGCATGCCTACTTCCTTCCACCTGGACAACCAACGCCAGGCTGACTTAACCTTCTCCGTCCTCTCATCGCATTACACAGAAGTATTGGAATATTAACCAATTTCCCATCGACTACGCCTTTCGGCCTCGCCTTAGGGGTCGACTCACCCAGCCCCGATTAACGTTGGACTGGAACCCTTGGTCTTTCGGCGAACGGGTTTTTCACCCGTTTTGTCGTTACTCACGTCAGCATTCGCACTTCTGATACCTCCAGCATACTTCTCAATACACCTTCATCGGCTTACAGAACGCTCCCCTACCACTTGACTAAAAGTCAAATCCGCAGCTTCGGCACATAGTTTTAGCCCCGTTACATCTTCCGCGCAGGCCGACTCGACTAGTGAGCTATTACGCTTTCTTTAAAGGGTGGCTGCTTCTAAGCCAACCTCCTAGCTGTCTATGCCTTCCCACATCGTTTCCCACTTAACTATGATTTTGGGGCCTTAGCTGGCGGTCTGGATTGTTTTCCTCTTGACTACGGACGTTAGCACCCGCAGTCTGTCTCCCGGATAGTACTCATAGGTATTCGGAGTTTGCATCGGTTTGGTAAGTCGGGATGACCCCCTAGCCGAAACAGTGCTCTACCCCCTATGGTATTCGTCCGAGGCGCTACCTAAATAGCTTTCGGGGAGAACCAGCTATCACCAGGCTTGATTAGCCTTTCACCCCTATCCACAAGTCATCCCCTGGCTTTTCAACGACAGTGGGTTCGGTCCTCCAGTTAGTGTTACCCAACCTTCAACCTGCTCATGGATAGATCGCCTGGTTTCGGGTCTATACCCAGCAACTAAACGCCCTATTAAGACTCGATTTCTCTACGGCTCCCCTATACGGTTAACCTCGCTACTGAATATAAGTCGCTGACCCATTATACAAAAGGTACGCAGTCACCGAACAAGTCGGCTCCCACTGCTTGTATGCATGCGGTTTCAGGATCTATTTCACTCCCCTCACAGGGGTTCTTTTCGCCTTTCCCTCACGGTACTGGTTCACTATCGGTCAGTCAGGAGTATTTAGCCTTGGAGGATGGTCCCCCCATATTCAGACAAGGTTTCACGTGCCTCGCCCTACTCGTCATCATTATGTGTGCCCTTTCGTGTACGGGAATATCACCCTCTACGTTCGCACTTCCCAGAGCGTTCCACTAAAACACACATAACTTAATGGGCTGATCCCCGTTCGCTCGCCGCTACTAAGGGAATCTCAATTGATTTCTTTTCCTAAGGGTACTGAGATGTTTCACTTCCCCTCGTTCGCCTTGCAACACTATGTATTCATGTTGCAATACCTACCTTAAAGTAGGTGGGTTCCCCCATTCAGAAATCTCCGGATCAAAGGATATTTGCCGCCTCCCCGGAGCTTATCGCAGGCTATTACGTCTTTCATCGCCTCTGACTGCCAAGGCATCCACCACATGCACTTAATTACTTGACTATACAACCCCAAACAGTCGTCAACACTTACAAGTGAGTGTTGTCCGTGCGATTCTTCATCGCTACTATCTGTTGTCTGTGTATTTAAACACTGTACAGCTTCAATCTAAATTCATATACCAAAACGCTTGATTCAGTTAATTTGCTAGTTCTCAATTCATCTAGATTAATTGCTTAATCTAAACTCTTGAGTGAACAATTTATTTCAGACTCAATTTTGCCAATCTGTTAATGAATAAACACGCCTTCGTCAGGTCATGCTTAATACCGTGATACTTAAATCACAGAAGTTAATAAACCAAGATCTTAATCTTTATTTACTAATTTCTGTAATCCGAACTTCTCTTAAGTTCTGGTGGAGACTAGGAGAGTCGAACTCCTGACCTCCTGCGTGCAAAGCAGGCGCTCTACCAACTAAGCTAAGTCCCCAGCTTACATCATCAGTCATGTATCTTTTATCTATAACTTCAACCAGTCAAAGTCATGGTGGGTCTGACAAGACTTGAACTTGTGACCCCACGCTTATCAAGCGTGTGCTCTAACCAACTGAGCTACAGACCCTCAGATACATCTATGAAGAACAACTTGTTGTGGATTCTTACCAATCGTCAATCTTTCGTTAAGGAGGTGATCCAGCCGCAGGTTCCCCTACGGCTACCTTGTTACGACTTCACCCCAGTCATCGGCCACACCGTGGTAACCGCCCTCTTTGCAGTTAGGCTAGCTACTTCTGGTGCAACAAACTCCCATGGTGTGACGGGCGGTGTGTACAAGGCCCGGGAACGTATTCACCGCGGCATTCTGATCCGCGATTACTAGCGATTCCGACTTCATGGAGTCGAGTTGCAGACTCCAATCCGGACTACGATCGGCTTTTTGAGATTAGCATCCTATCGCTAGGTAGCAACCCTTTGTACCGACCATTGTAGCACGTGTGTAGCCCTGGCCGTAAGGGCCATGATGACTTGACGTCGTCCCCGCCTTCCTCCAGTTTGTCACTGGCAGTATCCTTAAAGTTCCCGACATTACTCGCTGGCAAATAAGGAAAAGGGTTGCGCTCGTTGCGGGACTTAACCCAACATCTCACGACACGAGCTGACGACAGCCATGCAGCACCTGTATGTAAGTTCCCGAAGGCACCAATCCATCTCTGGAAAGTTCTTACTATGTCAAGGCCAGGTAAGGTTCTTCGCGTTGCATCGAATTAAACCACATGCTCCACCGCTTGTGCGGGCCCCCGTCAATTCATTTGAGTTTTAGTCTTGCGACCGTACTCCCCAGGCGGTCTACTTATCGCGTTAGCTGCGCCACTAAAGCCTCAAAGGCCCCAACGGCTAGTAGACATCGTTTACGGCATGGACTACCAGGGTATCTAATCCTGTTTGCTCCCCATGCTTTCGCACCTCAGCGTCAGTGTTAGGCCAGATGGCTGCCTTCGCCATCGGTATTCCTCCAGATCTCTACGCATTTCACCGCTACACCTGGAATTCTACCATCCTCTCCCACACTCTAGCTAACCAGTATCGAATGCAATTCCCAAGTTAAGCTCGGGGATTTCACATTTGACTTAATTAGCCGCCTACGCGCGCTTTACGCCCAGTAAATCCGATTAACGCTTGCACCCTCTGTATTACCGCGGCTGCTGGCACAGAGTTAGCCGGTGCTTATTCTGCGAGTAACGTCCACTATCTCTAGGTATTAACTAAAGTAGCCTCCTCCTCGCTTAAAGTGCTTTACAACCATAAGGCCTTCTTCACACACGCGGCATGGCTGGATCAGGCTTCCGCCCATTGTCCAATATTCCCCACTGCTGCCTCCCGTAGGAGTCTGGGCCGTGTCTCAGTCCCAGTGTGGCGGATCATCCTCTCAGACCCGCTACAGATCGTCGCCTTGGTAGGCCTTTACCCCACCAACTAGCTAATCCGACTTAGGCTCATCTATTAGCGCAAGGTCCGAAGATCCCCTGCTTTCTCCCGTAGGACGTATGCGGTATTAGCATTCCTTTCGAAATGTTGTCCCCCACTAATAGGCAGATTCCTAAGCATTACTCACCCGTCCGCCGCTAAGATCAGTAGCAAGCTACCTCTCTCCGCTCGACTTGCATGTGTTAAGCCTGCCGCCAGCGTTCAATCTGAGCCATGATCAAACTCTTCAGTTAAAAATCATTTTGCACCTTATTAAAGACAAGGTGCCAATTCTGGCTCATCAATTTTCTGACTTAAATTTCGCTCAAATAAACTTCGAGTAATTTAAACCAATCAATCAATGATAATATTTCGATCAATCAATCAGTAAAAATCCACACAAGTTGTTCTTCAATTCTCTTAATGAT
>NZ_JBWZIF010000006.1:0-1307 GCF_056735735.1 Acinetobacter sp. V116_7
ACATCGCCTGTACCCGGGTTGCCTACTGTATCGGTGTAGCTACCATCAGCCACGGTAATGCTTGGTGCTGTGCCTGTACCATCTGGCGTGAACACTGCTGTCCAAGTGATGTTATCCGTTGTCGTCAATGCACCTAATGTACCGCCAACGAGGGTGATATCAGTTGCATCAAAGCCTGCCACTGCCTCACTGAACGTGAAGGTAATGTTCGCTGTTTCACCTGCCGCAAGTGCAAGGTCATCTGCGCTAATCGCAAGGGTTGGTGCTGTTGCATCAACAGTTACTGTGCCTGTCGCAGGTGTTGAAACGTTACCTGCTACATCCGTTGCAGTCACGCTCACTGTGTGCGGGCCATCTGCCAACACTGGAAGTGTATTGTCTGCAAGCGTCCAGGTACCGTCACCATTGTTGGTCGCATTGTAGTTGATACCATCTACGGTCACCACCACAGTCGCAGCAGGATCATCGATCGTGCCGGTCAACGCAGGTGTGGTGTCATTGGTAGATGCATCTGTGAAGCTCACGAGCGGTGCAACAAGGTCAACGATAAAGCCGTCTGTACCATCAAGTACATCGCCTGTACCCGGGTTGCCTACTGTATCGGTGTAGCTACCATCAGCCACGGTAATGCTTGGTGCTGTGCCTGTACCATCTGGCGTGAACACTGCTGTCCAAGTGATGTTATCCGTTGTCGTCAATGCACCTAATGTACCGCCAACGAGGGTGATATCAGTTGCATCAAAGCCTGCCACTGCCTCACTGAACGTGAAGGTAATGTTCGCTGTTTCACCTGCCGCAAGTGCAAGGTCATCTGCGCTAATCGCAAGGGTTGGTGCTGTTGCATCAACAGTTACTGTGCCTGTCGCAGGTGTTGAAACGTTACCTGCTACATCTGTTGCAGTCACGCTCACTGTGTGCGGGCCATCTGCCAACACTGGAAGTGTATTGTCTGCAAGCGTCCAGGTACCGTCACCATTGTTGGTCGCATTGTAGTTGATACCATCTACGGTCACCACCACAGTCGCAGCAGGATCATCGATCGTACCGGTCAACGCAGGTGTGGTGTCATTGGTAGATGCATCTGTGAAGCTCACGACCGGTGCAGTGGTATCAATCGTCACCACAGCTGTATCTGTTCCTGCATTACCTGCAGGGTCAGTTGCTGTCACGATAATCGTGTGTGGACCGTCTGTTAATACAGGCAGTGTATTGTCTGCAAGCGTCCAGGTGCCGTCACCATTGTTGGTCGCTGGATAGTTCACACCATCTACAGTCACCACCACAGTCGCAGTCGGATCATTCACTGT
>NZ_JBWZIF010000007.1:0-986 GCF_056735735.1 Acinetobacter sp. V116_7
CACTGTGTTGGCCGTATTTACACTGACCTGTGCGTAATTGATGTGACCAAAGATGGTTTAAAGGTGATTGAGAAAGTTGAAGGCCTTAGCTTTGATGAGTTACAGGCTCTAACGGGTGCAACTTTGATTGATGCGACTCAAGATTAAAATTTAAAACAGCAGTAACTATTGTGACAGGCGACATGGATGTCGCCCGTTGGACAGGGAGGCATGGAAGCCTCCTCTGTTCAACAAAGGTTTTTGTTACTTTTGACCTTTCAAAAGTAAGGTATCGCTTATGCAACAGACCTATGGATATCACAGTATATTACAGCCGTGATGTTATTCGTTGATATGAAAATTTATAAATCATTACGACGGAGTCTTATCTGTTTAAATCAGATGCCGACAGCTAATTCGTGTCACTTTTTTAAAAAAGTAACCAAAAATCTTTGTTACTCAGACACAACCTCCCTGTTGTGCTGAGCAACGAGGCGACATCCATGTCGCCACCACGAAATACTTACGGAGAATGGCTAAAAAGGCCTGAAGTAAAGGACAAAAGTTAGAATGAAAAACGCTTATATCATCGATGCCATCCGTACACCATTCGGCCGTTATGCTGGGGGCCTTGCACCTGTCCGTGCCGATGACCTTGGCGCTGTGCCGATTAAAGCCCTCATGCAGCGTAACCCAAATGTAGATTGGGAACACGTCGATGATGTGATCTATGGCTGTGCCAACCAAGCCGGTGAAGATAACCGTAATGTCGGCCGTATGTCAGCACTGCTTGCTGGTTTGCCGTATCAAGTACCAGCAACCACCATTAACCGTTTATGCGGTTCTTCACTCGATGCGATTGCTATTGCTGCCCGTGCTATTAAAGCAGGTGAAGCGAACTTGGTGATTGCAGGTGGTGTAGAGAGTATGAGCCGTGCACCTTATGTGATGGGTAAGTCTGACAGTGCTTTTGGCCGTAGCCAGAAGATTGAAGACACCACCATGGG
>NZ_JBWZIF010000008.1:0-937 GCF_056735735.1 Acinetobacter sp. V116_7
GCAACCACAGGTGCAGTAATGTCCGCAGACACCACGCCTGAACCTGGCAATGAAGTATTGCCTGCAGGGTCAGTTGCTGTTGCTGTCACTGTTTGACCATCCGTCAAGTCACCTGGGTTTGGTACTGACCAGCTGCCGTCTGTACCTGCAACCACAGTTGCTGTCGTACCGTCAGGGAAGCTTACAGTCACGGTTGAACCCGGTTCTGCTGTACCGGTCACTGGATCAGTGGCATTGATTGGATCAAGGACCGGTGCATTTGGTGCAGTGGTATCCACTGTCACCACAGCCGTATCACTACCCACATTGCCTGCTGCATCTGTTGCAGTCACGGTAATCGTGTGTGGACCGTCTGTTAATACAGGCAGTGTATTGTCTGCAAGGGTCCAGGTACCGTCACCATTGTTGGTCGCTGGATAGTTCACACCATCTACAGTCACCACCACAGTCGCAGTCGGATCATTCACTGTACCAGTGAGTGCTGGTGTGCTGTCATTGGTCAACACATCATCGAGCGCAACCACAGGTGCAGTAATGTCCGCAGACACCACGCCTGAACCTGGCAATGAAGTATTGCCTGCAGGGTCAGTTGCTGTTGCTGTCACCGTTTGACCATCCGTCAAGTCACCTGGGTTTGGTACTGACCAGCTGCCGTCTGTACCTGCAACCACAGTTGCTGTCGTACCGTCAGGGAAGCTTACAGTCACAGTTGAACCCGGTTCTGCTGTACCTGTTACTGGATCAGTCGCATTGATTGGATCAAGTACCGGTGCATTTGGTGCAGTGGTATCCACTGTCACGACAGCTGTATCACTACCCACATTGCCTGCTGCATCTGTTGCAGTCACGGTAATCGTGTGTGGACCGTCTGTTAATACAGGCAGTGTATTGTCTGCAAGGGTCCAGGTACCGTCACCATTGTTGGTCGCTGGATAGT
>NZ_JBWZIF010000009.1:0-788 GCF_056735735.1 Acinetobacter sp. V116_7
CCATAAGTCGTACCATGTGTACCCACTGAAAAATGCGGAGCAAACTTATCTGTTGTTAACATTGCACCCACTGGGAAACCACCGCCTAGTGCTTTTGCAGTCGTTAACACATCTGGAATAACACCAGAGTTCATGTAGGCATACAGTGCACCTGTACGGCCAACGCCAGTTTGCACTTCATCAAAAATAAGTAAGGCACCGAACTCATCACACAGTGCACGTAAACCTTTTAAAAATTCGATGTCAGCAGGAATAACGCCGCCCTCACCTTGAATCGGTTCAACAATGACTGCACATGTTTGCTCATTAATCACCGCTTTTGCAGCTTCTAAATCGTTAAAGGCAACGTGGTTAATTCCGTTTGGAAGTGGTGCAAAGTCTTGTGAATATTTAGGTTGACCACCCGCTGAAACGGTAAATAAAGTACGGCCATGGAAAGCATTGTTAAATGCCACAATGCCACTTTTGCCAGCAACGCCGCTGTCTAAACCAACTTTACGAGCCAGTTTTAAAGCAGCTTCGTTCGCTTCAGCACCTGAGTTACAGAAGAAAACCTTGTCTGCAAATGTATTTTCGGTGAGTTGTTTTGCAAGACGTAGAACGGGTTCATTTGTATAACCGTTACCTACATGCCAAAGTTTTGTTGCTTGTTCTGTTAAAGCATTTACTGCCACTGGATGCGCATGACCTAATGCGTTTACTGCAATCCCGCCTGCAAAATCAATATATTCTTTATTTTCTTGATCCCAAATACGTGAACCTTCGCCACGTACCGGAATGAAATTTGC
>NZ_JBWZIF010000010.1:0-533 GCF_056735735.1 Acinetobacter sp. V116_7
AAAGCATTCTTAATGCCAATCGAAGACGTATTCTCAATTTCTGGTCGTGGTACTGTAGTAACAGGCCGTGTAGAAGCTGGTATCGTTAAAGTTGGTGAAGAAGTAGAGATCGTTGGTATTAAAGATACAGTTAAAACAACTGTAACTGGCGTAGAAATGTTCCGTAAACTTCTTGACGAAGGTCGTGCGGGCGAGAACTGTGGTGTTCTTTTACGTGGTACTAAGCGTGAAGACGTACAACGTGGTCAAGTACTTGCTAAACCAGGTACAATCAAGCCGCACACTAAATTCGATGCAGAAGTATACGTACTTTCTAAAGAAGAAGGTGGTCGTCATACTCCATTCCTTAACGGTTACCGTCCACAGTTCTACTTCCGTACAACTGACGTAACTGGCGCAATCCAATTACAAGACGGCGTTGAAATGGTTATGCCAGGTGACAACGTTGAAATGTCAGTAGAATTAATCCACCCAATCGCAATGGACCCAGGTCTACGTTTTGCGATCCGTGAAGGTGGTCGTACTGTAGGTGC
>NZ_JBWZIF010000011.1:0-402602 GCF_056735735.1 Acinetobacter sp. V116_7
TGTGCCACACGTTTTGCAATCTGGTCACGGCTGAGTTTCTGGTAGCTCATGTTATTTCTCCTTATTGCTTACTGTGCGGGCGCTACTTGTACAACGTGCTGTACAAAGATACCTGGTGTGATGATGTGCTCTGGATCTAATCCACCTAGCTCAACAACCTCAGAAACCTGAACAATGGTCACATCAGCAGCCATGGCCATAATTGGGCCAAAGTTACGGGCAGATTTACGGTAAACCAGATTGCCCCAGCGATCGCCTTTGTAAGCTTTAATCAGGGCAAAATCAGCTTTAATCGGATATTCGAGTACGTAATCTTTACCATCAATTTCACGGGTTTCTTTGCCTTCAGCTAAAAGTGTTCCAAAACCTGTTGGGGTAAACACAGCACCAAGTCCCATACCTGCTGCCTGAATACGGCAAGCCAGATTACCTTGCGGAACTACTTCAAGCTCGACTTTTCCGGCACGATACAATTCATCAAAAACATAAGAGTCTGATTGACGTGGGAAAGAACAGATCACTTTTTTAACTGAACCAGCCTTAAGCAGTTTAGCCAGACCATAATCGCCATTACCGGCGTTATTACTAACAATCGTTAAATCTTTAACACCGAGTTCAATAAGACCATCAATGAGTTCAGCGGGTTGTCCTGCGGTACCAAAACCACCAATCAGGATGGTCGCGCCATCTTTAATCTGCGATAGTACCTCGCTTAGAGAGGACTTACTTTTGTCAATCATTAGACAACTCCATTGTGCTCATTCAGGAAGGAATAGATAAGAGATTTAGGCACACAGAGGCAGAATGAACAGATAGATATTTCACTCAATCCCGAGTGTTTCCCTTAGATTTCCTTTTAAACATTCTTGATAATTTTTGTAATTTGATCTAGTTATCAAACCATGGTTTTGTTCGGTATAAATATTTTTTGTTCGATGATCGAACATTATCTAGTATAGTTGTACGATTTTGATAAATCATAAAACTTATCAATGTAAAAGAATATGAGTGATTATAAATAGATATGTAGAAAACTTACTTAGATGGGCAAATCATCTAAGCAAGTTAAAAATAATAGAATTATGACTGAGATTGCAGAATCAAACGTGCAAGTTCTAAATCATCGGGATAGGTAATTTTTATATTATCCGAACGCCCCATTACAACCTGTACAGTTTCACCCATATACTCGAGTGCACTTGCCTCATCGGTAATAGTGACGTTATTTTCTAAAGCGTGTTCAATTGCTTTTTTTAGTTTACCGATTTTAGTAATTTGAGGAGTTTGAGCTTGCCATAATAAATCTCGGCTAACTGTTTTATCAATTTGATTGCCTGACTTAACCTGCTTTAAAGTATCACGAACAGGAATTGCTAAAATAGCGCTCTCATTTGATTCAATTGCATTTGCAACAAGTGCATTTAAACAATCAAGGGTTACACAAGGGCGAGCCGCATCATGCACAAGGACCCAATCATTTTCATCAGCAAAATTTAAAAGATGATTTAACGCATTTAAAACTGAATGAACTCGCTCAGCTCCACCAATGCAAAAATGCGCCTTATCTATATTTTGAAATGCTAGAGTCTGAGCAAAGGTATCTTGTCCACCAATTGCCAAAACATAACCATTTAATGGAAGTTGGCTTATACGGCCAATCGTATGTTCTAAAACAGTCCTATCCTGAATATATTGATACTGCTTCAATTCAGTTTTAGAAAAACGACTTCCTGATCCTGCAGCTGGAATTACTGCCCACAATTTAGTCTGGGATATCTGGGGATGCAGGTGTCTCATTCGTTTCCAAATCAACTTTAGCGTTCGGGTCAATATAAATAGGTTTGTAATGGGTACTGATCGTACTCATTTGAACAAATGTCTCGTGAGGTTTAACCAAACCAAGATCAAGGCGAGCATGTTCTTCTATTGCTTCTGTACCATTTTTCAGGTCAAAAACCTCTGCTGCCAAAATACGGTTTCGTTCTTTAAGCTCTTCATTTACCTCAGCTTGTTGCTGAATTTGTTGCATAAGAGCTTGATGAGGGATATAGCCACCCTCACCTAACCAAAATTGATATTGCAGAATAGCTACTAAAACAATAACAAGTAGCAATATCAGTTTGCTTGAAGTGGATCGAAATACTTCTAACATATCATTAAGATTTTTAATTAAAAACTTTCGTTAAGAGATTGTATTGTATAGTAATTAACAAGTAGCATGCGCAATTCCTGCAAAAATTTAAGCAAAATTATTAATGGGCATATTACTTTAATTGACCATTGTGACATGTTTCATTTTGTCAAAAATGAATAGAATTTGAAAGGGAAATAATATTTATAAGTACAACTGTTTATAAATCAATCTACCCACAAAAAATCATTCTAAGTATAAGAAATTTATGTCGAGAAAAGCTTATGGTTAATTTCCATTATTTACCCGTGTAAATTGTTGCTCTAACATGGTGTTGCCCCATTGGTCTCCTTCCCATTCATTCGTCAGCTTAAAACCAAAAGTTTCATAAAGTTTTCTTGCGGCGCTAAGGCCACTAAACGTCCATAATTGAACAGCAGAGAATTGCTTTTGATCACAAAAGTTTATTGCTTCTTTTAATAGCTTTTTGCCGATTCCCTGTCCTCGACAATCGTCACTTAAAATAAACCACCGAAGATGAGCCTCGTTATTTCCTAAATCTTCACCATCAATCGCAACAGAACCCACAATCTTATTATTTTTTATTGCCAACCAAATATTATTAGAGTCTTTATAAAGACGGTTAGAGAACTCAGCTAAATTGGTAGCCACTTTTCCTTCAAAAAAAGGTCCAAAATTATAATTTTCATAATAATAAGTACCATGCATTTCTGCGATTCTGCCAATCATACCTGCGCGGTAGCCACTCACAATTTCAATAGTATTGTTATCTATAAGATCTTTATTACCTCGACAGTCTACTAAAGATTCAGCATAGGCTGTCAAACCTTGAGCAATAATAAGTTGTTCAGAAGAGTTTAACTTTTCAATGGCTTGAATAACTCGCATTTCTCCATAATTATTAATTTTTCTTACAGTATCCACTCCTTTCGGTGTAAGTTTAATCACTTTTAGTCTGGCATCATTCTTATCTTGTTCCTCTTTAATCTCACCAGCCTTAATGAGTTTAAGCAACATTCTACTCACACTCGATTTCTCTAGACCTAAAAGCTGTCCTAATTGTACAGCGGTTAAAGAACCTCTATTTTCAAGCTCAAGTAAAGAATGAACAGCTGACGGAGAATAATCAGTAGCAGCAAGAGTTGAACTCATAAAACCTAATTCACGAACCATGATTCGAGATGAACTACGGATTTCATCAATAATTTTTTGGTCAATCATCACTGCACACTCAACATATAGTTGTACAATACAACCATATTTGTAAAAAACATATAGTTGTACAATACAACCATATTTGTAAAAAAGAAGTCAAGATTTTCTTCTCTTTTAAAACGAGCTTAAAAAAGAATAAAAGCCCTCTTTCAAGGACTTTATAAATCATTTTCTTATGTGAGTTTAAATCAGAAATTATAACGAACACTCAACGTTGCATTTCGTGGTGTGCCCCAATTCATTGAGTTAGCACCAATACCTTCATAATATTTTTCATCAAAAATATTATCGATATTCAATTGAAGTTTGATATTTTTATCCACTTGATAGCCAAGCATCGCACTTGCTAAAACATACGCATCTTGCTCAATACGAGAGCTTCCACTTCCCGTATAGTATTTACTCTTATAATTTAAACCAAGCCCTGCACTCCATTGATCAAGTTTGTACTTAACAAATAGATTCGAGGTTGTTCGAGAGTTTGTCGTATTAACCTTTGTGCCTTGTGCATCTTTTGCTTCAAAATTAGCAATACCAAAGTTAATACCCCAATTGTCATTAATCTCGCCATCAGCTTCAAATTCAAAACCTTTACTTTTAACCCCATCTACAGCGCGATAGGCCTGCTCTGTAGTTTGTGTACCATTACGGACAATAAATACTCCCGGTATCGATTCAGCAAAATTAGATTGTTCTATGCGGAATACTGACAATGCTGTATTTAAACGCCCTCCAAACCATTCGCTCTTTAAGCCAACCTCATAACTCTTACCTGTAATCGGATCTATATATTGATCATTTATATCTTTACGTTCTTGAGGTTTAAAAATTTCTGTATAACTCGCATACACAGAATGATCTTGGGCAAAATCATAAATAGCGCCAACATATGGTGCTAATTCATTGTTAAATTCACGGTTACCTTTATCATTTTCAGACTTATATTCCCAATTAGATAAACGTGCACCAGCAATAATTTTCAAAGGATCCAAAATTTGAAATTTACCAGCAACATAAGCAGCAGTTTGTGTGGTTTCATTCAGCGCATTTTTACCATTTAAAACAACAGGCTGAAGCAACTCTTGAGCCATATCATTATAATTAAGTGGTCCACCTAAATACTTTTCAATGTCTTGGTTTGTGTTAGATCCACCAAAAATATCTTTTGTCTTTTCATTCTTATTCCACGATCCACCAATAATGATTTCTTGTGGACGATTAAAAATCGTAAATGGAGCATTGATAAAAACATCAATATTGTTTTCTTCATTTGCAGCTTTTGCACCATATACTGAGACATTATCCTTGCCCTCTTCATTTTTTAATGGACTTGTATTGGTTGCCTTGTCTACTTTTCCAGCTGTATATAGCAACATAGAAGCTGTATCTTCTTTACGGAAGGTATAAGCAATATTTAAATTAACATCATTAAATAAATTCTGCTTTAAGTTCGCAAATACTGCCGTTGTATTTACATCCCAATAAGTCCAAGGTGCACTTACTGTTAAGCCTCTGGAAAAATTGGTACGAGTCCCATCAGTATAAAAAGCAGGTGTACCGCCCCAACGAATACCATCACGATGTAACTCTTGATAAGTTGCACCAAGCGACATGCTTGTTTTATCACTCAAATCATAATCAACCGCACCATAAAATACATTGCGTTCTTTCTCATAGAAATCCATAAATGATTTTTCATCAGAATGTTTTACAAACATGCGACCACGCAATGATCCATCTGCATTAAGTGGCGTGGAAACATCTGCTGAGCTACTCCAAGAGTTCCATGAGCCTAAAGATGTGCTGACATTACCAGTGAGTTCTTTTGAATTTGCATGTTTCCGAATCATGTTCAGCGCCATCGCTGGGTTTCCCGCACCTGTGGTTAGGCCACTTGCACCCTTTACGACTTCGACACGATCATAAATATCTAGATCAAGATCGCCTATACTTAAGTTGGTTGTGCTAGGCATTCCATCTAATAAGTAATAATCCACCTCAAAACCACGTGCATAAACTCTTTGACGTTCATCGGTACGTGAGGTTGAAACACCCGTAATATTATTCATTAAATCTTGAAAGGAATCGATTTTTCGATCATCTAAATATTCACGGGTTAAAACTTTGACCGATTGAGGAGTTTCACGAAGAGATAAATTTAATTTTGTAGAAGTATTTGTGCTTTTTACAGTATAGCTCCCAGAACCTTCAGTAACGGCCGGATTTTCTTGTTCTGCTTGTACTTTTATCGTTGCTAAAGTGGTTGTTTCGGTTTGTTCTGCATAAACAAATGAAGGTACCGTTAAAGCCATAGAAAGTGCTAAAGGGTGAACTCTAAATGCTTTTCTAAAAGGCGGATTGTACATAAGAAAATTCCATAATAACTAATGTGCTGAACCATATTTTTAGCCTTCCACTACCTTGTTCCTTGTTACACAGTAGTAAAAGTTCGGCACAAAAATTAACACGAATGATAATTGTTATCAACTTTAAGTTAATAATTATTCTTATTTGTTTAATTTAAATTACCAATCCATCATTGCATTAAAGAATCGCTATCCACACAGCAAAATTTGGATTTCTAACAGATTAAATATTGATCTTGCTCAATCATGGTGCTGAAACCATGGCTTTATATTATTGATTCAAAAATATATAAACCAATTTTCAAATTCAAATTGACTGTTGAACTGCTGATGGACATGAGAAATAAAAAACTACACAGTATTTTCTTTTATATTTTATTATTCTTCATAAATCTCATGAAAGAGAATAAAGGTATAAACTGTAGTGCACAAAATTTTAGCGTTTTCTTTAGTAAGCTTAGGTTTAAGCGCTTGTGATCACCCTACTGATGATAGCCCTTCAAAAATAATTAATATGGAGAGCAATCATAAACAATATACACCTGCTAACCCTTATATATTTGAATATAATGATATTGTTTACAGTCTAAAAGCTGAACAGCCCCAAGATACCTCCCATATAAAATTTAAAAACTTATTAAAAAAAATTCCCTCTAATGATAATAATTTAGATATTTTAAAAACCAAACGCAAGGTACTTATTCACTTAGGTTGTCTTAAAGACGCATATATAGTTACCGAAAAAATTTTAAATAAAACAGATAGTTCACAACTACAAGAGATGCATGTATTTTCTTAAGAAAAATGAAAAAAGATGCTCATGAAATAAAAGCATGTTATGAAAAAACGGCTCATAGCTATTTAAACGAAATAAATTTAATTCCAAAGGCAGCCATACGATATCAATATGCACTATGGGGCCATTATGCAGCGATGTTTCATGCGGGACATATAGAATATAAAGATAAACTTCAAGAAATCGTTGATTATCATCACATTGAAGATCATAAACAAACATATCAACAAATGTATGAAAATATACTGAATCCAAGTGCTTTTCAAAAACGTTTAGATGCTATTCCCTACAGTCCTGATTGCCACTGAGTCATATTCGCCATTATTGCTAATTAATCATCATAGTTCAGATCATCCTCATCAACATTGATATAATCTGGTTGAGGGTCTTTATCAAATTGTACAGCACGTATTTTAACCTCACCTAAAATTTTCGCCTTCCCTACCCTATGCATACCATCCATTATTCTCCCTTGTGAGCATATTATTATTGGATAAGCCAAATCTGCTTCTTGAATTAATATCATATGATCAATGATATCTTGAGTAGTGGGATGAGAATCTGGATACCAGTAGGGTTCATTTAATTCTTTTATTTCTGATAGCAAAATTTCTTTTACTTTAAAATTTCTAGTTAATGCTACTAAATTATCTACATCCCAAATATAAGTATCATTTTCAACTTTTCTAAAATGATATTGCTTTCTCATCATATAAAATTCGCTTAAAATACAATAATATTAAAATATATCATATACATATTAAGACCAAACATTTTAAAAATTGACAGACTAAATTTAGTCCATACAGATCAAAATTTTTATCTTATTTGATAACTTTAAAATCATTTTTTCTTAGTGTTATTTCTACGATTGAAGCTTCAACTAAATGTTTATTTTAATGAATATTTTTAATAGTAGAATTTATACAAAATCACATAAAGTTCGAATTTTTAACTAACAACTACTTAAAAAGTATATTTTTTCTATTTTTAATTTGCTAAGAATTTTATAAAGACTTCATATACCTATTAAAAAGGAGAAAAAATGGATTTTTTTAATATTTTCATAGGTGACACGACTTGGACCTTTATTTTAGAAATCTTGGTTCGATGCTTTCTTATGTTTATCATTATTATTAGTTTTTTAAGACTATCAGGTAAACGTGGTGTTCGCCAACTCTCCCTTTTTGAACTCGCAATTATTTTATGTTTAGGCTCGGCTGCTGGTGATCCAATGTTTACCAAGGAGTTACCTATTTCTCATGCTTTTGTCGTATTTATCGTTATTCTTTTTCTCTATCGTCTTGTAACTTGGGCGATGGTGAAACATAAAAAAATTGAAGACTTATTGGAAGGAAGAGCTCTCTGTGTAGTCAAAGATGGACTTTTGGTTTACAAAGATTTCCAGAAACAATCATATTCACATGATGAGTTTTTCTCAGAGATGCGCCAACAAAATGTTGAACATTTAGGTCAAGTAAGAACAGCACTGCTTGAATCCGATGGTATTTTGAGTTTACTTTACTATGAAGATGAAGAGGTAAAATGGGGACTCCCCCTATTCCCAGATGCTTATTGCAAAGCTGACGTACTTAAAATCAATACTTTTTATTCATGCATGAAATGTGGTGAAACTAAAATTCTAAATACACTCGATCAAGAATGTTCTCGTTGCAAACACCATAGTTGGGCTAAGTCGTTAAAAACCCGTCGTCTAGGATAATAAAAAAGGTGCTATTTTTTATTAAAAATAGCACCTTAAAATGTTAAAAAACTAATTTTAACTTTTTATTTAAAGATTAGTTTAAACCTTTAAACTCTGCTTTACCGCGGTAAGCAGCTTTAGTCAATTCTTCAATACGAAGTAATTGGTTGTACTTAGAAACACGGTCAGAACGGCAAAGTGAACCAGTCTTAATTTGACCAGCTGCTGTACCTACTGCTAAGTCAGCAATAGTTGAATCTTCAGTTTCGCCAGAACGGTGAGAAATTACAGTTGTATAACCATTTTCTTTAGCAAGGTAAATTGCATCAAGAGTTTCAGTCAACGTACCAATTTGGTTGTATTTGATTAAAATAGAGTTACCTACTTTCTCATTAATACCACGTTGTAAAATCTTAGGGTTTGTAACGAACAGGTCATCACCAACCAATTGGATTTTGTCACCAAGGATAGATGTCAAGTAAGACCAACCTTCCCAATCTGATTCATCTAAACCATCTTCAATTGAGATAATTGGATATTGGTTTACAAGGCCTGCTAAATAGTCAGAGAACTGGTTGCTTGTGAATGCTTTATTGCCTTCACCCGCAAGAACATATTGACCATTTTTGTAGAATTCTGAAGATGCACAGTCAAGCGCCAACATAATATCAGAACCAGCTTTGTAACCAGTTTGACCGATAGCTTCAAGAATAACAGTGATTGCTTCTTCGTTTGAACGCAAGTTTGGAGCAAAACCACCTTCATCACCTACAGCAGTGTTTAAACCCTTTTTGTTTAAAACTGATTTTAGTGAATGGAAGATTTCAGCACCAGCGCGTAATGCTTCAGCAAATGAAGTGAAGCCTACTGGCTCAATCATAAACTCTTGAATATCAACGTTGTTGTCAGCATGTGAACCACCATTGATGATGTTCATCATTGGTACAGGCATAGTCAAAATCTTTTGACCACGTAAGTCAGCGATGTATTGGAAAAGAGGAATTTTCTTTTCATCAGCAGCAGCGCGCGCAACAGCTAGTGACACAGCCAAAGTTGCATTTGCACCCAATTTTTCTTTGTTTTCAGTACCATCAAGTTCGATCATCGTATTATCGATGTCTTTTTGTTCGAATACTGATTTGCCCACTAAAGCGTCACGGATAATCGTGTTTACGTTGTTAACCGCAGTTTTAACGCCTTTACCTAAGTAACGTGATTTATCACCGTCACGTAGTTCTAAAGCTTCACGAGAACCAGTTGAAGCACCAGATGGTGCACATGCACGACCAACAACCCCAGATTCTAAAATTACGTCTGCTTCGATGGTTGGGTTACCACGAGAGTCCAAAATTTCACGTGCACGGATGTCAACGATTTGGCTCATGAACAATTCCTCTGTTGAATGAATATGAGCTGCGATTAAAGCAGCGTAAATGAGTAAAAACTCAATGGGTGTCTAACTTTTTGAATCCTTTAACCAAAGTATCCAATTCTTTTATTTGTGCCAAGAATGGCTCAAGCTGCGACATGCGTAATGCACAAGGTCCATCGCATTTTGCATGTTCTGGGTCTGGATGACCTTCCAAGAACAATCCAGCCAAGCCTGTTGCCATTCCAGCTCGTGCTAAAGTTGTAATTTGAGCACGACGACCACCTGCCGAGTCAGCACGACCACCAGGAGTTTGCAACGCATGTGTTACATCAAAGAAAACAGGAACATTCATTTCTTTCATGATGTCAAAGCCAAGCATATCTACAACAAGGTTGTTATAGCCAAATGCTGAACCGCGCTCACAAAGAATTAATTTATCGTTTCCTGCTTCTAAACATTTATTCAGAATATGACGCATTTCATGAGGTGCCAAAAACTGAGCTTTCTTAATGTTAATAATAGCCTGTGTTTTTGCCATCGCTTCAACAAGATCAGTTTGGCGACTTAAGAAAGCCGGTAACTGAATAATATCAGCTACTTCTGCAACTGCTTCAGCTTGGTGTGGCTCATGAACATCGGTAATGATAGGAACATTAAAATGTTTTTTAATATCGCCTAACCATTCAATACCTTTTTCAAGTCCAGGACCACGGAATGAATGCAGACTAGAACGATTTGCTTTATCGAAACTCGCTTTAAATACATAAGGAATATCTAAGCGTTTGCAGATATCAACATAAGTTTCTGCAATTTCGAAAGCTAAATCTTTTGATTCAAGTACGTTCATTCCGCCAAATAATACAAATGGCAAATGATTTGCCATTTGTATATCGCCTAAACGTACAACTTCTTGTGGTTTTAATTGTGACATTTAAACTTTCCCAGTTTATTTAAAATCGCATTATTTACTTTTTTGATGCTGTGTTTTCGCAGCGTCAATAAAACTAGCAAATAATGGATGTCCATCACGTGGTGAACTTGTAAATTCCGGGTGGAATTGTACAGCAATAAACCAAGGATGTTCAGGAATTTCTACAGTTTCAACCAAATGTTGTGCCGAAGAGTAACCAGAAATCTTCATACCAGCTTGTTCAATCGCCTCAATGAAACGGTTATTCATTTCATAACGGTGACGATGGCGCTCAGTAATTTCTGCTTTACCATAGACTTCACGTGTTTTAGTGCCTTCAACCAATTCAGATTTTTGTGCACCCAAACGCATAGTTCCGCCTAAATCAGACTCAACGCTACGTTGTTGTAACTCGCCACGCTCATCTAACCATTCAGTAATTAAACCAATCAATGGATACTTCGTAGAACGGTTAAACTCTGTAGAAGATGCTTCTGGTATTGCTGCAACATGACGTGCATATTCGATTACAGCCAATTGCATGCCTAAACAAATACCTAAGAATGGAACTTTGTTTTCACGTGCATATTGAATAGCTTTCATTTTGCCTTCAGTACCACGCTCACCAAAGCCACCTGGGACTAAGATTGCGTCAGCTGTTTGCAAAATAGAAACGTCTTGGCTTTCAAGCTCTTCAGCATTGACATAGTCAATCTGTACTTTCACACGGTTTTTGATGCCTGCATGTAACAATGCTTCATTAACAGATTTATAAGCATCTGGTAATTCAACATATTTACCAACCATAGCTACACGTAAAGTGTATTCAGGATTAAGTAATGCTTCGACTACATTGTCCCAATCTTCTAAGTTTGCTTCTGGAAGATCATTAAATCCAAAACGCTCACAGATCAAGTCATCAACATTTTGTTCATAGAAAGTACGTGGAATTTGATAAATCGTTTTCGCATCTTTACATACCACAACGGCACGCGCTTCCACGTTAGTGAACAATGCAATTTTGCGTTTAGTATCAACATCTACATCATATTCAGTACGGCAGATTAAAATATCTGGCTGAATACCAATTGAAAGTAATTCTTTTACAGAATGCTGAGTTGGTTTCGTCTTAAGCTCTGCTGCCGATTTAATATATGGCAACAAAGTTAAATGCATAAGCATGGTACGTTTATGACCAAGCTCAACCATTAACTGACGAACTGACTCCATAAATGGAAGTGATTCGATATCACCAACCGTACCACCAATCTCAACGATTGCAACGTCGTAACCCTCACCAGCACGAAGTACGCGTTCTTTAATATTGTCAGTAATATGTGGAATAACTTGAACCGTACCGCCTAAGTAGTCACCACGACGTTCTTTATTTAAAACATCTTGATAAACACGGCCACTAGTAAAGTTATTCAGTTTGGTCATTTTCGCACGACGTAAGAAACGTTCGTAATAACCCAAGTCTAGATCAGTTTCGGCACCATCCTCTGTGACAAAAACTTCACCATGTTGGAAAGGACTCATTGTCCCCGGATCGACATTAATGTAAGGATCCATTTTAACCATTGTGACTTTTAAGCCACGGGCTTCCAAAAGTGCAGCAACTGAAGCAGCAGAAATACCTTTACCTAGCGATGAAACCACACCACCAGTAACAAAAATAAAATGGGTCATTAAGTTTCTCGTACAATCAAGCCGAAATCGGCCTACAATGTTGGGCAATTTTACTGTACTCTGCCCCTATAAAGCAAAGTCAAACCGCACCAATTCAAAGATCATTAAACAACTGGCTATTCTATCAGCATTTTTAATAAAAAATTAGGTCAATCTCACATGATTTTTTCATTCTCTTTTGCTGTTATAATGCGAGCTCCTCAATTAAATGTTGTTTAGGACAATGGCAAATAAAAAACTTTTAATCTGTGCTGCTATTGCGGCTGGACTATTGTTAACCGCATGCGTCAAAAAAGAAACACCAGAAGAAGAGCAAGAAAAGGTTGAAACTGCTGTTTCAGAACCTAAACCTGCTGAACCTGCAAAATTTGAGTCTTTAGAAAGTGTTAAAACTGAAGAAGCTCAAACTCAGGAACCAACGCAAGTCGAAGTTCACCACGAAGAAACAGCGAATACTACAACTGAAATTCGCCGTGAAACTCGTCCTGCCCATTCTGAGCAAAATTCACAAACAACTGTTTCTGAACAACCTAAAGCAGAGCCGAAGCCAGAACCTAAACCTGAGCCAAAAGCAGAACCTAAGCCTGAGAAAGCTCAGTCTAAACCTGCTAAGCCAGCAGAACCATCTCAAACTGAAGATGATGCTGTTGCCGCTGCAATTGCTGCTGCTACGCCAGCGCTTAAAAACTAAGTTCTCGTATGAATATGCCCAAATTAAACACTTGATTTGGGCTTTTTAAATATTATTAAAATTATCAATTCACTCATTAGTTTCACTTTTTTATTCCAATTTGTCTTTAAAGTTTCCCTAGATATCAATTTAGGACAACCTACTTCTTTCACTTGAAAAAGCATTGACGTTCCCTATTCTGAGATGTAATTTTTAATCAAGTTCCTTTTTGGAACTCTAATTAAAAGAAGATTGGAGCTTAAAATGAATACCGTATCAAATCGCGTGCCTGCCTCATTTCCAGTCCGTCGTATGGACTATAATTTTGAAAATGTACCTCGCTATTGGTGTAATAACGAACCCACTTTTACACATTATTTTACGGGTTTATCTACATTGTTCCCCGAGGGTGAATCATATTTTGTTCGTTCAGTTCGAGCCTTACGTGCCAAAGCAAAATCAAATGAAATTCTAGATCGCGAAATCAGCGCATTTATTGGTCAAGAAGCAATGCATTCAAAAGAGCATCATGCCTTTCATGTCAGCGCCCAGCAACATGGCCTTGATCCCGAATCTTTGGAAAAAGCAACTGGTATCGTTTTAAAAAGTATTGAAAAAGTTTTTAGTAAAAAATGGAATTTGCTCGTAACAGTTGGCTTAGAGCACTATACCGCGGTACTTGTAGTGAGCATGATGCAGTCTGTTAATGAACTCATGACAGACTCAACGATCCGTAATTTATGGTTATGGCACAGCATTGAAGAAACTGAACATAAAGCTGTCGCCTTTGATCTTTATGAACACTTATATGGAAATGGGCTAAGCGCATATCTGCCACGTATCACCGTCTTCACTTTAAGTTTATTTTTAATTACGGGCTTCTCAACAATCTATCAATTCGTTCTTATGAACCGAGATCGCCAACTACTTAATTTTAAATCTTGGCGTAAGTTCTTTAGTTTTGCTAATAAGCAATACAGAACATTGATTCCTAAATTTTTTGACTATTATCGATTTGATTTTCACCCTAACCAAACAGATGAAAAAGACCTCGTTGCTAGTACCAAAATCAAAATTGAACTGAAAGATCCGAAATTGCTTTTATCCTGATCCAATAAAACCATAAAGCCCATCTATTGAATGGGCTTTATGTAATCAATTACGGCAATACCGTCACTTTTTATGATCAACCATAAAATAATTCGATATTAATTTGGCTGCCCATGAAGTACTTTTCCAACCTTCGTAAAAACCACAATGACTTCCCTTTTTAGTGGTTACCACTGCAATATTACTCATTTGCTGAATAGTTTCTTTATAAGGCTCTAAATTTTTAATAGAGCATACTGGATCATCTTCAGCATTAAGAATCATTAATGGAATTTTGACATTTTCAAATACATAAATTGGATTAATTGCCTGACAATAACTTTGATAGTCCTGAAAGCCTGCCATTTCAAAGTATTCTTTTTCAAACTCTTCGAGACTCGTCGTTGCAAGAACTTTTTCTAAAGAAGCAATCTGATTCCAAGTACTTTGATAAGGATGAATAAAATATTTAAATAACTTTTTGGTCATCATTTTGCTATAAAACGGGTGAACATTTTTAAAGCCAATCTCCGTGTTGTAGCCTGGGCACATTGCAAAAGCAGCTTTAAATGGTGTGTCAGTGCCTTGCTCACCCAAATAACGAACTAACAATCCTGTGCCAGCAGAAGAACCAACTGCATACAAATCCGATTCAGGAAACAAACTTTGAATATGCGTAAGCTGCTCTTTAAGATCACTTGTTGATCCGAAAAGAGAAATCTGTGGTACAGGCATAGGTAAACCCGCATGCCCACGGCGTAAGCATAGTGCTATTCTCCATCCCGTATATTGATGAATATCTCTCACCAATTCACGCATACTTTCAGGTGTTCCTGTAATGGTGTGCATGATAACCACCGTGGGAGTATCTTTCGGAAGATTATAGCCATACCATGCAATTGCAGTTACGCCACCATCTTTCATGCTGAGTTGCTCAATACGGTCATATTCAAGCTTGATGGTTTTTTTTCTAATAATATCGAAATATAAAAGATGGACATGATTGTTAGTTAACCATGGTGTAGGACGATATTTCTGCTTAAGTTGGGGCAACTTATCCAAAACATCTTTAATTTTCCCTTGTGGGTCATAATAGATTTTTGGCTGTTCAGCACCGAGTACTGAGTCAAACAATTCTGAACCGAAAGCTTTAATTTTATTTAAAGTAGATATGCCCATATCCAATCACGACCTCTGATTATGAGTTAAATGATTGCCGCACTAATGCTGCAACCTGCTGTCCCCAAATTGCATAAATTTCTTTGCTTGGATGAAAGCCATCACTTGCCATAGGCAGATTCAAAGCTTGAAAACTTTCAATATCATATTGAATGAATCTAAATTGGTTTTGTGCTTCTACCCAGTTATATAACACTTGATTCATTTGCTCCGCGTATTTTCCAAACAACCAAGCCAATGGATTGGGTAAAGCTGGAAAATGTTGCATGGGCGGAACGCCTGAAACAATAATGAGTTTAGGCTGAAAACGTGCTTGTATATATTCAAATAATTGCTTTTGTTGTTTTATCCATGAATTTGCTGACGTTAATTTTGTCACATCATTAACGCCAATAGATGTAACAACAACATCATAATTTTGCGGCTCTAAATACTGTAAAGCTTGAAAAACCTGCTTAGTAGTATCACCTGTTTTTGCATGAAGTTTCCAATTTATCAAATATTGATTTTGTAACTCAGAAATAATTGCGCCAGATAAAGCATCTTGTTGTGTTTCAACGCCAACTCCCGCTGCGGCAGAGTCTCCTAAAATAAGCAGAGACAATGGTCTGCCCTTACCAACCATGCCTTCTCTTTCACCACTGGCTTCTAGCAAGCGTGGTGTATTCTTACGAACCTTTGTTCCCTGCACAAAAATTACAGGTAACAATGCTAAAGTTGAAAGTTTTAACCACATTCTATTAATCTCTATCTCACTTAGGCTATTTATTAAAATTATTGTGGTTGAAACTTGGCAATTCTTATACCCATTTGTTCAGCCAGCGCAGCTAAGCCACTCATTGGACGAATCATTACTTCAAAATCAACAATTTTGCCTTGTTCATTAAAACGAATCATATCAATACCTTTTAATGATTTACCACTGACATTAGCACTGAACTCAAGCACTACATTCTCGCCATCTTCTGTATAAAACTCACGATGATAAGTGAAGTTTTCGAACACTTGGATGACATTGGTAAGAATAAAGAAAACGACCTGCTTTCCTTCATAAGGTTTATAGGCAACTGGTGAACGAAAAACTACGTCATCTGCCAGTAAATCATTTAGATCAGACAAGTTACCTGCCTGAATCATGTGATGCCATTTTTCTAAAGACTGTTTTGTAGTTTCAAGTGTCATTGTTATTTTATCCTGTAATTTAACCAATAACGTTAGGGGCATTTCGGTATAAAGAAATGCCCCACAATATTTATAGTACTGCTGCTAATTCAGCACCTTGACGTATTGCACGCTTTGCATCTAGCTCTCCTGCCTCTTTAGCACCACCAATTAAATGAACATTTTTACCTTCTGTTTTTAATTGGTCATACATTGCAGTGAAAGATTCTTGACCCGCACAAATCACAACATGATCAACTTCAAGCACACTCGGTTGCCCATCTATAGTGATATGTAAGCCCTGATCATCTACTTTGTTGTATTGAACGCCTGCAAGCATTTTAACTTGGCGATTTTTAAGGCCTGCACGATGAATCCATCCTGTAGTTTTACCTAAACCTGCACCGACAACAGCAGTCTTACGTTGCAGTAAATAGATTTCTCGTTCAGAAGTCTCAACTTTTGGCTGTTTTAAGCCACCTACATGCTCATATTGAGTGTCAATTCCCCATTCTTCATAAAACTTTTCTGGGTTTAAACTGCCACTTTCACCTTCGTGAGTGAGATATTCAGCCGTATCAAAACCAATACCACCTGCCCCAATAATGGCTACACGTTGTCCCACTGGCACACGTTCTTTTAAAACTTGTAAATAGCTGAGAACTTTAGGATGATCAATACCTTCAAATTGTAATTGACGAGGCGTTACACCAGTTGCAACCACAATTTCATCAAAATTTGCTTGGCTTAATTCTTCATAAGTTGCTTTATGGTTCAAAATCAACTCAATGTTTGGTCGTAACTCAATTTGGCGAGCAAAGTAGCGTAAGGTTTCATAGAACTCTTCTTTTCCAGGAACAGTCTTTGCAATATTAAATTGGCCACCAATTTGATGACTAGCCTCAAAAATTTTAACTTGATGTCCACGGTCAGCTGCATATACAGCAAAACTTAAACCCGCAGGTCCTGCACCAATAACAGCAATATTCTTTTGAACTTGTGCATCTTTAAAAATAAGTTCAGTTTCATAACATGCACGCGGGTTCACTAAACAAGTTGCAATTTTCATTGAGAAAATGTGATCTAAACAAGCTTGGTTACACCCAATACATGTATTAATTTCATCACTACGGCCTTCACTTGCCTTTAAGACAAACTCAGCATCAGCGAGCATTGGGCGTGCCATAGACACCATATCAGCATGACCGGATGCCAATACATGCTCAGCCATTTCTGGTGTATTAATTCGGTTAGAAGTAACTAAAGGAATAGAGACTTCACCTTTAAGTTTTTCAGTAACCCACGTAAACGCAGCACGAGGAACTTTGGTCGCAATTGTTGGGATACGAGCTTCATGCCAGCCAATCCCTGTATTAATAATAGTTGCACCTGCTTTTTCAATTTCTTTTGCAAGCTGAATTACTTCTTCAATACTTGAACCACCTTCAACTAAATCAAGCATCGATAGACGATAAATAATGATAAAGTTTTCACCCACTAAAGCACGTGTACGTTTTACGATTTCAATAGGAAAACGAATACGGTTTTCATAGCTACCGCCCCATTCGTCATCACGATGATTCGTACGCGCAGCAATGAACTCATTAATTAAATAACCTTCAGAACCCATGATTTCCACGCCATCATAACCCGCATACTGAGCAAGTTTGGCGCAGTTTGCAAAGTCATCAATTGTCTGCTGCACTTCGGCAGAACTTAAAGCTTTTGGCTTAATTGGGTTAATCGGTGCTTGAATTGCTGAAGGAGCAACGTTATTTGGCTGATAAGAATAACGTCCCGTATGTAAAATCTGCATAGCAATTTTACCGCCAGCTTCATGAACAGCTTGGGTAATCACTTTATGTTTTTCAGCTTCTTCAACTGTATCCAACTTCGTACCATGGCTAAATACAACACCATCATCATTCGGAGAAACACCGCCAGTTACAATTAAACCCACATCACCTTTTGCACGCTCAGCATAAAACGCAGCCATGCGTTCATATCCCTGTGGTGCTTCTTCTAAACCAATATGCATAGACCCCATAAGCACACGGTTTTTTAAAGTAGTAAAGCCTAAATCAAGTGGCTTCAATAAATGCGGATAAGCTGACATATTTTCTCCTTTGGCTAGCAATAAGCTTGCTAATGCAACTTGTTGCATTAATTTATAATCAAATTTTGACTTTTATGCAACATGTTGCATAATCTCATCAGTCACACTTTACTTTTGCTTACAAACCGGATTGCTATGTCACTTCCTCATGTTTTATTAACCAGTTTACTTGAACGACCAAGTACAGGGTTCGAACTTGCCCGCCGGTTTGATCGTTCAATTGGTTTTTTCTGGAATGCTACCCATCAGCAAATTTATCGTGAACTCAACCACATGCTAAAAAAAGGTTGGGTTTCAACGTTAGAAAATGAAATGGAAAATAGTCGAAAAAAAACCTATCAAGTTGAACAATTGGGGCGTATTGAACTAGCTTCATGGATGACACAACAAAGTGAACCCGCGCAGCTTCGTGATGATTTAATGGTTAGATTGCGTGCTGAAGCACAATTGAGCAATAATCAGATATTACCTGAGCTGTTAAGGCATCTTGGTTTACATCAAGAGAAACTAAAACTTTATCAAAGTATTTATGATAAGGATTTTAAAGATAACGATGATCTAGATAACCGTGTGTTATACATTCACAAAATGATCTTAGAACTTGGGATTACGATGGAAAGTGAATGGATCAAATGGTTGGAACAAGTCATCCCTCAATTAAAACGCTTTGCCCAAAATAGCGTAGCCGGAGAATAATCATGCCATATTACACCATGCCCGATCGGGAAAATTTATTTGTTCGTCGTGTTGGTCGTGGTGAACCCGTTTTGGTTTTATCTGGTCTTGGCATGCAAAGCTGGCAATGGCTTCCTTTTATTTATGCAAACCGTAAAGATTATGAGTTTATCATTCCAGATTGGCGGGGTTTTGGCGGGTCAAAGAACTGTGCAATCCCTGAACAAGATGCAATTTCTAGCCACTGGCAAGATGTCGCCCATTTAATAGAACAATTAAAACTCGATAACTTTATCTTGATGGGTTATTCAATGGGTGCTACAACGGCCATGCATGGCATGAAGCATGCTCATCTGGCGCAGCAATTAAAAGCCTATTTACATATCGATCAAACACCAAAAATATCTGTGGATTCAACATGGGAATATGGTCTATTTGGTCCTCTACATCCCCAGTTCAAACAATTATTAAATGATATCTATCAATTATTATCAAAGCACAAAAATGCTAAATATCTTTATGAATTATCGCTTCCAGATCGACAAGAACTGGTTCGTCTTTGGGTAGATTTTATTGAGTTACAAAGTAGCAATCCATTTAGCCCTTTAGTTTTTAAAACAGCACTCAAACAGCCTTTTTTACAAAAATACTTATTACCAATTCAGCGTCTAGATTATTTATTTTGGTATGTTGAAAATTATCTTTATCACAATGAAGATTATCGTGAAGCCATTCAACAATTACAGTGCCCAACAACCTTCTTTATTGGTCGCAACTCGACGCTTTATCCAGAAACTGGACAGACTCTTATTGCTCATAGTGTTGAACACGCAAAAGCAATATATTTTGAACGCTCAGGCCATACCCCCTTATTAACCGAGCCGAAAAAATTTGGTCATGAAATCACTACATTCTTATCAGAACTAAAACATGCTTCTTAAAAAATAAAGGGATCTATTCGTAGATCCCTTTTTAAGTCGACAAATGATTAAGCAGAATGAGCTAACTCTTTCACTTTTAATTGCTCAGAAACACTTAACAAAAGTTGCTCAGTTTTTTCCCAACCTAAACAACCATCAGTTACTGACTGCCCATAAGTCATATCACAAGAAATCTTTTGGCTACCATCAACCAAATGACTTTCAATCATGACACCCTTTACTTGGGTTTTTAAACGTTCAGCAACGATTTGCTGTAAAACTTCTGGCTGACGCAACGGATCTTTACTGCTGTTACCATGACTACAGTCAATAACTAATGCAGGAAGATTTTGTTTATGTTTTTCTCGTATTGCCTGAATGGAAGCTAAATCGTAATTTGGCCCATGATTTGCTCCGCGCAAAATCAAATGTGGTAATGGATTACCAGCGCTCTGAATCACTGAAGGCAAACCTTGTTGATTCATTCCTAAAAATTGATGCTCATTTTGTGCTGACTGAATTGCATCTAATGCAATCTGAATTGAACCATCTGTACCATTCTTGAAACCAATGCTGTATGGCATGTGGCTTGAGATTTCACGGTGAATCTGAGACTCGCTGGTACGAGCACCAATTGCGCCCCAAGCCAATAAATCATCAAAATAACCAGTTGCCATTGGGCTTAAAATTTCACTCGCAATGGGCAAACCCTTTTCAATAATTTGCAGGTAAAGTTCGCGAGACTTTTCTAAACCAAGTTGTAAATTTGATGAACCATCTAAATTTGGATCGTACATGAAACCTTTCCAACCCACAGTTGTACGAGGTTTTTCAATGTATGCACGCATCACGATAAAAATCTGATCTTTTACTTTTTCTTGTAATTTTTGCAATCTTTCAGCGTATTCAAGTACTGCAACCGGATCATGAATTGAACAAGGCCCTGTAATTACCATTAACCGAGGATCGTTGCCGTTAAGAATATTTTGAATAGTTTGGCGATGTTCGGCAATTTGACGCACGAAAGAGTGTGCAAGCAGATATTTTGCCTTTAACTGGACAGGTAAACTAACTGGTGTTTCTTTTGTATTGCTTTGTGTCAATAAAGTATTTAGGGCATTCATTGGTTTTTCCTTGGGACTGCAATCTATTCAGTCCGATCATTTATTTGAGCGTTTTGGATCTATTCGTTGGTAAAGGTAAGCAAAAGTAAAACCAATAAAAGTTGCTAAAATACGAATAAGTCATGTTGTTCATTTTAAGTTCCTCGATTCAAAAAGATAAAGCATAAAAAAACCTGATCGGGGTTGCCGATCAGGTATTAACTGTGATGGGCAACTTTCTCATGCCCGAATACGCTCAGGCAACTATCTAAATTGCCAAAAGTAATAGTAAGCGTTAGTGTTCACAGATAGATTTAACATCTTTATCTCAAATATTAAAAATGTTCCTTAAATCTAAAATACGCATTGTTGAGAGCTTTGACAAGTCTTTTTTAGAAAAAACTTCTTATTTTCACGCTTAAGATTTGATTCACTCATTGTATTAACGAATCAGCCCTTGAGGTTGTAAAATAATTAAGCCAGCTCCACAAAGCACGATTAGACCACCCAATATATCCCATCTTGTTAATCCGACCTGATCCACAAAACGCAACCACATGAGAGCAGTAAAAATATAAATACCGCCATATGCAGCATAAATGCGCCCAGAAGCCGCTGGATGTAAAGTCAGCAGCCATACAAAGACAGCCAGACTTAAAGCTGTAGGTAGCCACAGCCAAGCAGACTTGCCTTCTCTTAAAATCAGATAAGGGAAATAACAACCAAGAATTTCAGCAATTGCTGTGATAATAAATAACCCGAATACACTCAGTATTCGGGTTATAGCAAGACTATCAATCAACATAAGTTACGCTGGTTCTGCCGTATGATGATCTTCAAAAACTTCAAGTTTTAAGCCTACAGCTTTGCCATCTTCATTTTTCACTGATACAGCCACATTACCACCATGATCTGCAAGTTCGCCAAACAGAATCATTTCAGCTAGTGGTTTCTTCAAGTGTTCTTGAATGAGGCGTTGCATTGGACGTGCACCCATCAAGCGGTCATAACCATTTGTTGCCAACCAATCACGAGCACTTTGATCCACATCAAGTACAACTTGTTTGTCATCTAGTTGTGCTTGTAATTCTGTTAAGAATTTATCAACCACAGACTCAATCACAGTTGTTGGTAATGACTTGAATTGAATAACACTATCTAGACGGTTACGGAACTCTGGTGAGAAAGCACGTTTCATTGCTTCTTGGTTATCAGAACTATGATCTTGTTCAGTAAAACCAATACTCGCACGAGAAATACTTTCTGCTCCAATATTCGTAGTCAGGACAATAATAACGTTTCTAAAGTCAGACTTACGTCCGTTGTTATCCGTTAAAGCACCATGATCCATGATTTGTAGCAACAGATTAAACACATCTGGATGTGCTTTCTCAATTTCATCTAGCAATAAAACACAGTGTGGATTCTTATGAATAGCATCAGTTAATAGCCCACCTTGGTCATAACCCACATAACCCGGAGGTGCACCAATCAAACGTGAAACTGCATGACGTTCCATATATTCAGACATATCGAAACGCACAAGCTCAACACCTAACAGCTTCGCAAGTTGCTTAGTCACTTCGGTTTTACCGACACCTGTTGGTCCAGCAAAAACAAAACTACCTACTGGCTTATCTGGTGATTTCAACCCAGCACGAGATAACTTGATCGCTGAGCCTAACGCGGTAATCGCTTCGTCTTGACCAAACACAACGCGTTTTAAATCACGCTCAAGATTTTCAAGTACTGACTTATCATCTTTAGAGACAGTTTTTGGCGGAATACGAGCAATCTTAGAAACGATGTCTTCGATATTCTCTACCGTAATCAAACTATCATCGCTTTCAGCTTTCAAACGACGCTGAGCACCAGCTTCGTCAATCACATCAATTGCCTTATCTGGCAAGAAACGATCATTAATGAATTTAGCAGAAAGCTCTACAGCTGATACCAATGCCTTATCGTCATATTGTACGTGGTGGAAATCTTCAAATTTAGATTTCAAGCCACGCAAAATATCAATTGTTTCAGCAATACTTGGCTCATTGACGTCAATTTTCTGGAAACGACGTGATAACGCATGGTCTTTTTCAAAAACCTGACGATATTCTTGGAACGTCGTTGAACCGATACAACGTAAAGTACCATTAGCCAAAGCCGGTTTGATCAAATTCGAAGCATCCATTGTGCTGCCCATACTTGAGCCTGCGCCAATGATCATATGAATTTCATCAATGAATAAAATCGCATTTGGATTTTTCTTCAAAGCATTAAGCAATTGCTTTAAACGTTTTTCAAAGTCACCGCGATATTTGGTCCCAGCAACTAATGCTCCAATATCTAAGCTATAGACTTCAGCCTGACTTAAAGGTTTAGGCGCCTTACCATTCACAATTAACCATGCTAAACCTTCAGCAATCGAGGTTTTACCAACGCCCGGATCACCAACAAGTAATGGGTTATTTTTGCGACGGCGGCACAGAATTTGTGCTGTACGCTCAATTTCTTTTTCACGGCCAATAAGTGGATCAGTTTTGCCTTTTTGCGCTTCAACATTTAAGTTCAGCGTATAAAGTTCTAATGGTCCTGCATTGCCCGCGCTAGTTTCACCCTCAATATCTTCAACTTCTTCTTCAACTTGCACTTCATCTTTACGTGTCCCATGAGACAAGTATTGAGTTAATGTCAATCGATTGATTTGATGACGTTTAAGCAAATACACAGCAAAAGAATCACGCTCTGAATACATTGCGACCAAAACATCTGCGCCTTCAACCGTACGATCACCGCCACTTGATTGCACGTGGAAAATAGCACGTTGCAAAATGCGGTCAAAACTTTCTGTTGGATGAGGCGCTTGCTCGCTATTTTCGCCAAGCTTAGGAGTATGTTGTTCTACATATTCTTCTAATTCTTTACGTAAAGAAACTATATCAGCCCCACATGCTTTTAAAGCATTCACGGCTGAATCGTTGTCGAGTAGTGCTAATAATAAATGTTCAACTGTAAGAAACTCATGTCTCTTTTGACGAGCCATGCTAACAGCCAAACGTAATGATACTTCTAATTGACGACTGAGCATGTAACCCCCTTATGCTTTAGGCTCAATCTGGCAAAGTAATGGATGACCTTGCGATCGAGCGTAATTATTAACAAGGTTTGCTTTGGTCTCCGCGATGTCTCTTGGATATACCCCAGCAATACCTTTACCTTCATAGTGTACTGTTAGCATTACTTGAGTTGCTTGGTCAAGATTCATTGCAAAGTATTGTTGTAAAATTTCAATTACAAAGTCCATTGGCGTGTAATCGTCATTCATTAATACGACTGCATACAATGGTGGACGCTTGAGTTCAGGAGGTGCTGTTTGTACAACAACCTCTCCATCATGATCTTCGTTTTGCGAATCACTTAAGCGTGGATGGAAGTGCCAATCGACATAACCAGACTGCTGAAAAGAAGCCTTAATATCTTTTAAGTTTGTTTGACGCTTATTTGTTCGCATAGGATGTTACTATTGTGAATTTGCTTCAGCTTGAGGAATTTCTGCCACGAAAGCAGAAGATGTTTCGACAGGTTTACCGCGCTGCCAACTAAAACGTTTAATAACTGGTGTATCAGAGCCGCCTGTTAAACGTACCTCAATAAATTGAGGTGTAAAACCTTTAGGCATCGTCCAACGACCTGTTAAGCGCTCGAAGTCACTAAAGTTAAAGCTTTTAGCTTCAAGTGGTACAACTAAAACTTCTGTATCTTTAATGAGTCTTATCTCAATTGATCCTGAAGCACGGCGCTTACTTGGGCTTACCTGTACTAGATCCAACTGATATTCATAAGCATTTTCAGGCAGAGGTTTGATTGCCAAATTCTGAATGGTCAAGCTTAAACCACCACGCTGCCTCAAGATATCTCGGTAGATATTACTCATACCTTCTTGCTGGGTTTTATCAGCGTTGGCCTGATTAAGAGCTTCAAACAGATCATTTGCATTTGTTACAGCAACATCACGCTCTTGTACCGCAGCGTTCAGGCTTTTATTAACCGCATCTAAAGCTGTTTTCTGCTTTTGCACCACTTCAACCAATTGCTCTGCATCTGCATCGTAACCTACAACAGTTAAACCTTGACGGTGTCCAATTGTATAGCCGAGCGCAAGACAACCACTCATTAAAATAGCCGCACCAATAAACAAAGGTTTATTAGTATTTAAAAAATTTTTCTTTTGCAACGAACTTTCTGCTGAAGTCGTCTGTCCAGAGTTTTGCATCGTCATCTCAGTGTTTAAGATCAGAGTCAAGACACACATTTAAATCGAAATTTAAATGTGTGTGAAGCAAAAAAGAGTTTTTTATGGTAATAAACCAATCCCTTGTAAGCCTTCATCTTCATCAAAGCCGAACATAAGGTTCATATTTTGTACAGCTTGACCAGATGCACCCTTCACAAGGTTATCTTGTACCGCAAGAATAATAAGTTTATTCGGCTGCGGCTTATATAAAGCAATACGAAGCTCATTCGCACCGCGCACACTACGTGTTTCAGGCGAACTGTTAGCAGGCATCACATCAACAAATTTTTCATTTGCGTAAAATTGCTCATACAATGCCTGAATATCAGTTTGTTTTCCAGTTTCTGTCAAATCGACATAAATTGTGCTGAGCATACCGCGAATCATTGGAACTAAATGAGGAACAAATAAGAGCCCTTCAAAGCCACCCTTTCGCCCAGAAATATTTTCCAATGCTTCAACAATTTCCGGATGATGACGGTGACCCGCAACCCCATAGGCCTTGAAGTTATCAGCATTTTCACTATAGATCATGCCTAAGCTTGCTTTACGTCCAGCTCCTGAAACACCTGACTTCGCATCAATAATAATATTTTTTGTTTCAATCAATGCTTGCGCTGATTTCAAAAGTGGCGCCAAACCTAATTGAACGGTAGTCGGGTAGCAACCAGGGTTACCAATAACTTGCGCCTGTTTAATTTTTTCGCGGTTTAATTCAGCCAAACCATATACTGAGTTTTCTAAAACGTCTGGGCACGCATGTTCCATGCCATACCATTTTTCAAACTGCTCAAGATTTTGCAAACGAAAATCAGCTGCCAAATCAATCACTTTAGTGCCAGCTGCAATCAATTCTTTTGCATGCTGCATCGCAACACCATGAGGTGTAGCAAAAAATACAACATCACACTTTTTTAAATCATCGATATTTAAATCAGAAAACTGAAGATCAGTATGCCCACGTAAATTAGGGAACATATCTGCAACTGGTTTGCCCGCTTCTGTACGTGAAGTAAGAACTCGAACCTGCGCTTTAGGATGTCGTAATAAAATACGTAATAGTTCAACGCCTGTATAACCCGTTCCACCAACAATTCCGACAGAAATCACGTGCATTACCTCAATTTTTGAATCTATACTTGTGCAGTAGTATGACAGGATGTCCAAGCTTACAAAACCATTTCATGCTTGGTAATTTTAATTTTTTTAATTTTAGCGACAATTAGATAGCACTTATTCAACTGTCAGAACTAAACAAATATCAGCAAATAAATATCAGATTTAATTTTGGAGAGCTAGGATGCTTCATCAATCAAAAGAAACAAAATTACGCACTTACCTTGGTTTAAGCACATTAATTTTAAGTGCTGCTCTTGTTGGTTGCGGAGGTGGAGGCAGTAGTAGCGGTAGTTCACCAAGCACTCCAGCACCTGTTGATCCTACTCCTGAGGCAACAACGGATGTTACTGTTAAATCCCCTGTAGAAATTCGTAATATCCAATTCAAAGTATATGACAACACCACCAATTCTGTTTTAGTAGATACTTCAATTGCGAGTTTAAACAGTTTTAATGTCAAGATTCCTACTGCTAAATTAAGTCGTTTATATCGCATAGAAATTACGACCCAAAATTCATCTCAAGTATTTGATCCAATTACTTCAACATACCAAAATTTTTCTGGTGTTTATCATGCATTTATTACACCAAATAGTATAAGTGGCAGAACCCTATTCATCAGCCCAAGCAGTGAAGCGGTTTACCAACGGGCTGTGATACGCTCAGGACAACTCCCTCAAGAAACGATTGACCCAACCCGTATTGAGCAATTGCATGTAGATTTAGCTTCACAAGATGTTTATAGATCTCTTCTTAATGCGTTCAAAGATGCCGACATTCCAAGTTTAAGTCCAGCCAACTCCCTCATGCAGTACTCCTCTATAAAACCTAGTACATACGTGGATACTTATCTTAGCTTGGGCTACTTACAATATTGGTCAACTTTTCATGGTGGAACAACCACATACCAAGAGCTCATTAAAAGTTTGGCAACTGATTTAAAAGATGGTTTTTTAGATGGGAAAAAACTTCAAGGTGATCAAACAATATTTACCCCTATTTTCGCATCTGCTCCAGATAATATTGATCCAGTTAAAAATACACTGTTAGATATCGCAGCTAATCAAAAAGCTACACGCGATAATTTTGCATCCAATTTAAGGGCATCTACTTTAGAATTAGCCAAGGCTAATTCACAACAGCTTTTAGATCAGAATGGTTATGACCTTCTGCAAAAGAAACAATATTCAGGGGTCGTACCTGTCGGAAATACGACTGACTTTTTCCGTATAGATGGTGCTGGTGATTATCGTCGCGCTGTAGGTTTTAGCGGTATTACAGCGACCTGTAATGGTTCTGCATATCCATGCAAACAAGGTTTGACCAGCATTAATCTTTCCGACCCAAAACTACCTGCTACAGACTATCTAGTGGGTCATTACGAAGACACCGCAACAGGTTGCCAGCTTAATTTCCGTGCGAATGGTCAAATCAACCTTATTAAAGGATCACAAACTTATCGCTCTGCGTTAAGTGCGGATAGTACGGATAATTTATTGCAAACAGATGCTGCAAGCTCAAGTTATTTACTCAACTCAAGTTCCGCTGAACCAAATAACTCAACGCAGCAATACAACTTTATACAATTATCAATTAAAGCAAATAAAATCGTGAGTGCTAAAGCAGGTTTAGACAGCCGAAAAGCACCAGATAACTTACAAACACCACAACTAGAATGTAGTTTTAATTAGTTTGAGACATACCACCACGCAGGCAACGGATTTGATTTAAGTTGTCTGCGGTGTTTTTGAAAATATGGATCGTATTTTTCAACTTCTGCCCAAAAAGCTGGGCTATGGTCAAAATGTTTAGTATGAGCTAATTCATGAATAGCCACATAACGAGCAATCTCGTGTGGCATCAATACTAATCCTGCATGTAGCATAATATTATGCTGACTACTACAACTTCCCCAACGAGTTTTCGGACGGCGAATTGTGCACTCCCGATAAGCCAAATGAGTGTATTCACTTAGCTCTTTTAAAAGCTCGGGTAACTCTTGTTTTGCAAACGCAATCACTGCACTTTGTAATGCCAAATATGGCTGCGTGTCTTTAAGAAATAAACAATCGCTTTCCCAATCGAATTGAAAAACTCGATGCTGCTTTTGAAGAATGACCTGAAATGGTTGCTCTTTATTAAAAAAATAAATCTCGGAAGGAATATCAATCGATGCCGATTGAACATTTTGTTGCTTATTCCACGTCTCGTTCAACCATTGTTCAGACTGAGCCAAAAAATGCTGAATTTGTTTCTTACTACAAAACAAAGGAACCGTGAGACGGATTGAAGCAGGCTCAACACGTAAGCGCAATTTTCTTGCTCTTACGTGTCGAACGATTTTAATTTCTGGCATTTCCACAGCCATTACTGTGCAGTACGCTCTTCAATACCATTATTTGTTGCAACAATTGCAATCGTTGCTGGGTTTAAAGCGAAAATACCATTAGTCACAACACCTGGAATATTGTTAATGGTTTTTTCTAAATCAAGTGCATTTAAAATATTAAGATTAAATACATCTAAAATCACATTACCGTTATCTGTTACTACACCTTCACGATAAACTGGGTCACCGCCTAAACTTACCAACTTACGAGCTACAGCAGAACGAGCCATTGGAATAACTTCTACTGGAAGTGGAAAATCACGTCCAAGTTGATCAACCCATTTTGAATCGTCAACAATACAAACAAATTTCTTAGCAATTGAAGCTACAATTTTTTCACGTGTTAATGCAGCACCGCCACCTTTAATCATATGCATATGACGGTCAATTTCATCTGCACCATCAACATAGGCATCTAAACCACCTACATGGTTCATATCTACAACTTCAATGCCTAATTTTTTTAGGCGATCAGCAGTTGCTTGTGAACTTGCCACAGCTGCTTCTAATTGTAATTCAGGCAATAAATCAATTAGAAAATTTACGGTACTTCCAGTCCCAACCCCCAAAATGCCGCCTTTGGGCAAGTGTTTTAAAGCAGCTTTCGCAGCAGCTTGTTTCTTTTCATCTTGGGTTGCATATAGACTCATGACATCACTCAACTATTTTTTGACATTTATGCACCAATAATCGGCGCAAATGCACAAGGGTTTGCTACAATAATTTCCTATTTTAAACTGTTATAGGGAAGATGAACATGCTGTCTCGTGTGGTACGACAAATTTTACAAGCAACGGTTTATGATGTTGCAATTGAAACGCCTCTCGAAGCAGCTCCACGAATTAGTCAAAAATTAAATAATACAATTCGTTTTAAGCGCGAAGATTTACAGCCTGTTTTTTCTTTTAAATTACGTGGTGCCTATAACCGTATTAGCCAGTTACCTAAAGAACAACTCGAACGTGGGGTAATTTGTGCCTCTGCTGGCAACCATGCTCAAGGTGTAGCATTATCAGGTCAACGCTTAGGAATTCCAGCAATTATTGTTATGCCAAGTACAACTCCTGACATTAAAGTTCAAGCAGTTAAACGCTTGGGTGGTCAAGTTGTGTTACATGGTGATAGTTTTGATGTAGCAAATAAATATGCACAGCAACGTGCAGAAGTTGAAGGCCTTGTATTCATTCCACCCTACGACGATGAACTTGTTATTGCTGGCCAAGGCACAATTGCAAATGAAATCTTACGTCAATGGCGTGATGTAGAATATGTGTTTGTTGCTGTAGGTGGTGGTGGCCTAATTTCAGGTGTAGCAGCTTACCTTGGTGAAGTTGCACCCCATGTGAAAATTATTGGCGTTGAATATGAAGAGTCTGCATGTTTAAAAGCAGCATTAGAAGCCAATGAGCGAGTAATCTTGCCACATGTAGGCTTGTTCGCAGATGGTACAGCTGTTGCACAAATTGGCGCTTTACCATTTGATATTATTCGTCTGCGCAAATCTGATAACTCAGGCCCAATTGTTGATCCAGATATTGTGACGGTAAATACTGATGAAATCTGTGCTGCCATTAAAGATACATTTGACGAAAACCGCAGTATTGTTGAACCATCTGGTGCAATGGCCCTTGCTGGTATCAAGAAATATATTACCGAACATAAAATCAGCAATAAAAATATGGTATCGATTGTATGCGGTGCCAATATGAACTTTGACCGCCTACGTTATATTGCTGAACGTACTGAGTTAGGTGAGCAACGCGAAGCGATCTATGCGGTAACCTTATCTGAAGAAAAAGGCGCATTCTTAGGCTTCTGCCGTGCTTTACAAGGTCGTAATATTACCGAGTTTAACTACCGAGCAAACAATACAGATGAAGCACAAGTATTCGTCGGTATTAGCTTAAAAGGTGGTGATGCAGAGCGTCATGAAATTTTAGAGCAATTAAAGCAACAAAATTATGTAGTAGATGACCTCTCTGATGATGAGGTTGCCAAACTACATATTCGTTATTTAATTGGTGGTCACGCAAATATAGATGATGAAAGATTGTTCCGTGTTGAGTTCCCGGAACGTCCAGGTGCCCTTTTAACCTTCTTAACTCGTTTAGGCCCAACCCATAATATTACGTTGTTCCATTACCGTAACCATGGCGCAGCAGAAGGACGTGTTTTAGTAGGTTTACAAGCAACCGATGCGAAACAGAACCCTGATGGTCTAATTGAAACTCTTGAGCAGATTAGTTATCCGTATGCTGAAATTACGAATAATGTTGGCTACAAACGTTTCTTGAAATAATCTTCAATTTTGATGAATAAGCCGACAAATTTGTCGGCTTATTCATATAATTCTTTTAATATTCCCCTCATATTTACATTGCCTCTCTTTATCTCAAAGAAAATATCCTTAAAAATAAACGTCTAATCAGGAAACAAGGATCAATATGGCACAGTTTGCAGTCATTGGCTTAGGAAGTTTTGGAGCAACTGTTGCTCAAGAGCTCACAAAATTAAATCATGATGTTATTGGCATTGATACGGTAAAAAAGAATGTTGAAAATCTTGCCGACGTTTTAACTCATGCCGTCATTGCCGATGCGACTGACGAACACGTACTTGATGAACTTAATATTCAAAACTGTGATGCAGTTGTGGTCGCAATTGGTGAGGATATTGAAGCAAGTATCTTGTGTGTACTCAATTTAAAAAATTTAGGTATAGATAAGATTTGGGTAAAGGCAAAAACCAAAGCACATCACACCATTTTGTCTCACCTCAATATTAATAAAATTATTCATCCTGAAGAAGATATGGGGGTACGAGTTGCCCAAGCACTGAACTATCCAATGGTTAGTCGCTATATGTCTTTAGAAGACGATCACTACATTATAAAAATTGAAATTCCTGAAAAGCTTAATGGCATTAACTTATATGGCATTATGCAGCAAGCACCACAGGTAAAAACATTGCTCGTAAAAAGACAGCAGCAAATTTTGTTTGAGACTGAAGAAAATTTCACCTTGCAGACGCATGATATTCTTATTTTAGAAGGTCATTTACCGCAATTAAAGAAACTTTCTCATTGCTTCACATAAGAGGCGAAATCTAGAATATGTCTATATATCCCAAGCCCAATAAAACATTAAATTTAAGCCCGCCTTCACTCTTGGCACTGGGTTTTTTGGGCTTTATTATTTTTGGCACTTTATTATTAAAACTGCCATTTGCCAATACAGGTCATGTGAGCTGGATGGATGCACTCTTTACAGCCACCTCAGCGGTCACAATTACTGGTTTATCTGTTTTAAATATTCATGAGTCTTTTACCCTGTTCGGACAAACCATTATTCTATTGTTAATTCAATCGGGTGGTTTGGGTTTTATGACTTTTGCCATATTGGCTGCATTAAGTTTGTCACCCAAAGTTGGCCTTAAACAACAAATGATGGCACAAGATAGTCTAGGTCAAACGAGCCTATCAAAGGTGACGTTTGTTGCTAAAGGAGTTGTCACTTACACTCTTATTTTTGAGCTTATTGGTACAATTATTCTCACTACTGCTTTTACACCGACTTATGGCTTTGCACGTGGATTGTACTATGCAGTTTTTTACAGCATTTCGTCATTCAACAATGCTGGTTTTTCATTATTTTCTAACAGCTTAATCAGTTTTCAAAGCAATTATATGATTTGTATAACTGTTAGCATACTTTACACCTTAGGTGGCCTTGGCTTTTTAGTTCTCATGGACATTAAGCAAAATAAAAAATGGAAAAAACTCACTCCGAATAGCAAGCTGATTCTTACAACGATTACAGTGATTAACCTGATTGCCTTTATTTTAATTTGGGCTTTAGAAGCTCAAAATCCTCATACCCTAGGAATGCTCAGTGTAGGTGATCAAGCATTAAATGCTTGGTTTCAAGCCACTGTTCCGCGCTCATCAGGATTTAATACCATTGATACAGGCGCAATGACCAACAGCAGCTCGTTACTCATGATGTTGCTTATGTTTATTGGTGGTGGTTCACTTAGTACAGCTGGTGGAATTAAAGTTGGAACCTTCGTCATTTTAGTACTCAGCGTGATTTCATTTTTACGTCGCACAGATGAAATCCGAATATTTAATCATTCAGTCGCACACGAAACGACTTATAAAGCTTTAGCTGTAACTGCAATTACAAGCATACTCATTTTCATGGGATTCTTTATTATTTTGCTTTTAGAGCCTAAAGCAGACTTTATGAACTTGCTTTTTGAGGTTGTTTCCGCAGCTTGTACAGTGGGGCTTTCTCGTGGAATCACGCCAGAGCTGCATAATGGTAGTTTATTCATTTTAAGCTTACTCATGTTTGCTGGCCGACTCGGTCCATTAACACTGGCTTATTTAATTGCTACACCGAAAAAAAGTCGGCTCAAACATCCCCAAGCTAACATTCAAATTGGATAATAAAAAAGCCGCTTTTAAAGCGGCTTTTTTACAAGTAAAAACTTAGTACCAGTTCATGAGTGAAACACCCAAGCCCGCGTAGGTTGCTCGGTGATTATAGTCAATTAAGCTTTCACCGTAACCATTAAACAACTGGAAGTGTCCACGCAGTTTGCCACTGATTGGAAAAGCCCAATCAAATTGAACTGCGCCATGAGAATCATCACCGCCTTTCAATGAATGACGCAGCATTAAAGAGAAGTCATTTTCCTTCCACTTATAAAATGCTGTTAAATCACCACGACCGATGTAATTTTCCATATCAGGGTTATTATCGTCTTTGCTGTCTTCCTCAATGCGCACCCATGGACGAAGCATTAAAGCAAAGTTACCGCGCTCTAATCCCACATTAAAGATTACTCGATTCCAGCTACGAGATAATGGATCTGAACGACCATTTGATTGGTGATTTAAAGTGACTCCAAGCAAACGACCATCTAGACCAAGCAATTCATAGTTGGTTCTAAACATTAAACTTGCTTCAGGCTCATAATTCGTTTCACGGAAAGGACGAGACTCTTCAGCATTAAATGTCTGCCAACGTGAAGATTGGGTATAACCTAACCACAAATCACCATTGTTGCCAAAAATATTTTCCCAAGCTTTGGTCTTTAAAGAAATCTGAAATTTACTTTCTGTTGATTTCAGATTTTGATCTTCTGTCACCGTATTGTTTGGGTTCGGGCTATGTGGCAACTCATTTTTATCACTGGTCCAGAATACAGGTAACAAATAGACCGGTTGATAAGCACGAATATTCCAAACCCCTAGTTTACTTTTTTCAGACAACTCCCAACGTTGATCTAGTAAAGAAGTAGTAGGTTCAAGTTTTGGTGCTTTACCAATTATTTTGATATTACTCACTGTATCTACCACCTTCTCTTTAAAGGTTTCAGGTGGAACAGCAGGTGCATCAATTTTTTTAACAGGCTCTGGTACAGCCGCAGCTTGAATAACAGGTAAAGCTGCTGGTTTAAATACAGAGTCATAACAAGCCAGACGATCGGCATTCGAAGCAAGAGCAACACATGCATCTACTGTCGCAGGGGTTACAGGTGCCAAGGTGTCAGCATATGTCACAGACGCACACAAACAGCTAAGCACGATTCCAATGCTTAGCTGTAAAGATGTGCGTTCAAATTGTCTGAACGCCATGTTCATCTCCAATTTTTATTTTAATTAACTTGTTGAATAGTAAAACCTAATTGCTGCAATTCATCGCGTTTTGCAAATGGCGCAACTACAGCTTTTACAGGAGTTTGCTCAACCAAATATTGACGAGCAACACGTTGTAAATCCTCTAATGTTACATGCAGCAAGCGTTCACGTAAGGTACGGCGGAAAGTTGGTGTTCTTGCATGCAACAATGCATAACATGCTGTAATCGCCTCACCTGCTGGTGAACCTGGTTTATCCATACTTGCAACAAGTCCAAGAATCGCTTCTTCAAGCTGATGAGGCTGTTGTTCCGCATTTAATAACCATTGCACACTTGCTTCAAAGTCTTTAAAAGTTTCTGCTAAACGTGGGTCACGGTAACTATAAAAACGGAATGAACATGCATTCCCATCATAACTTGCTCCGCCACCATACGCACCGCCTTTCTCACGAATGGCACTGTGTAAGAACCCATTACGCAAATAAGCTGCCAATACCATTAAGGGAGCCGCATCTGGATGCGATACATCGACTGCCTGATAAGCAGAAGCACAGAACTGAACATTTGCCTGAATTAACCATGCTTCATGATTATTGTCATTTGCCTGTTCTACGTGAGTTAACGCTGTTGCAGTTGCATCAACGTTTAGTTTATCCCAAACATTTTGGATTTCTTCAACCAAACGCTCAGACTGATGTTCTTCACATACAAGCAAGAACTGTTTAGGCGCTTGCAATAATTTACGATGAATACGTTTTAATTCTGCAATCAGGTCATCATAAGCTGCATCATCTTGGGTAATTTTAGCAACAAGCTCACCCAACCAGTTTAATGCACCTAAACCAGTGTTTTGATAATCACGTTGAGCCAAGGCACTCATATTACGTGATGCAATTTGCATTGCATAACTATGACCTGCTCCAGACAAACGAGATTGCCAACGTGTTTTACGCTGTTGCAATAACTCAATAATGCGTTCTTTCTCATCAAAACGAAGCTGTTCAAATGCTAACTTTAATAAATGAATTGCATCATTTTTTTGAGTCAACGATTTAGTCGTTAACGTTAACCAAGCACTAATTTTATCTTTATCGTCGACTTTGCTACGTAAAGAAGCGCCCATTCCTAAACCACCACTTACAGCTGTTTGTAAGTTTTGCAGCTCAAGATAATCATATTCACCTGCGCCCACTTCGCCCATCAAGATAGAAAGCAAATTGAAATAAGGTGACATTACAATATCTTCAGGAATTTGAATGAGGACTTGCTGATAGTAAATGCCATTCGTACCAGCATGATACAAATTCAACGGCGTATCCATGCGATTGCAAAGAATCTCGCGCAATTGACCCTGCACAATATGCAAGTCAGCAGGTACATCTTCCAAGCCTACTTTTGGCAATAGTTCAAGGTTATCTGGAGTATCCTGACGTTCCTCTAAAGCCTTGGTATTAGCAATAATTTCAGCCTTATCAGCATCTGTTAGTTTTTCACCAATAGCAGCTAAACGTGCTTTTTCAGCCTCTTGCTCTTTTACAGATTTTGTTGGGTCTGGAACTAGAGTCATCTGTACGCGATGTGGGTTGTCTAGCAAATGCGTTTGAATCAGATTTGATAACCACATTGGGTCTTTCAACTCTTCTTTAACTTGTGCAATTGCACTATCAACATCCCAAATTTGAATTGGGTCATTATGGTGAATCGCACCACTTAAGCCATTTAAAATTAAACTTAAGCCATAAGGTGTACCGTCACCATTAATTTCACGCTGATGCAACTCAATCTGATGCAAGATTGCATCGACTAAATTACTGTCAATTGGTTTTGCAGCAACATCACGCAGAATATTTAAAACACCCTCTCTAAAGCTTTGTGCATGTTCTGGGTTTGAACCTTGAACACCGCAGTAGAAAGTCATTTCAAAATTACTGTCGTCTACGCCCATTAATGGACCTGTTGATTGAGCATAACCGCAAGTTTCTAAGTAATGACGCAGTGGCGAAGCTGAATTTTCTAACAAAATCCCTTCAACCAAACGCATTCCCAAACGCAATTTCACATCATTTGCTTCTGGTAATAACCAAGATAGAACATGATAAGTTTTATCTTTTAACTCATCACTATCAACACCATAGTTTTCTGTTACTTCAATTGGCGCTGCTAAACGTTTTTCGGGCTTAGAATATAGAGTTGTTCCAGCAGAAAACTTATGTAGAGCTAGTTTTTCAAATTGCTCTTGTAGTTCATATGCTGTTTGATTACCAAAGGTCATGAATACAGCATTACTTGGATGGTAATGTACTTTATAAAAATCGACTAACTGCTCATAGGTTAAATCAGGAATATCTTTCGGGTCACCGCCTGAGTTGTAATGATAGGTCGTTTCAGGAAATAAATGATGAGCCAACTGATGATAAAGTTGGTCAGACGGTGCACTCATGGCACCTTTCATTTCATTGAAAACAACACCTTTATAAACAGGTTGCCCATTTTCTAGTTCAATACGAATACCTTCTTGAGCAAAATCAAGCGGATTCAAATTAGCAGCAAATGCCGCATCAAGATAAACAGAGAGTAAGTTTTGGAAATCTTTTTTGTTTTGAGTAGCAAATGGATACGCAGTCCAATCTGCTGCTGTAAAAGCGTTCATGAACGTATTTAAAGAACGGCGAATCATTAAAAAGAACGGATCACGTACCGGAAACTTTTCAGATCCACATAAAGCGGTATGTTCTAAAATATGTGCCGTGCCTTTAGAGTCCATAGGTTGTGTTCTAAAAGCAACAAGAAATACATTTTCATCATAGTCAGTTGCCAAGTGATAATGCACCGCACCTGTGACTTTATGCTTATATTCAGACACTAAAATATCTAATGCTTCTACATGGTGCTGACGTAGCAACTGAAACGCAGGGTGAACAGTTTGAGAAATGGTTTCAGTGACATCTACAGTCATGTGATCTCCTAACATATCGGATAAGTGAATAAGTCTCATTATAGCCTGAGTCAGCTTGAGATTGGCGAACAAAAGCCAAGTAAAATACTATGTTTTTGTTGAGTATTAGTTTTCATTGGCACGGCTTTGATATCAAGCACATAGCCATGAACGTTTTATCCTACCAGAACAAAAGCTTTTAATTCTATTTATATATTAACCAATAAATAAAAAAGCCCATCAAGTTGATGAGCTTTTAGAAAAACTTTTACTTAAAAACGATAACGAAGTGCAATTTGAGCATTCAGTGGGTCGCCCATCATGTTTGAATCATTGGCTCCGCTATGTCCGGAAACAAAGTAATCGCGATCAAACAAGTTATTTAAGTTGAAGTTCACATCGTAAAGTTCACTTTGATAACCTAGCGCTGCATTTACGACAGCATAACCTGATAAAACATTCTTGTTATCTGGCGCACTAAAACGTGATGATTCACCACGACCACCTACAGCCGCATACCAATGATCATTCATTTGATATTTTACCCATAAGTTAGCGGTGTTATTTGGCGTAAGCGCAGAACGATTGCCTGTCAGTCCAATAGTAGATTTTTCAATCTTACCATCCATATACGAATAGCCTGCCAATACCGATAATTGATCAGTTAATTGACCTGTTAATGAAAGCTCAACACCCTTGGTTTTTTGCTCACCTGCCAATACTGCTAGTGTTGAATCTGTAGGGTCTTGATTTTGAATATTTGTTTGGCTCATTTCAAATAAAGCCAACGTCACATTCAATTGATCATTCACATCCCACTTCGCACCGACCTCAATATTTTCGGTTTTTGTTGGGCTCAAATCATCACTGTTTTTATATAAAACAAATGAATCAGCCAAAGGCTGGAAAGACCGATTATAAGAAGTATAGAGTGAAATATTGCTTACTGGCTGATAAACCACCCCGATTCTTGGAGAATAGGTGTTATCAGTTCTATTTAATATTTGAGATTTCACTTTATCATTGCGATCTTGTGACAAATTATCATAGCGCAGACCAACTAAAACTTTCAGCTGATCTGTAACTGTCATTAAGTCTTGTAAATAGATACCGTAGTTTTCAAAGGTATTACTATTATTATTACGTGCAGTTGTTGAGCCTGTATTAATCGGAGCCCAGTATTCTAATTTAGGGTTATACAAATCAGTTGTGGTTTTAGCACCTTGCCAAAGTATTTCATCTTTGTGCTGCTTACTATATTCCGCACCAATTAAGGTATTGTGCTTTAAGAAACCAGTATTAAATAAACTACTTAATTCTTGCTGAACATAGACGCCATCTTCATTACGTAAACGCTTATTTTGAGTCAAAGTAATTTGTGACTTATCAGCGGGATGTGAATCAACACTATATTGGCGGTCTAATGAATAGTTATAGTGACGAACTGCGCCATGATATTTTAGATTATTGTTAAACTCATGATCTAAGCTTATGGTTTGGCTTGAAATTTCAGTATCAACATCACCCACCTCTTTACCGTTTAACGCACCATAAAAAGTTTTAGGGTTTGTTTTAACTGGTTTACCTGTAATTGGATCTGTCGGAAAACCTTGATCTGCTAAACGGTCATCATGCAAATAATCAGCCTGAATTAAAAGCTTCGTCTTGTCTGAAATATCCCATTGTAAAGATGGAGCAACCGCTTGGCGTTTTAAAAAAGCCTGATCACGATAACCATCTGAATCTTCAACTGCGCCAGTTAAACGAACCTTAACATTCTCTGCTACTTTTTCATTCACATCGACTTCTGCACGGCGTTGCCCTGTTGTACCACCAATAAGACTGACTTCATGCAAAGATTCGTCCATTGGTTTTTTATTAATTTTATTGACTAATCCACCCGCAGAACCACGTCCATATAATACAGAAGCAGGCCCTTTTAATACTTCAATACGCTCAACATTCGACATGTCGCGAAAATACAATGCATCGTCACGAATACCATCTACATAGTTATCTGTGATTGCAGAGAAACCACGAATCATGACCTGATCACGTTGCCCATCACCCACACTAAAGCTCAGACCAGCAACGTTTTGCAAGGCGCCTTGCATCGAGGTTACAGTTTGTTCTCTTAAAACTTGTTTAGGCACCACATTTACGATTTGAGGAACATCTTTTAATTGCATAAGTCCTTTAGTTGCAGTTGATGCTTGTCCCACTTCTTGTTTTAAGCTTTGTTCCTTTTCAGCTTTTACTGAAATTGTTGGAAGGTTGGTTACAGCCTGTTGCTCTGCCTCGACGGCATATACATGGCTTGTCATAACCCCAACTGATGAAATAAATAAAATTGAACGCTTCATGTAAGTTCGCTAGGAAAAATTTCATGCGAAGTTTCAATGAAATACACTGTATTTGTAAATATTAGCAAGAATCATTATTAATTGATAATATTTATTAAAAGTAGCATTTCAATAGCTTAGTCAAACAATAATTTCCCATTAATCGCTGAATTAACTGAATTTTATTCAACAAACTACAGCAAATCCAAGCAATGGTGTAAACTTAGCAACCTGATTTTTTTATTTGTGACAACACATATGGCAACTGTAGATCTTTTTGCAATTGGTAATGCATTAATCGACCAAGAATTTAAAGTGTCTGATGATTTTCTGAATCAACAAGGCTTGCAAAAAGGCACAATGCAGTTGTCCGATGGTGACACTCAATCTACTCTTTATGCAGAGTTAAAACAGCACCAAGACTACAAAGGTCAAGCGAGTGGCGGTTCGGCAGCAAACACGACCGTGGCTTTTAGTGCATTAGGTGGAACTGCTTTCTATGGTTGCCGTGTTGGTAACGATGATTTAGGTTCAATCTATCTGCAAGGTCTAAATGAAGCTGGCATTAAGACTACTTCAAAATCGATCAGTGAAGGTGTGACAGGTACTTGTATGGTACTTATTAGCCCTGACTCTGAACGCACAATGCACACCTATTTAGGTATCACTGCTGAACTCTCTCAAGATCAAATTGATTTTGAACCATTAAAAACAGCAAAATGGCTTTATATTGAAGGCTATCTTTCTACAAGTGAAACAGCGCGTAAAGCTGTAAAACAAGCGAGAGAAATTGCAAAAGCAAATGGTGTTAAAATTGCCCTGTCTCTTTCAGATCCTGCGATGGTGCAATACGCTCGCGAAGGCTTGGAAGAACTTATGGATGATGGCGTAGATTTACTATTTTGTAATGAACAAGAAGCCTTAATGTATACCAATACAACATCTGTAGAAGATGCTCTTGCTCAATTACGTTTTAAAAATCATACAGTAGTTATTACACAAAGTGCTAAAGGTGCTTTAGTTTCTAACCCTACCCAACATTTCCATGTGGCAGGCCGTCATGTAGAAGCCGTTGATACAAATGGTGCAGGTGATGCATTTGCAGGCGCATTCCTTTATGCCCTCAACCATCATCAAGATTTAAATGCTGCTGCACAGTTAGCTGTCTTAATTTCGAGTGAAGTTGTTTCTCAATTTGGTCCACGTTTAGCAATTAATGATTATGCTAAACTTCTTGAAAATTTTCAGAAGGAATGTGCTTGAAATGGAAAGGATCTGTATGACGGAAGAAGTTCCTGAGCGTGAAGCTAGAGCTTTTGACACTTTACAAGGAACGACTATTTTCGTTACGCAACGTGACGGCGCATTCTATGCTTATCAGAATTTATGCCCTCATTTGCAAACTGAGCTTGAGTATTTAGAAAATCAATTTCTTGACCAAGATCAAGAGTACATCCAATGCTCTACTCATGGTGCTTTATTTACCGTGGAAACAGGTGAATGTATTTCTGGACCATGTTTAGGCGATTTTTTAAATAAAGTTGAGCTTAAAGTACATTCAGATGGCGGTATCTATATCGTAGACTGAAGCTATAAACATTAGAGTTTCTGCCATGGCTGATTTCTTTTTCAATTATTATCTTATGCCATTTCACTTAAGTGTAGTGGCTTTGATATTGCTCAGCGTGGTAGAAACCATTGGTATGTATATTGGACTCCGTCCAAGTCAGTTACTCAAAAAAATTGCACCCGATTGGCTTTCTAACTCACCGCTACTTAATGTTAAATTTTCTAAAGCTCTAATTTTCGTTTTTTTACTTATCAATTTCAGTTATGCAGGTTACTTTTTACAACTCTCTTTCTTCGCAATACAGCATTATTTTATTTCCCCCTTTTATTTAATCGTCCCAGCTCTTGTGATCGCAATCTTTTTTACTGTGTTCATGATTCACTGCCTTGACCAAGTGATTAAGCCCAAGCTCACTCATACCAACTATAACCTTTTAGGGCGATTAGCAACTATTTCCAGTGGTAATGCCAGACCTGGATTTTCTGCCCAAGCCCGCGTGCGTGATGAATTTGGTCAGCTACACTACGTTCAAGTAGAACCAGAGTACGGCGAACTCGAATTGTACTCTCAAGTTATTCTTGTCAGAGTTCATAAAAGTCATTATGTAGCTAAGAAAATTTCTGTATCTAACGATCTTTTTGCACCCGATTAACTCTTAATTATTTTTGTAGTTTCCTATCACTTTTTGCAGGCTTCATTACGCCTGCATTTTGTTATTTTCTTTCTTAATTAATATTTATTATCCCGAGCACCTTAGTTGGAAATAAAGTTAATAAATATTATATACAACCATTTTAGTTGGTATTAAATAAAAACAAACTATTTTAATAAACTTTATATTTTTATTTACAAGTGTTTTAGTAGGAATTAATAATTAATTCAAACTATTTTAGTATGATATTTATTTTAAAATAATAAACAACTGTTTTATATAAACAAATTATTTAAATATTCATTTTAAATATATTTAATGTTTATTTTTATTATGTTTTGATTAATAATAAAATTATTATCAAATGAGGTTTAATATATGAGCCTTTATTTTAAAAATCTTAATAGTCGTTTAATTAAAGAAATCACTATTATTCTAATAATAAAAATAGTGCTTCTTTTAACGATTAAACATATTTGGTTTGATGCTCCCACCATCCCCAAAAATTTCGACAATCAGGTCGCTGAGCATATTGCTGGCGATAACATTTCCAACATTAAGGAGACACGTTGATGATTTCTGAAAGCGTGGTTGATCTTTCGCGGTTTCAATTTGCAATGACCGCAATGTATCACTTTCTTTTCGTCCCTTTAACTTTAGGTTTGGCATTTATCCTTGCCATCATGGAAACCACTTATGTCATTTCTGGTAAAGAAATTTACAAAGATATGACTAAATTTTGGGGAAAATTATTTGGTATTAACTTTGCTTTAGGGGTTACGACTGGCTTAACAATGGAGTTCCAGTTTGGAACAAACTGGGCTTATTACTCACACTATGTAGGTGATATTTTCGGTGCACCATTAGCAATTGAAGGCCTTATGGCATTCTTCCTAGAGTCGACATTTATAGGTCTATTTTTCTTTGGATGGGACCGGTTAACTAAGGTTCAGCATCTAGGCGTAACATGGTTAGTCGCTCTAGGTTCCAACATGTCAGCGCTCTGGATTTTAGTGGCAAATGGTTGGATGCAAAACCCTGTAGGTGCTGCATTTAACTTTGAAACGATGCGTATGGAACTAGTTGATTTCGGCGCGCTTATCTTTAACCCTGTAGCTCAGGTTAAATTTGTACACACTGTATCTGCGGGATATGTAACTGGTGCAATTTTTGTACTTGCTATCTCAAGCTACTACTTGCTTAAAAAACGTGATCTACCTTTTGCACGTCGTTCATTTGCAATTGCTGCAATTTTCGGTCTTGCATCTACACTTTCAGTGATTTTGTTAGGCGATGAATCTGGCTATGAGCTAGGTGATGTTCAAAAAACTAAACTCGCTGCGATTGAAGCCGAATGGGATACTCACCCTGCTCCGGCTCCATTTACCTTGTTTGGCGTACCCAATCATGAAGAAATGCGCACAGATTATGCAGTTAAAATTCCATATGCATTAGGTTTAATTGCAACTCGCTCAACAACCAAAGAAGTTACTGGTCTTAAAGACCTCATGCAACAACATGAAGTTCGTATTCGTAACGGTATGCTTGCCTATGCTGAACTTGAAAAATTACGTGCAGGAGATCGCTCACCAGAGTTATTGGCTTCTTTTGAGAAAAATCAAAAAGATCTAGGTTATGGCCTACTTCTTAAGAAATATGCACCGAATGTAGTTGATGCAAGCGAGCAAAATATTAAAGCTGCTGTAAAAGATACTGTTCCAAATGTTACAGCGCTATTTTTCTCTTTCCGCGCCATGGTTGCCTCTGGCTTCTTAATGCTATTACTTTTCATTTTAGCGACTTGGGCGGTAGCAAAAAGAAATGCTGAAAACAAACCTTGGTTACTTAAATATGCATTGTTTGCTCTGCCGCTTCCTTGGATTGCTGCACAAACTGGTTGGTATGTAGCTGAAGGCGGTCGTCAACCATGGTCAATTGGTGAAATCTTACCAACCCACCTATCTACTTCTAGTTTAAGTACTGGTGACGTATGGGGTTCGATTCTTGCCTTAGCAGCGTTCTATACAGCTCTTTTAATTATTGAAATGTATTTAATGATCAAGTTTGCTCGTTTAGGGCCAAGTTCTCTGCACACTGGCAAATATCATTTTGAAAAGCAAGAACCGAAGACAGCTGTTAATGGGGAGGCCTTATCATGATTGAATATGAATTATTAAAAATCATTTGGTGGGTGTTAGTTGGCGTACTTCTGATCGGCTTCGCTCTGACTGATGGCTTCGATATGGGTTCTATGGCTCTCATGCCTTTCGTTGGAAAAACTGATAGCGAACGCCGTGCTGCAATCAACACGATTGCACCACACTGGGATGGTAATCAGGTCTGGTTTATTACGGCGGGCGGCGCACTATTTGCTGCTTGGCCAATGGTCTATTCAGTTGCCTTTTCTGGCATGTACTGGGCACTGTTATTAGTTTTATTCGCCCTCTTCTTAAGACCAGTCGGCTTCGATTATCGCTCTAAACTAGATAATACCAAGTGGCGTAATTCTTGGGATTGGGGCCTGTGCATTGGTGGCGCCGTTCCAGCCCTTGTATTTGGTGTAGCATTCGGCAACTTATTTCTAGGACTACCATTCGGGTTAGACGACACTTTACGCTCTGAATATACTGGTAGTTTTTTTGCTCTTCTTAACCCATTTGCCCTAGTTTGTGGTGTTGTGAGTTTATCTATGCTTTGTGCACATGGTGGTGCATGGCTCATGTTGCGCACAGATGAAGCTTTAAAACAACGCTCTGCCAAAGCTACTCAAATTATGGCAATTATATTTTTAATTTGTTTCCTTGTGATTGGAGCATGGCTCTATTTCGGGCAAGTGCCAGGTTATAGCTATGCTGTTGCCATAGATCCAAATGCTGCACTCAACCCTTTAGCTAAAGAAGTGGTGACTAATAGCAATCCGGGTTGGATGAATAATTACAGCACCTATCCAGTGACTAAAGTTGCTCCAATTCTTGCAATATTAGGCGCCATCATTGCAATTTTTGCATCCTCAAAAGCAAAAGCAGGCTTAAGTTTTACTGGTACAAGTTTAATGATTGTTGGAGCAATTTTAACTGCTGGCTTTGCCTTATTTCCGTTCCTGCTTCCATCTAGTATCAACCCTAATTCTAGTTTGACGATGTGGGATGCTGTATCAAGTCACCTTACTTTAGGCGTTATGACTGTCGCAGCCTGCATTTTTGTTCCTCTTATTTTGATCTATACCAGTTGGTCTTATTACAAAATGTGGGGAGTCATTACCAACAAACACATCGAGTCAAACTCGCATAGCTTGTATTAAGGAGAACACAATGTGGTATTTCGCATGGATCCTAGGCATTTTGATGGCATGTTTTGCGGGTGTACTCAGTGCACTTTATATCGAACATCATCAAAATTTAGATGAGGAATAAATGATGGCAAAAGCAATGACAGCATCAAATCATCGAAAAGCTCAAGCATTTGCAATGGCCCTTTCTTTTCTGTTGGCATTGCCTCTTGCTGCAATTTTGTTGGTTTATCCTTCACTCATGCTAGATGCTAACGGACACTACAATCATAGCCAGCTTATGCTGGTAATGATTGGTATTTCTGGTGGCTTTATTTATGGAGTGGGTTTCGTACCCAACTTCTGGCTATGGAAATGGCTATTTAGCCCATGGGTGGCTTGGCCTCTCATGCTTTTAGGCTATTACATCTGGTTTCTAACCTAAATCAAAAAGACCTCAAATGAGGTCTTTTTTCATTTCAACCAACTTAATAGGCACCCTTGGCACACCTACATTTGCATCAACTGGATATGGCTGTTCATTACCCGTTTTCACATATCCACGTCTTTCATAATAAGCTATCAATTCAGAACGGACATCAAGTACATGCATTACAGCCTTCGTCAGATGTGGATCTTCTTTCAATGCGTATTGCTCTGCATATTCTAAAACAGACCGACCCACTCGCATATTTTGAACTTGAGGTTCCGTACAGAATGTTCCAATCTCAACCTGACTATTTTCAAATGTGAGCCCAACACACGCAATAATTTTAGAAAATTCAGTTTCCGCTACCAATAATGTTGAATTCTCAAGTTGTAGTTGTTCTTCTAATTGATGCTCTGTGATACGTAGTCCTTTTACCCACTCGAGCTCTGTTGTCCAACTTCGACCCTGCTGTTCTCGATAAGACTTATTAATTAAATCTACAAGCTGTGGAATATCCGCAAATGAAGATAAACGGAAATTTAAATTATTCATAAAGTACACTTAGGCTATTTATAAAAATTCTAACAATAAAGCCGATATTAAATCGGCTTTATTTTAAATAGCAATTAATTAATTTGATTGTTCAGCTAACCATGCCATGAATTTTTGACGCTCAGCTTTAGATGCTTTCTGCCAAGTTTCAACTAAACGTTGATCATTCGTTTGTGCTCCACCTGTTGCTGCCATAGACGTTGCAGTTGGCACAACAACTTGAGCGGAAGTAGGTTTAGCCGATGCATACACTGCTTCAGGCTGTGGCTTAGATGATTTAGTTGTAAAGTCAGTTACTTTACCCAACAAGCCAGTTGCAAACCATGGCTTAGCTTCATTGTTTGCGCCCGTTTGTTTCACAATTAATTCATTATTTGCACTGTATAAAGCAACTGTTGGTTGTTCAGCATATTTTTTCGCATTTTCATAATCTTTAGGTACATCTACCATCGAAAGCTTATAAGTTTTCCCATCTTGCAATGCAGGAGTTTGAATTGTGACTACACCAGATTTAACAATGTCATGCTCACCATTTAAATGTTCAAAATATTCTTGATAGCGCACGCTTAAGCTAGTTTCACCCGCATCAACTTTATAATTATTTTTAGATGAACGAAATAACCCAGAATTGACTTCTTGACCATTCACAGCAAGGATTACAATTTCCTCTGGCGCTGTAATTGTAACTGCTGAAAATACCGAACTACTGAGTAACAAACCAATTGCAGCAACACCTAATCTTAAAGTCATCTGTCTCTTTCTCTATATTTGATAAGCTATGAAATCATGAGCAATATGCAATATGATTGTGACTATTTTATGACAGTGCAGCGATCCATTAATTTTTCGATTTATTATTATTAAATATACATTTGAATTTTATCAATTTGTGTTGCTTTAACCTTTTTATTAATTCAAAAAGCACATAAAAAAAGAGTACCTATTTAGGTACTCTTTTTAACTTTCAATTAGTTGAAAGTTTTGAAACGATCAGCATCATTAATAAATGCTTTTTCGCCTGCTGGTGCTTCAACTGAACCAAATACTAATTGAGCACGTAGTTTCCAAGTTGCAGGAACATCAAAAGCTTCAGCAGCTTCAGCATCAACAATCGGGTTATAGTGCTGTAAAGATGCACCTAAACCAAGCTCTGAAAGCGCAGTCCAAGTTGCAAATTGAGCAATTGCACTTGAATGTTCAGACCATACTGGGAAGTTATCTGCATATAATTCGAATTGCTCTTGTAAGCTTTTAACAACGGCTTGGTCTTCATAAAATAAAACCGTACCAACGCCAGCTACAAAGCTATCAATTTTTGTGTTTGTACCAGCAAAAGCTTCAGCAGGAACAATTTTACGTAATGCTTCACGAACCAAATTCCAGAATTTAGCATGTGATTCACCATATAGTGTCACCACACGTGAAGACTGCGAGTTAAAAGCTGAAGGACTATGTTTAACCGCTTCACGAATAGTTTCTTCGATTTTAGTGCGATCTAATGCAACATTTTTACCAATTGCATAAATAGTACGACGATTTTTAATTTTATCTAAGAAAGTAGACATTTTGTTATTTCCTACCTATTGATTGACCAAGGGCCGTTGTTTGGGAATGAATACAGTGTATTAAAGTCATTTTTCATAATCAGCATTAAAAATATGACAGTTCGTTTTATTTTCGCAACAATAAAAAAAGATATACATATAAAAAAAGCTTCACGTTTTAGTGAAGCTTTTGAATGCTAACAACCGTTTTACTTATCAGTTTCAAACAGCGCCGCAACAAATGATTTAGCCGAGAATGGTCTTAAATCATCAATTTTTTCACCAACACCAATAAAACGAATTGGCACATGGGTACGACTTGCAATATTAAAGAGCACGCCACCTTTCGCAGTCCCATCCAGTTTGGTAATGGTAATACCAGTTAAACCCACAGCTTGGTCAAACTCTTGCACTTGGTTAATCGCGTTTTGCCCTGTACCCGCATCTACTACCAACATAATTTCATGAGGCGCAGTTGCATCAATTTTTTGCATAACCCGTTTAACTTTTTTAAGTTCTTCCATTAAGTTGCTTTTATTATGTAAACGACCTGCTGTATCTGCGATTAATACGTCAATTCCTTTAGCACGAGCACTTTCAAAAGCATCAAAAATAACAGAAGCACTATCAGCTCCGTGACCTTGAGCTACCACAGAGATATCATTACGTTCACCCCAGATCTGTAATTGTTCTGTCGCTGCAGCACGGAAAGTATCCCCAGCAGCCAACATCACTTTTTTACCTTCGCCTTGCAAACGTTTCGCTAATTTACCAATCGTTGTAGTTTTACCAACACCATTTACCCCAACCATTAAAATCACATAAGGTGATTTGTTAGGATCAATATGCAAAGGTTTAACACGTGGGGCCAACAAAGCAACCAACTCTTCTTGCAACGCTTTATATAGAGAGTGGGAATAGATCAAATCACCACGAGCTGTACGCTCTGTTAAATTGGTAATAATCGTTTTAGTAGCTTCAACACCAATATCTGCAACTAATAATTGCTCTTCGACTTCTTCGAGTAACTCATCGTCAATTTCTTTTCCGCCAATCAAGATATTGACCATACCATCAGCGAAATTACGACGAGTTTTGGTTAAACCCTCTTTCATTCGGCCAAAAAAACCGGTTTTTGGTTGTTCAACCGCAGCTTCTGTAGAAGCTAATTCAACTTTGGCTGCTTCAATATTTTCTTGCGATTTAACAGGAGATTCAACGATGGGAACATCGATAGCAGGTAAATTAGGTAATGTGACATCGTCATCACCGATCTCAGCATCTATCAAGAATTTATTTTGCATATTCGATTGTTGCTCCATGCGGATTCCTTGAAAAGCAGCGCGTTTAAAAAGATAAAGTTTAGCATAAATTCAAAATTTTGCCTGCCACAATAGTGCTCAAAAAGCTTTGGAAACCAAGATTTAGCCTGATTAACCCATTTACTGAGTATCTTCCTGAGCGAGTGCTGGATATTGCTTAATATGAGCACCCTCAAATTGGTAAGCATGCATTAACTTTAAATAATCTGCCCGATGAATTTCTGACTGAGCTATAAGCAACTCAGCCATGTCTTGAGTTCTTGGATAAGTAGCCTGATGAGAAAGTTGTATAATTCGTTGATATTGATCCGGACTAATAGGCCGAAATAATGCTAAATATGACAGCACAAAAATACAGCCAATGACAATAACCACAAACAGGTTAAAACATTGATCAACTTTTAACTCAGACTTTAATTTAAGAAAATTTTGTTTGAATATGAGCATGACCTACCTCGAATTAGTGTAGTGTAGGGTTCAATACTCATAAGTACAAGATCAAACATCCAGTAAGGTTAATAATCATACCTTACTGGATAGTATGAGTATGCTTAACTTATTAGTGAACGAATGACGGAAAAGTATAAAATCGCCGCAATAATCACCAAGACTAAAAACATAGCAAAAATACTTAAACCTTCTTCTGCATCTGCTGGATGCAATTCATCTTCATCAGCAATTTTTCGAAGCTCCCCATCATAAACTTGATAAAACCAGTTTTTTTGGGCCGGTTCCAAATGACCAGCAAAATCAAACACCCTTTTACGCTGTGCTAGACAGTAATCCCCTAAATGGATTTCCTCATGAAAAATAGCTTCATCTAATAATTTACGGTGATAATGGGCCAGTTCTATGATTTGTTCCTCTTTAGGAGGCGTGTCAAAAACAAAGCCATCGATTGTATTTGTCATATTTTATTCTCCTTGTCTTTTATTCTCATATTGATTTTAATCAAAATTATTTGTGAATAATGTTTAATCATGTATCCTAATAGTGAACTAAACGAAATGACAAATAGTTGACAAATCCATCAATTTGTAATATTAGTTTAATAATTCTAAGTTAAATTAATTTAAAGGCACTAGCCTTTAGAAAAAAGTAATCATAATTACAATAAGGAGTTTTCTATGATTCAACGTATCTCTCATCATGATTTAGAACATGTATATGCAACTGCAGTAAACACAATTCACTCTCAAATGAATTTCCAAGATGCGGTTGCACAGTTAGAAGAAGTTGCTCGCGCTGGGCATGGTAAAGCCGCTCTATTCTTAGCAGAATTGTATTATCAAGGTTTCCGTGTTGAACGTGACTCACTTAAAGCACAATATTGGCAAAAGTTAGCCACAATGCAAGCATAAAGAGACGTCACCTAGGTGGCGTTTTTTTATGTCCGTAAAAATTTGATATAAACCAATTCATCCCTTATCTCTTCTTGCGCTTCACCAAAGCTTTAATCGCTTTGTTTTGCTCAGGTGGCGTTTTTTGTACCCGTAAAGACCCAAATTTATCAATTTATCTAAAGCCTTACTTCGCCACTTCAGTCATGGCTCAGGTGGCGTTTTTTTATATCCGTAAAAACATTCTATAAATATAATTTGCTACGCACTTCTTTTCTTTTGTCCAACGCTAATGTCAAAGTCCTAATCTTTTTGACGTTTTTAAGTGGCATTTTTATAGCTGGGAATATTTGTTTACGATTTGATACCTGTTTAAACTGAAATGTCATCTGATTTTTCTATAATAAGCAAGATAAGTTAAGAACCATTAAATTGACAATGAATAGTTTAAGCAATCTGCAACCAGTTTCAAAAGACTTGATGATTAAAATTTATATTTTAAGAACTATGATGTATTGCGGAGTCCTCTGGGGATTATTTCATCAGGGTTGGGCAATTAAATCAGATCAAGAAGACTTTATTTTTCCCTTCTGGCTCAATGGATTGCAAGCTCACCGCTACGCTAAAGAACATTGGCCACATTACAAACCTAGAAGAATTACTCCTAAAGATTTTCACGAGTCTTTATTACCAACTTTAACTCGACTCAACGTTACACCAGCTTTGTTTAATTCATCTCATCGCAAGTTGAAATTATCCACACAACAAATGCAACATTTCTTTTTTAAACATCCGCACTGGCAAGGAGCCTAAAGTTTTCTTTAGGTTCTTAATCTCTATTAGAATGCTTTTTGAACGCTTGAGTGTAAAACTTGTATTTGAATGACTATGAAGTATTTGCATTTTTATAAAATCAAGCTAATTTAAAACAAAATGATAAAACACAGGACAGAAGAAATGACAATCGTTGCACAAGTAATCAAAAACAAATCAGAGCAAGATATTTTTACAATTTCTCCTGAAGCCACTGTCCTTGAAGCAATTAAGATCATGGCTGATAAAGGAATTGGTGCGTTAGTGGTAGCCGAAGGTGAAAAAGTTGTCGGAATTTTATCTGAACGTGACTACACGCGAAAAGTGACACTGATGGAACGTTCTTCATACAGCACTACAGTTGCTGAAATTATGACATCTAAGGTGCTTACAGTAAGTCTAAACAACACAGTTGAAGAGTGTTTACAGCTTATGACAGATCGCCACTTACGTCACTTACCTGTATTAGACAATGAAAAATTAGTTGGTTTTATCTCTATTGGTGACTTGGTAAAAGCAGCAATGGAAGACCAGAAAAATTTAATTGAACAGTTAAAGCAGTATATCTCTGGTTAATTATTCGAAATAAAAAATGGGCATATAGATGCCCATTTTTAATACTGAAACTTAAAGATAATTGTTAATCAAAGCAACTAAACGTTCTAATAAGTCATCAGCTTGTGCTTGAGTCATATTAATTGGCGGTAAAAGACGAACTACCGAACCTGCTGTAACGTTGATAATAAGCTTGTGCTGATCACGAGCAATCGCAACGAGTTCAGCACAGTCTTTAGGTAATTGAATACCAATCATCATACCAAAACCACGCACCTGAACATTCTTGTCAGCTAACTGTGTGCGAAGTTGATCCACAATATAGCGTCCTACTACCGCCGCATTTTCTACAGCATTCTCTTTTTGAATTGTATCGATTACTGTATAAACCACACGAGAACCTAATACAGTACCGCCATAGGTAGAACCATGACTACCAGGTCCTAATAAACCAACAGCTTTACCTTGTGTCATTACTGCTCCTACTGGAAAACCATTTCCAAGTCCTTTCGCAGTCGTCAAGACATCAGGCACAATGTTGGTATGCTGATATGCAAAATATTTACCTGTACGGCCATTACCTGTTTGAATTTCATCTAACATCATTAGCCAGTTGTGCTGATTACAAATATTGCGAACTTCTTCAAGATAGCTAAAGCCTTGAGGAGCAGTATTAATACCACCTTCACCTTGAATTGGTTCAATCAAAATCGCAACAATATCAGGATGCTGCAATGCCGCTTCTTGAATTGCTTCTACATCACCAAATGGCACACGAATAAAATCATTGGTTAAAGGAGCAAAGCCATCTTGTACTTTCTTATTACCAGTTGCTGAAAGTGTTGCTAAAGTACGACCATGAAAAGATTGTTCTGCCACAATAATCTTTGGCAAACGTACACCTTGTTGAGTACCAAATTTACGAGCAATCTTAATCGCACCTTCATTTGATTCAGCACCACTATTTGAAAAGAAGATTTCTTCCATACCAGAAACCTCTGCAAGCTTCTGAGCAGCAGCAGTTTGCCAAGGAATTTCAAATAGATTACTTGTGTGCACAAGTGTTGCAGCTTGTTCAGCAATTGCTTCTGCAATAACTGGGTGAGCATGACCTAAACCACATACAGCAATACCCGTTAAAGCATCTAGATATTCCGTACCATCCTCAGTATATAGATATGCCCCTCGGCCTCGTACAAAACTGATCGCTTGGCGACCATAAGTAGCCATTAAGTGTGATGGTTGATCAGGTTGTATTGGAGCTAGGGTAATATCAGTCATAACGAACTCTGTCTGTATGAGGTTTTTAGAAGGGTTTATATAAACAAAAACTGGCTCTGATGAAAAGTCTCATCAATCATTTATCTAAAATTTCGTCTGCTTTTCGCTATCACTTCGGTTTATACAATAAAATATTGAATATTCAATGCAACTTTAAGCATTAAGGTGGTTTGCAAAGCAACATAAACACCCCCTATAATGCTGCTAGATTAGTTGAGGATCTATTTATGACTGAACAAGCACGTGATACTGAAGCGTTAATCCGCGATCAAATTGCGAAGCATCCCGTTTTACTTTACATGAAAGGCACTCCACAGTTTCCACAATGTGGTTTCTCTGCACGTGCTGTAGAGGCGCTCAGTCAAATTGGTCGTCCATTTGCATATGTAAATATTCTGGAAAATCCTGATATTCGTGCAATGTTACCAGCAATTGCGAATTGGCCTACATTCCCGCAACTTTGGGTAAATGGCGAACTTATTGGCGGTAGCGATATTATGCTAGAAATGTTCCAAAATGGTGAATTAAAACCATTAGTTGAACAATATAGCGCTGCACCAGAAGCGTAAATAATAAAAAAGCCAATCAATAGATTGGCTTTTTTATGTTCTTAATTTTAAAGATCGCTTACCCCAACATAGCGAAACAAACCTTCCACACCTAAATCAGATTTTAAAACAATCAAATTTTCATAAGCTGTTGTAGTCAAAGCTTCAAAAATGTTCATATTTGGATCTTCGTGCAACTCATCCACGCTCTGGCTCATGCACTCTTCAAATCGATCTGCAACAAATTCAAAGCCCAAATCCATCGCAATAAATAAAGTATGTTCGCATGGCTGAACATACTGTTCTTGTGCCCAGTCAATTATCGCTTGTTTGCAAAATGGACACTCAATATTTGCAGAGGCATCGTTAAGTTCTATCAGTTGATAAGGCATTAGATTTGAAAAGTAGAGAAAAATATAGTGTAGAAGAAAATGATGAACACTTCTATAGACAATGTCTAAAGCTACTGGAAATGTATACATTAAAATTACAACGTAATTACAATATAATTTCAAAAAGCCATTCCTAGCAATGAGTAATGAATTTATCCCCCACTTACAAAAAATTTAGTTTAAGAATTATCGTTGCAAAAATAATAATGTAAAATCATGGTTGTTGCAGAAATAGGATATTTTAATGCTCACCGATCTTGATGATTTTTATTGTTTTGCTCTTGTTGTTGAGCATGGTGGCTTTAGTGCTGCTGAGCGTGTAACGGATATACCAAAATCAAAATTAAGTCGCCGCGTTTACAGCTTAGAGGAAAACTTGGGGGTTCGCTTAATCCAACGTAGTTCTCGTCATTTTGCTGTTACAGATATTGGGATGGATATTTACAGACATGCTCAAGTCATGATGAATGCCGCTCAAGCTGCCCATGATTTGGTTGATCACTTAAGTATTCAACCTAGAGGTGTAGTGAAGGTTAGCGTTCCTGTTGATATTGCTCAAAATCAACTTCCAAAAATCCTACCTACTTTCTTAAAAAAATATCCAGAAATTCGTTTGCAACTGATGGTCAGTAACCGCCGAGTAGATGTGATTAATGAAGGGATTGATATCGCGTTACGAGTTCGCTCAAAACTAGATGACGATCCAAGTTTAGTTCTTAGACAGTTTGCGCTTATAGAACAAAGCCTATTCGCAAGTCAGGCCTATTTAAATGAGTTTGGGGATATAAAAAATCCTGAACAACTCAGTGAACACCGTATTTTAAGTTTGTCTGAAGAGCATCTCGATCAACAATTCATCCTGCATGGACCTGACAATCAACAGAAAAAAGTGAAAGTTAGCCCAACAGTAATGGGAACAAATATCTATATGCTCGCCCAACTTGCGAGTCAAAATTGTGGTATTGCTTTGTTACCTGACACAGCGGCTGAAGATTTTGTGAAATCGGGGCAGCTTGTACAAATCTTGCCAGATTGGAAAGCAGCTCACGGTATATTCCATGCCGTATATCCATCACGCCGAGGATTGCTACCTGCTGTTCGAGTATTTATTGATTATTTAGTAGAAAATCTTTCTGAGCGTTAAAATAAAAAAGTTCGATAATTTATCGAACTTTTTTTTATATTTTTCAAATTGCAGGATAGCTTCCCACACCTTCAGGCCATGGGGTTAATAGTTCAAAACCAGTATCTGTTACTGCAACCATATGTTCCCATTGAGCAGATAATGAATGATCTTGAGTAATGACGGTCCACCCATCATTTAACTCTTTCACTTGCGGTCTACCTGCATTTACCATTGGCTCAATGGTAAAAACCATTCCTTTCTTTAAGACCAAACCTTGCCCACGCTGCCCATAATGCAAAACATTAGGTTGTTCATGATAGACCTTACCAATCCCATGTCCACAATATTCTCGAACAATACTATAGCCTTCTCGATGAGCAACCGACTGAATAGCATAACCAATATCACCTAATGTAGCTCCTGGCTTAACAGTGTGAATACCTGCAACCATGGCCTCATAAGTTGTATCAACTAATTTTTTTGCTTGTGGATTTACATTACCCACAAAATACATGCGGCTCGTATCACCAAAATAACCATCTTTAATAATTGCGACATCAATATTAATAATATCGCCATCTTTTAAAATTTTATTCGGCGATGGTATGCCATGGCAAACAACTTCATTGACTGAAGTACATATCGTTTTTGTAAAACCGTGATATCCCACATTAGCAGGAATAACTTTTAAATTATTTACAATATAGTCATTACAGAGGTTATCTAAATACTCAGTAGATACGCCCGGTTTAATATAGGCCTCTATCATTTCTAAAACTTGTGCAGCCAAGCGCCCAGAAACTCTTAACTTTTCCAGATCTTGTTCAGTTTTAATGGTAACAGTAGAAGCTCTCATTCAATTCTATCCTCGCAGACAAGAAACATGCCCTTCCCTACAAAAACCTAAGGTAATTCAAAATATTTTAGGATGAATATAAGTCAGACCAAAAGCCTAAAATGCTTAAATATTCGGCATTCACAATAAAAATTTATGTTTTTATTCTTACATATTTTTTATAAAAAGTCAGAACTTAAAAAGAAGTTCTTTTCTCCTTTTTATGGCTTTTCAAGTACATACTTTAACCAAACAAACGCTTATAACACTATATATGGTTTTAACCACCTGAAAAAAAGCTTTTTCCCATAAATTAGCGCTTGATCATGATTACTTTTGCTCTAAAATTCCTTCTTTTTTTATTAACTTTAATTTATGCAACATCTTCGTACCGGAGATATTATTGCCTTAGGTTTTATGACCTTTGCCCTTTTTATTGGGGCTGGCAATATTATCTTTCCTCCCATCGTTGCTCAACAAGCTGGTGAGCATGTATGGTTAGCTGCACTAGGCTTTTTAATTACGGCTGTCGGCTTACCTGTAATTACCATCATGGCACTCTCTCGTATGCAGGGTTCCATTGAAATTATTAGCTCTCCTTTAGGTCGAGTAGCAAGTCTGATTTTAACTGTTGTTTGTTATTTATCAGTCGGCCCTCTATTTGCTACCCCACGTACAGCTACTGTTTCTTATGAAATTGGTTTTTCCTCTTATTTTGGAACCTCAAGTAGTAGTCTTTTAATCTATAGCGCAATTTATTTTTCATTTGTAACTGTAGTTTCACTTTATCCAAACAAGTTATTGGATACTGTAGGACATGTACTTGCTCCACTAAAAATTATTGCTTTAGCAATTTTAGGTATTGCAGCAGTGATGATTCCTGCGGGTTACGTACCAGCTCCGATCAACCATTACGTCACATCTCCGGTTTCAGAGGGCTTCGTAAACGGTTATCTCACTATGGATACGTTAGGTGCACTAGTATTTGGTATCGTTATTATTCAAGCGATTTACTCTCGCGGCGTTACCGATAAAAAATTAGTCACCAAATATGCAATTATTGCCAGTCTCATTTCAGGTGTTGGCCTTACTTTAGTTTATTTAAGCTTATTCAAATTAGGTTTAGGTAGCCATGAAGTAGCACCAAATGCAGCAAATGGCGCAGTAATTTTACATGCATATGTACAACATGCTTTTGGAAATATGGGTTCATTATTCTTAACTGGACTAATCTTTTTAGCATGTATGGTTACAGCAATTGGCTTAACTTGTGCGTGTGGTGAGTACTTTGCTCAGTTAACGAAATTACCATATAAGCTTTTAGTATTTATTTTAGTTGGTTTCTCTTTCATTATTTCGAATCTTGGCCTAACTAAACTGATTGCTATTTCAGTACCTGTCTTAAGTGCAATCTACCCACCAGCAATTGTGGTGATTATGCTGAGCTTCTTCTGGAAATTTTGGCATAAACCTTCTTTCATTGTCGGTTCAGTAACAAGTATTGCTTTAATTTTCGGTATTATCGATGGTCTTAAAGTTGCAGGCTTCAGCAATTATTTACCTGAATTCCTTCAGCATTTACCATTAAATGAACAAAACTTAGCTTGGTTGATCCCATCTTTAGTTGTTCTTGCAGTTACCGTAATTATCGACAAAGTTAAATTCAAAAGCATTTAATCTAGTGACTTTTTTGAAATCGAGTTTTATCCAAACATGATTTTATATATTGAATAGAATGCTGTGTTTACCCAACCAGCATTTTATTTCCACACTAGTTTTTAATGACAAATCAACTATAGATATAATTAATTTTTACTGTAAAATTACACTAAAATAATTTTTAGCTACTCAGGAAAGAAGAGCAACAATGAAAACTAAATATTACCTAACATTAGCAGATGCAGAGTTTTTAATGGAAGAAGCTCAAAAATATGCAATTGAACACAACTTTAAAGTCAGCATTGCGATTGTTGATGAAACAAGCTCTCTATTATTCATGAAACGATTAGATGGTGCTTCTCCTCTAACTACACACCTATGCCTAGAAAAAGCAAAATGCGCTTCAATATCAGGTAGACCGTCAAAATTTTACGAAGAACTTCTAAAAAGTGGGCGTCTTGGTTTCTTAAGTATGCCTAGTGCTCAAGGTATGTTAGAAGGTGGAATACCGATTATTTATGAAGGTGAAATTTTAGGTGCTATTGGTGTATCGGGTGTTCAATCTTTTGAAGATGCAGAAATTGCTCAACATGCGATCGATAGTTTTTTAAAAAAAATATAATAGCTAAAGCAAAACCACAGGAAAGAGAAATTAATACACTTTTCATTTAAATAATTTCTCTTTTCTAAAAGAACAAGTATTTCATACAAAAATATTAAACATTTACTTTTTTAATACCTTAAACCTTTATAAATATAGAGGTTTTTATAAAACTGCTCAAAAAATTTTCTATTTGCTATTGAACTGAATCAAAAATAGCAGTACAACATTAAACTTAAAACTTATTCTTGACTAAAACATTAGGTTTTAGCGCAACCACAAGGAGGGATGGAGATGTTATCATTACATTTCAACAAACAAGTCTTCATTAACACTCTGAACAGCAAAGATTCAGTTGTTTATGGAGTAACACCACTTGCTCTTATGCTGACTTTACTGTTTCAAGGTATGATTAAAGGAAATCTGAAACCCGAATACTTTATGTATGCGATGGTCGTTTCTTTCATATTTTGTGTGTGGGCCTTTGTCGATCATAAGATGCGAAAACTAGCTAAAAGACGTCTTAGTCAACAAAATTTGAATTCTTAAAAAATGGATGAGTAATCATCCATTTTTATACACCTATAAATAAAAAAATTGTTCCAATAACTAAAATAGCTGTAGCGAATAATTCAGTCACAATTAATCCCACCATCATTAAAGACATTATCCACGAAGGTAAATTAAATCTGCCCAACCGATAGGGAGTTTTGAATTGATTTGTCGTGTCCTGTAAACATCCATGTATGATATAAACCAATATTGAAAAGCTAAAAAAGAAAATATTCGCTAACACACACCACAAAGCAACGTTTTCATTTAAAACAGTAAAATAGCTTAATACAGCAAGAATCAGACTAGCAGCCGCATATAGCAAGCTACTACGATGAGCAATGTCAACATAATAGTGGGCACGATGTAACTCTGAACGGCGTATTTGCCAATACTTCCACACCCCTGTGAACATTCCTACCCATAAAAATATGCCACTAAACACAATTGCTAACTGTACAGCTTTCGGTAAATCCATCTTTTTTCCAATTATTCGTTTTATTAAAATTTAAAAAGCTGTATAGCATAAATCTTGACTTTATAGTCACATTTTAATCAAGTATCGTTTTGGAACTCGTGTAAATTAAAGTCATTAATAAGCTAATCATTACGTAATATTATGGATAACACTTTTGAATCATTTTGGATGACCTGCGAAGATGGTTATCAACTTGCTGCACAATTTTATCCAACTCAATCAAAGAAATCGGTACATCCTGTTTTGATTTGTCCAGCAACAGGTATTACCAAAAACTTTTATCATTCTTTTGCTACATGGTTAAGTCAGCAAGGCTATGATGTATTAAGTTTTGATTTCCGTGGAATTGGAGATTCATTGCATGGGCCTCTAAAGCAAAGTACAGCGAGTATTAATGATTGGGGAATGCTTGATATCCCTTGCGCAATTGAAACTTTATTAGAAAAAGCCGAAGCAGAAAAAGTTACTCTTCTTGGCCATAGTGCGGGTGGGCAACTGCTAGGGATTGTGCCAAATTTTCATAAAGTAGCAAAAGTTGTTGCGGTAGCAGGTTCTACAGGCCATGTAAAAGGACTTAAAGGTAAAACAAAATTTCTAGCCCCTGTCATGTTTAACGTTATCTTTCCAATTTCGAGTACTTTAAAAGGCTATGGTGCTACTCAATTTATTGGAATGGGTGAAAACTTGCCTAAAAAAGTCGCACAACAGTGGAGAGAGTTTTGTAGTCAACCCGGCTATGTGAAAAATGCTATTGGTAAAACTATTTTTCATGACTTTCATAGTGAAATTATTTGCCCTATTACTTCAATTTGGGCAAGTGATGATGAAATTGCGACTCAACACAACGTTGCAGATTTATTAAGTTTATACCCGAATGCATCTACTAAAATGCTAGAACTGAACCCGACAAAACTCGGCTATAAATCAATCGGCCACATGTTAATGTTTAAAAAATCACATCAAAAGCTGTGGTCAGTCTTAGAGCAAGAAATTCAATAGTAATTTAAATTCTATCATTTAGTTTTTGCCTCTATGCCCGTAATCCGGTGTAGAGGTTTTTTTATTATTAGCAGTCCCCTTTTTATAAAATAACTTTATTAAATTTATAGTTACCATAAGAAACTAAAATATATTAAGTCGTGATTCCTTTGTATTTTTAATAAGCATTATTTACGTAAATACGTCGATATAAATTTAAAGTTCTGCTATGGTAATTTGTCTGAAGCTGTTGTTTAAAAACAGGTAAACCAACCTATTTTAATACAAACAGCTTCTTTTTTTCTGTTTTAGTTAAAACCTAAGAAATTGTTCAAGGATAAGTATGCTAGCACTCGAGCCTCGACATATTCATATGAATCAACATGCTGTTGATAAAAAGCATGCATTACAGTGTCTAGTAGATATATTAGTAAAAGATGGGTTAGTTATGCCTGAATATATAACAGGACTCATCAATCGTGAACAACAAAGCGCTACCTATTTAGGCCAAGGTATTGCTATTCCACATGGTACGCCACAATCTCGTGAATTTATTTTAGAAACAGGTATTCGGTTAGCTCACTTCCCTGAAGGAATAATCTGGGATGGGGAAAACACGATTTATTTAGCTGTTGTTATTGCAGCAAAATCTGATGAACATTTACAAGTACTACAAATATTAACTAGAGCGTTAATGCAGGATGTAAGTGAACAAGTAAAAAATGCGTCGCAACCTGAGCAAATTATTGAACTATTACAAGCTCAACCCCTATCCTTAACACTGCATGAAAATTTAATTCAAACTGAAATTGAATCTCAAGATATCGAAGACTTATTGTGGTCAGCCTCTCAAATTCTCAAAAAACATAATTTCGTAAAATGTGGTTTTTTAAGCTCACTTGAGCCAGATCAAGTTATCCAGTTACAAGACCAGATCTGGTCTATTTCTAGCAGTAAGTTTGTTCAACAGCCAGCAATCAGTATTGTAAAACCACGCCATGCTTTAGATGTAAATGGACAAAAACTAAATACTCTCGTCTGTATTGCTGCTAATGAGCAGTTAGATAGTCAAAGATTTAACCGACTGATTGATATTTTATTTAACCCAGAACAAGTTGCACAGCTAGATCAAACACAAGCACCAAATGAGATTGCTAAAATTATTGGTGCAGATGTTATTCCAGATTGGCCTCATCGTTCGGTTGTATTAGCCAATGCCCATGGATTACATGCTCGACCAGCGACTCATTTGGTGAACTTAACTAAAAGTTTTCAAGGTGATATTCAGGTCGCGGTGGACGATGGTAATTTTGTTTCGGCCAAAAGTTTGACGCGCCTCTTGGCTTTAGGATGTAAACGTGGCCAGACTTTACGTTTTATTGCCGAGCCAGAAACAGATGCTGTTGAAGCGTTAGATAAAATTATTCAGGCCGTGCAAGAAGGCTTAGGAGAAGAAGTTGAACCTATTCAATCTTCAGATACCCAAGCTCAATCGTCTCAAACAGTAAAATCATTGCCAAAAACATTGAGTACAAATACAGGTATTCCAGCTTCTAGTGGTCTAGCTTTTGGCCCCGTACATGTCATCAAACCTAAGGTTTACCAATATGAACGTATGGGTTTAAGCGTTAAAGCAGAAAAAGAGAAACTTGATATTGCTCTTCACGCAGTTAAAAACAATATTCACCAAGTTATTGCAAAATCTGAAGTAACTGAAATTAAGCAAATTTTCCAAGCACATTTGGAAATGCTAGACGACCCAGATCTTATTAATGGTGTTTATCAAAAGATTAACTTAAACCTTTCTGCTCCTGCTGCTTGGCACGAACATATTGAAGCAGCAGCTAAAGAGCAAGCAGCTTTACCAGACCGCTTATTGGCTGAGCGTGCTACAGACTTACGTGATATTGGCGATCGGGTTTTAGCACAGCTCTGTGGTGAAGTTATTATCGAGGAACCTAAAGAACCTTATATTTTGATCATGTATGATGTGGGCCCAAGTGATGTGGCTCGCCTTAATAAAGATCGAGTAGCGGGCATTTTGACAGCTGTAGGCGGTGCAAGTGCACATAGCGCTATTGTTGCTCGTGCTTTAGGTATTCCTGCAATTGTTGGTGCTGGTGATCAAGTACTAGAGATTGAACAAAAGAGTTCTCTTTTAATTAATGGAGATACAGGAACTTTTGTATTAAACCCTAACACCCAGCAAATCGAACAAGCCAAACAAGAACGAGAGCTTCAACAAAAAATTCGTGAAGAGGCTGAACGTCACAGTCAAGAACCTGCGATTACCCAAGATCAACACCAAATCGAAGTTGCTGCCAATTTAGGAAAAGTTCAAGCTACAGCTCATGCAGTTGAATGTGGCGCAGAAGCAATTGGCTTACTTAGAACAGAGCTTGTTTTTATGGCTCATAGCAGTGCTCCAAATGAAGCTACCCAAGAAGCAGATTATCGTGTTGTGCTAGATGCCCTTGCTGGTCGCCCACTTGTAGTACGTACTCTTGATGTAGGTGGTGACAAACCGCTTCCTTACCTGCCAATTGCTGAAGAAGAAAATCCATTTTTAGGTCTAAGAGGTATTCGTTTAACGCTAAGACAGCCAGAGCTGTTACGTCAACAACTTATCGCTTTGCTTAAAGCCGCAGATGATCGTCCTTTACGAATCATGTTTCCAATGATTGGCCGTGTGGAAGAATGGCGTGCTGCCAAAGCTATTCTTGATGAAGTTAAAGCTGCACATCCATGCGCTGACTTACAAGTTGGTATTATGATAGAAGTCCCTTCTGCTGCTTTACTCGCTCCTATTCTTGCTCAAGAAGTGGACTTTTTCAGCATAGGAACAAATGACTTAACCCAATATACTTTAGCTATTGACCGTGGTCACCCTATCCTATCGGCTGAAGCAGACGGCCTTCACCCAAGTATTTTGCAATTGATTGATCACACTGTAAAAGCTGCACACAAACATGGCAAATGGGTGGGTATATGCGGAGAACTCGCAGCGGATCCAAAAGCTGTACCGATTCTTATGGGATTAGGCGTAGATGAGCTCAGCATGTCTCCAAATAGTATTCCTTTAGTAAAAGCCCAAATTCGTACACTTAACTACAGCCAAGCTCAAGCGCTTGCAAAATGCGCACTAGAATGTGAGAGCGCCACTGCTGTACGTCAGTTATCCGAACAAGAAATCTAAAGATTAGGAACAGTAATGGCTAAAGTTTTAACAATTACTTTAAATCCTGCAATTGATGTAACGATACAACTCAATGAGTTACAGGTTGGCGAGGTAAATCGCCAAGAATCTGTAGAGATACATGCAGCAGGCAAAGGATTAAATATTGCACAAGTTTTAAAAGATTTGGGGCATGAAGTTATTGTTTCTGGCTTTCTAGGAACAACAAACAAACAAATTTTTGATGATCATTTTAAAGAAGCTCAATTCCAACCTGAGTTTATTTATATTGAAGGCGAGACTCGTCAAAATATAAAAATTGCTGAACATTCTGGGCGTATGACCGATTTAAATGGAAAAGGTTTCCTAGTTTCTGAACTAGATAAAAAGAACCTCTTTCAAAAAATCGAAATGATTTTGCCACAAGTAGATGTAGTTGCCATTGCCGGGAGCCTTCCACAAGGTTTTAGTGTTGATGAATTACAGCAACTTATTAAGCTCATTCAACAGCAAGAGAAAAAAGTTGCACTTGATACAAGTGGTAAAGCATTGGTCGCTGCAATTGAATGCCAACCATGGATGATCAAACCAAACACAGATGAGTTACTAGAAAGTTATCAGCTTCCTGCCGCGACTTATGCTGAACAAAAAAAGCTTTTTGAAAACTTAGCTAAAATTGAACATGTCGTTATTTCAATGGGCGAAGACGGTGTAAACTGGCTACACAACACTCACCCACTTCATGCCAAAGCTCCTAAAGTAGTAGTTAAAAGTACTGTTGGTGCAGGTGACTCTCTTTTAGCTGGTATGATTCATGGCTTAATAAATGGCTTCTCTGATGAAGAAACATTAAAAACTGCTACCGCAATCGCAAGCCATGCTGTCACACAAATTGGCTTTCGTATTCCCAATGCCGAAACGCTAAACCAATTAAAAGCCCAAACCACAATCAATTCATTGAGTGAATCTGATGCTAACTGCTAAACATTTATTATTTGTCATTAATAGTCCGCAACAGCAAGTCAATGCTTTGATTTTAGCTCGAAAACTTGCACAAGTCGCATCCCAACAGGGTTATCCAAATAACATTATTTCGCTTGATAAATTCGAAATAAGTGAAAACTTTGATCAAGTTATTGTTGTTGGACAACGCCCGAAAGATCTTAATAGTTTTGATACACATCCATTATCTTTCATTAGCATTGAAGAGATAAAAAATGATGCTCACACAGCTTTCCAAACTGCCTTAGATCACTTTAAGCCAGCTCAAGATTGGCTAAGTGATAATAGCTTGGCAGTAACTACTACTAAAAAGTTTGTAGCAATCACTGCGTGTCCTACGGGTGTTGCACATACTTTTATGGCTGCCGAAGCTTTACAACAAGGCGCAGAAAAACTTGGTTATGAGATTGAAGTAGAAACACAAGGTTCCGTTGGTGCAAAAAATATTTTATCAGCTCAAGCTATTGCTGAAGCGGACATTGTGATTCTTGCCACTGACATTGAAGTTAACACAGACCGTTTTGTAGGTAAGCGTGTTTATCGGTGTGGTACTGGCTTTGCTCTAAAGCAAACAGATAAAGTTTTTGCTGAAGCAATCAGCAATGCACAAGTTTTAGAACAAGGTAAACAACAAGCATCGACAGAAAATAAAGATAAAACCGAAAAAGTTGGCGTATATAAACATCTCTTAACTGGTGTTTCTTTTATGTTGCCTATGGTGGTGGCTGGAGGTCTGTTAATTGCCCTCTCCTTATGCTTTGGTCTAAATGCTGCTGAACAAGCAGGTAGCTTACCCGCCATATTAAAACAAATTGGCGCTGCCGCATTTATGCTTATGGTCCCGATGTTATCGGGTTATATTGCCTACTCAATTGCTGATCGCCCTGGTCTTGCACCTGGTCTAATTGGAGGGTTACTCGCCTCTCAACTACAAGCAGGTTTTTTAGGCGGTATTGTTTCAGGTTTTCTTGCAGGTTATATCGCACTATTTATTGCTAAAAAACTTAAACTCCCTACAAGTTTAGAGGCACTTAAACCAATTTTAATTATTCCATTATTAGGTACATTATTTGTTGGTCTAATTATGTTCTATGTGGTTGGACAACCTGTAGCACATATTTTCGAGTTAATGAAAGATTTCTTAAATAACATGGGTACAACAAATGCTGTGTTAATGGGAATTATATTAGCAAGCATGATGTGTATAGATTTAGGCGGTCCAATCAATAAGGCAGCCTACGCTTTTACTGTGGGATTGTTGACAACAAATACATATATGCCAATGGCAGCAACAATGGCGGGCGGTATGGTCCCTGCAATTGGTATGGCCATTGCGACTTTCATTGCTAAAAATAAATTTAGTACAGGAGAGAAAGATGCAGGTAAAGCTGCTTTCGTATTAGGTTTATGTTTTATTTCAGAGGGTGCTATTCCCTTTGCAGCTAAAGACCCAATGCGTGTTATTCCAACTTGTATTTTAGGTGGTGCTGTAACTGGAGCACTTGTTGCTTTATTCCATTGCGAATTAGTTACTCCTCACGGCGGCGTATTTGTTCTTTTAATTCCAAATGCAATTAACCATGCTTGGCTATATCTCGCTGCCATTGCAGCAGGTAGTATCGTTACAGGCATAAGCTATGCGATTGTTAAGAAAAAAATAGCAGAAAAAATTGTGACCACTGCATAATTAAAAAAGGGAGAATATAAATTCTCCCTTTTTTACACTTCATATGTTTCAACAAATAAAACTTTTCAATTACCCGCTTTACGCTACTCGCATAATTTAATCTAAATAACTGTTGCTATAAGCTGCGCTAGCACTTCCTTTTCCAACTTTATTGTTAAAGTGAACCTATCTGTGATTTAGAAGATGAGTAGCATGCAACATGAGCAAAAACTCTTAAAAATATAATTTATAGACAAAAAAGCTAAATATAAAAGGTTAACCATTCCACCAGCTATTTAATTTTATATATAACAATCAATAATTTAATAAATAAATCAACTTTATTTCACTAAATAATAGATGATTCATGTTAAATGTATGGTAAATTTCACAAACCACATAACAAAACAAATAATTGATATTTATAAATATTTATTATTTAAATGTCTTAATTTTTCATAATTATGACTTTAGAGACAAAAACTATCTCGTTCAATGCCACGTTCAAATCATAATTTTTTTTCTACGATGCGCTTGTAAGCCAATATCGTTCAATTAACGATCAAGCAAGCCTAGATGCAATCTTGTATATCTGTTCAAAGATTTTAAGGAATTAATGACTATGACTCATCAAGTCACATTAACTTTCAACAAACTTTGACCATAGAAGAAGAGTATTTTTAGTTTGTGCAAAGTATAGAAAAACTTATCAAGACAAGGTCCTTTAAACCATGTCATTGTTAAATTTAGCTATATAAATTTTGCTCACCAAGTAAAGTCCTGATATAACTTGCTTGATGAAACTATATTTTTCAACTATTAAAGATAGTTCACCAGAAATGCGATCCACCAAGGTATGGGGAAAAGTCAATGACAAAGAAGTATGCGCGTTTTTTACCTACAACAGAATCTTTTACTCTTGAAGATTTTCCATATTATTGGATTACTCAAGTACATGCTCAGTATGTACAAAATATTGATAATGCTTTGAAAAAATATGGTTTAGATAACTCACGTCGACGCATTATGTTGGCTTTAAGTAGTAAGCCCCATGCGAGTGTTTCTGAACTTTCAGATATGATAATTTCAAAAATGTCGACGACCACCAAGATTGTTTATCGTTTAAAAGATGAAGGTTTGGTTGAGACTTATTCTTGTCAGACCGATGGTCGAATCACCCGCGTAGTACTTACAGACAAAGGTACTGAAATGATCAATAAGATTAACGATTTAACCAGCGTAGTACTTGAACAATCATTCGAAGGTATCACCCCTCTGCAATTAGAAAAAATGATGGAAAGTTTAAAATTACTTTTAAAGAATCTTTCTCGTTAAAAATGGAATAGATCTTTTACTAGTCAACAAGAACCAAGCTCTCTTCAGGAGAGCTTTTTCTATTTTAATGCCTCATCAAGGCATTGATAGAAACAATACCCTACATAAAATAATCAATTAACTTCTCATCTGTTGACTTGAGTCCTTAACTCCAGTAGAAATTCTCTTTCAACAACTGCATAGCAAATTTTTGAAAATGGCTAAAAGAAAATACAAAAGTGACAAGTTTCAAGTGCGTCGTATTAACCGTCAATGGTGGGTACTTGAAAAAGACCTTGAATCAAACTGCTATTTAAAACATGAACAAGTGGCAACAAAGACCTTAGCAAACAACTATGCTGATGATTATATTGAACAATATTATATGAATCTTTATATTCAACAAGAGTTGAAAAAACCTGAAACTGCATAAAAAAGCCATTTGGCTTTTTTTTATTTTTAATATTTAAAGGTTATAAGGTCAAAAATTAAGAATAAAAAAAACCTACATCTTGGGGAAAATGTAGGCTATAAAATGCACAAAAAGGAAATATATATCCTTCTTGATGAAAAGAATTTTACGATAATATAAGCCTTTATTTTATATTACTTTTGTAAACTTAATGGTGGTTATTGTATTTATTTAGACTTTCTAAAATCTCCCCTCTTATATATATTATGGTTAAATTTTGGCTTATTAAGATTTTAATCCTCGCAATTTAATCCTTCTCATTTTTATAATTTATTTTCATGGCTTTTATTAAGATAGTTCTACAGAGACAAATATAAGCTTCTGTTTTAATAAGTTTTTTACAAAAATAAGCATAAATCTTTTTTTAACTTAAGACAGATAAAAATTAATAAATAACAAAAACATAAATTAAATATTAAGTATATAATTTATTTAAGATCTCAAATTTAGTTCAAAAAAAAGACAATTGAAATTTATTTATTACTGTTTTGATTACTACAGAAAGATTACAATAACGACTAATAATTAGATTACCCGCCCATACAATCTTTCTAGGCATGTTATGACTTCAATGTCGAACAACACCCAAAAGCATTTTATTGTTGAGCAGATTCCACTACCGACTTGGGTCAGTGATGAAAATGGCTTGATATTATATTGCAATGTAGAGTGTACAGAATATTGGCAGGATACTTTTTCTCCATTACCTCAGCAATGGTTAGATTTTATATCTCCTGTCGATTTAGACGAAGTCAAAAATAGATGGCTCGAAGCAATTCGCCTGCAAAAAAGAATAGAATTAAAATGCCGACTTTTACAAAGTGGCAATCAATATAGATGGTGCAAGCTTTCCATTCAAGCATCTAAATATCGTGGCTCTTCTCTAGCGAGTGAATGGTATGTCAGCTTTTTAGATATTGATCACGATATTCAAGAGCAACAAAACCTGCAAAAGAATATTGAAATACAAAATCAAATGTTAGACATCAGTGTAGATTGCATTAAAGTATTGAATGTAGACGGCACAGTTTCTCATATGAATAAATCAGGATGCCTCGCTTTAGGTGTTCCTGTTGATGAAACAAAATTTGGAATGAAATGGCTTGAGCTATTGCCACCTCATATTCGTAAACGTGGACGTGTGGCTTTAAAAAAAGCCCTTCAAGGCAAAGTTGCCAGATTCGCTGGAATGAGTTGTTTACCAGATCAGGACCCCGAATATTGGGATAATATGCTGACCCCGATTCATCGGGAAAATGGGGAAATCATACAAATACTGTGTGTATCACGTAACGTGACTCAACAGCATTTGACAGAAAATCAGCTTAGAAATATAAGTGAACGAGATGAACTGACTGGATTATGTAATCGGCGTTCATTTAAATTTCAACTTAAACGTACACTTGCATCTTCAAAAGATAGCCAAACAAGTGTGGGTTTACTATTAATTGATCTCGATCATTTTAAGCATATTAATGACACATTAGGGCATAGCGCAGGCGACCATCTTTTAAAAGTTTTATCCAAACGGTTTAGTCATTGTGTTGATGATGAAAGATGCTTTGTCGCAAGACTGGGTGGAGATGAGTTTGCGGTTATTATTAATAACCTTAAATCTGAAAGTGATGTGCGTGACTTAGCCGCAATCTTACTTCAGCAGCTAAATCAACCTATTACTTATTTAGGCAATGTTCTAAATGGTGGTATGAGTATTGGTTGTGCAATTTATCCTCAAGATGCCGTCGACCAATCTGGTTTACTCAGTTGTGCAGATATGGCATTGCATGACTTAAAAGCACGTGGTCGTGGTGGTATTCGCATGTATGACCCATGCATGATGCAAATGACCGAAACAGTCGCTTCTCAGCTTAATTTAGCACGTCAGCTTATTCGTCATCATACAATCCAACCCTACTATCAACCTAAAGTAGATTTAAAAACTCATCGTGTTGTAGGTTTTGAGGCTTTATTGCGATGGCATACAACTTCCGCTCAAAAGGGTTATCCGTCACAAATTGCAGAGGCTTTTAAAGATTATAATTTAGCGAGTAAAATCGGTGAAACGATGCAACATCAAGTTTTACGGGACATCGCAAAATGGATAGATCTTGGTATTAAACCCCTTCCTGTTTCACTCAATGCTGCTCCTGTTGAGTTTTTAAGAGACAACTATGCTGAACGGCTTTTGAAAAAGATCAATCAATTTCAAATTCCAACACATTATATTGAAGTAGAAGTCACTGAACATATGTTGGGCGATCGAGGTTCAGAGTATGTGATCCGTGCACTTAATAAATTAAAACAGCATGGCGTACATATTGCTCTAGATGACTTTGGTACAGGTTTTTCATCACTCACCCATATTCGAGACTATCCAATTGATAGTTTGAAAGTAGACTGTAGTTTTATACAAAAGATGCAACATGACCCATCAATTTATGCGATTGTTCAAGCAATTGGGCTACTCGCTCCAAATTTATCACTGGGGCTTATTGCAGAAGGAATTGAAACCCCTGAACAAGAAGAACTACTTCGACAATTTGGATATAGTATAGGCCAAGGATTTTTATTTGAATCTGCTATAGATGCTAATCAAGTCATTTCAATACTTAAACAGAATCAACCTTACTTAGAAAGTCATTATCACGCTTTAAGATAAAATTTTTAATAAAATCTCTTACTTTTCTCCATACTAAAAATAAACAATAATCTTTCAAAAATTGTTCATAATATAAGCATAAAGATAATAAATCGGTGTTTTGGCACCATACATTGTCACAGGACAATAAGGAGCAATATATGAGTTATCACCATATCTTGGTTCCAGTCGATGGTTCTCCTACTTCACTCATTGCTGTCAATCATGCAGCAGCACTTGCTAAGGCCTTTGGTAGTAAAGTGACTCTAGTATATGCGCTTACTATAGATCCTTTTATTTCTGTAGAATTCATTGATAGTACAGAATTAGCACAGGATTACTTTAATAAAGCTAGAGCATCTATTCAGGGTATTTTAGACCAAGCGAAAGAACAATTTAGCCAACATGGAATTTCTGTTGAAACAAAAATTGTTGAGGGTCAAACAATTCACACAGAAATTATTAAAGCCGCTACTGAACTCAAAGCTGACCTATTAGTGATTGGTTCTCATGGTCGAAAAGGGTTTAAAAAGTTCTTCTTAGGAAGTGTGACTCAAGCTCTTTTAGGAGAAATTCATTTACCGGTATTAGTCGTAACTGAATAATTTTTCTTAAGCTAAAAAAACCGATCTTATGTAGATCGGTTTTTTAATGGCCTGTGTTACTGAGCTTTATATGTAAATTTAATCAGAGACCCAGGGTTTTCTAATGTGTTCGTTACAGAGCCATCATCTTTTTGGACATTTCCGGCTGTATCAGTCAACACGTATAAAACATTTCCATCTGGACTTGCAATCACGTCACGATAACGGTTGTTGCTTTTAAACATTGGTACCGCATCATCATAAGTCGCACTATACGTTGGATCTAACTTAATACGGAAAATAACACCACGTTTTAAAGATGGAACCAATAATGTATTTTCCCAACCAGCAATTGCTTTTTTGCCGCCCTTATAGACATAAGCAGATGACGGCGCAACGGTTGGCCAGCAAATGTAGGTCATATCCCCACAAGTTGGATCATTATAGTTATAGCTATCCTGCACGGTATATAAAGTTTTTAACGGTGATACAAAGTTTTTACCAGTCCATTCAGACTCTTTCGTCACAGGTACACCTGCCGCTACTTTTACTCCGTTTTGCCCTAAATCTTTAATTTGTGACTTATTGGTTGCTGCCGAATAATTTGCATAGGCATAGCCGCTGTCATCTTTATAACCCGCTACATTTGGCCAACCATAGTTACCACCCTTAACTATGAGGTTAATTTCATCATCAGAGTTTGGACCTTGTTCAGATTGCAACAATTTACCATTTGGAGTAAATGCTAAGCCCTGCGGATTACGGTGTCCGAGCGTATAAATATGGCTAACCACCCCGTTAAAACTTGGATTATCTTTTGGAATACTTCCATCAAGATTTAAGCGTAGTACTTTACCCATATAGGTATGATAGTCTTTGCTACTCACTTCTTGTTGAGTCGGCGTATGTTGTGCTTGATTTGGCAAGAATAAATAAGCAAGCTGGTTACGCCCTTGATCACCAATCGTATAGTAAATCTTTTGGTCTGGACCAATGACAAGACGACCGGATTGATGGTCTTTTGATGAAGGTAATCCTGCTAATAAATCGACTGGCTTCTCAAGAGTATCAGTTGACTTGTTATAGGTATATCGACGAATAATCGTTTGATTCGGTAGTTCTTTATCTGTAGATTTCGGATTTTTAAATGTACCCGAAATGTAGATATAAGGATTATTTTTAAAATCAGGATGGAAAGCAAAGCCTAATAAACCATTTTGTCCATCAGCATCATTTACAATCTCAGGCACCTGAAAAACTGTTTTTACACTGCCTGACTCCGGATTCACTCTTAGAATCTTACCTGTTGCGCGCTCTGTTAACCAAATTTGATTATCAGGTCCCCACAACAAAGCATGTGGCTTATTTAAATTAGATAGAATAACTTTCTTGTCAAAGTTTTCTGATTTCGCTTTAGCAAATTGAGATGGAGTTAGAGGAATATCAGCAAATGCTGAGAGTGTAACTAGCTGAGCAGCGCCTAATAAAGCAATTTTAGCCAATAAATGTTTATTCATGTGTCCACCTTATAAATTGTCAAAATTTTCCGAGAATTTTTAAACCTCTAATAAAGGGTTTGTAAGAGTTCTCTATATGATTTGTATTATGATGAATAACGAATCTATTAAAATCTAAATTTCTGAAAGGCTCTGTTGCATAAAAGTAGCTATTAAAACTGAATAAACTCTCTTTAAGATGAGCAACTTAACTATACGATTTATCTATTCAATTCATTTTATATCTGAAACTTTTTTGAAATGGCCATTATTTAAATAAATATTTATTAACGAAGTAATTGATAGTTAAAAATTAATACTCAAAGAGACAATTCTAATTATAAAAATATACATCACTAAAGATTAAAAGTTAGAAGCTGTAATTGAGAGCTATTTTTGCAATGAAGGTGTCTTATGTGTGCAAACTTTAAACCTATTAAGAAAACACATGCCAATCAATTAAACTTATTTGAACCCACTTTTGAATATAAGATGGATATTTTTCCAAGTGATGATTGCCCACTCATTTTATCGAATGAAAATGAGCTTGAGTGGAGAAAAGCTAAATTTGGAATGCTTCCCCCTTATGCCAAAGAAATTGCTTTCAAATACGCAACGTATAATGCCAGAACAGAGACAGTACAACAAAAGCGCTCTTTTAAACATGCTTGGTTAAATGACCAATTTGCGCTTATTCCTGTTGAAGCCATTTATGAACCTAAATATATCAATGGAAAAGCGCATTGGTATGGTATTTTCCGGCAAGATGAGCAACCTTTTACACTGGCTGCGATCTTTGAAGAAACACTTATTGATGAACAGAAAGTTAGATCAATGTCGCTATTAACAATCAATGCTGATCATCACCCTTTTATGAAACAATTTCATAAACCAGATGATGAAAAACGCTCAGTTATTGTAATACCAGATGATCTTAGAAATGATTGGCTCAACTGCACTCATTCTGAAGCAAAAGATTTTTTCTTAGATATGCCTGCGAATGAATTTACCTCAATGCCGAAAGCTGAAATGAAGAATTATGATTAAATTGGTTTAGTCGACTTAGGTTAGTCAGCCTTAAAAACTTATGCTATTCTTCGGGCACTTTTAGATGCCTCAAATCTTTATACCTATGACACTTACGCCACCTTAAGTTTATTTACCCTTATTCATTGTAAATAACTCATCACTGTTTAGTGATGTGGTGTAGTCGCTTGTGTTGGTATATCACATCACTAGCCTTTCAAAATTTAGAACTTAGGCTATTTCTCATGTTATCGAATGTCCGAGAACAATGGTTCTCTAATGTCGGCGCAGATATTCTTTCTGGTCTTGTTGTGGGTCTTGCTTTAATTCCAGAAGCAATTGCATTTTCAATTATTGCGGGTGTGGATCCCAAAGTCGGTTTATATGCATCCTTTTGTATTGCCGTTATTATTTCTTTCGTAGGTGGTCGTCCCGCTATGATTTCGGCGGCTACAGGCGCAATGGCTTTGGTTATGACAACGCTCGTAAAGGACCATGGGCTTCAATACTTATTTGCAGCAACAGTATTAACTGGCGTCATACAGATTTTGGCAGGATATTTCAAACTCGCCAAACTCATGCGTTTTGTTTCTAAATCGGTGGTTATTGGATTCGTGAATGCTCTCGCCATACTTATCTTTATGGCTCAATTACCAGAATTGGTAAATGTGACGTGGCATGTCTACTTATTAGTAGCAATCGGCTTAGGAATTATTTATCTATTCCCCTATATTCCAAAAATTGGAAAGTTCTTTCCCTCACCTCTTATTTGTATTGTAGTGGTCACATTACTCGCTATTTTTTTAGGTTTTGACGTTCGAACAGTGGGTGATATGGGATCATTACCAGATACGTTACCTATATTTCTAATTCCGAATATTCCTTTAAATTTAGAAACCCTCCTTATTATTCTTCCATATTCTTTAGCCCTTGCCGCGGTTGGCTTACTTGAATCAATGATGACTGCAACAATCGTTGATGAAATGACAGATACATCTAGTGATAAATTTCAAGAATGTAAAGGTCAAGGTATAGCAAATATTGCTTCAGGTTTTATGGGTGGCATGGCTGGTTGTGCCATGATTGGTCAATCAATGATTAATGTAAAATCGGGTGGTCGCACACGTTTATCCACATTCTGCGCAGGCATATTCTTACTTATTTTAGTGGTATTTTTAAGTGATTGGTTAAAAGTGATTCCTATGGCTGCTCTGGTTGCAGTCATGATTATGGTATCGATCAGTACTTTTGAGTGGAACTCTCTCACTCAATTTAAAAATAATCCTAAAAGTAGTAATGTCGTTATGATCGCTACCGTTATTGTAGTGGTTGCTACCCATAACTTAGCGCTAGGTGTGTTAACGGGTGTATTACTTTCAGCACTTTTCTTAGTAAATAAACTTGAAAATGATATTCGTATAGAACCTTCATTCGAGAATCAAGCTCGTCTATATGAATTAAGAGGTCAAATATTTTTCAGTTCATCTGAAAAATTTATGCAACGTTTCAACTTTAAAGAAGAAATTAAAGAAGTCATTATTGATCTTACCCACTCTCATATTTGGGATGTGACTTCAGTTGCTATGCTAGATTCAGTAGTAAATAAATTTCAAAAGAACGGTATTCAGGTAACGGTTCGCGGTTTAAATGAAGCCAGTTCAATCATGATTGATAAATATGGTACTCATGCAAAAATCTAAAAAAGGTCCTTCGGGACCTTTTCCAATTTCAAGACATACTTCTTATTAAGGTGATTTATATAACAATCGATTTGGGCTACCAGAAGGATTTTTTACCACATTACTACTTGCTTGATTTAACAGATTAGTTGAGATTGTCTGAGGTGTTGCTGTAGGGGTACTTTGTAACATTTCAGCTACAACACCAACAACATGTGGAGTAGCCATTGACGTTCCATTTAAAACTTTAGTTGCGGTATTACTCCCAATCCATGAAGAATTGATCTGACTTCCCGGCGCAAAAATATCGACGCAGCTTCCATAATTAGAATAACTCGCTCGTGTATCAGTATTATCTGTAGCAGCGACAGTAATTGCTTTACTCACTCTTGCTGGAGAAGAACTACATGCATCTGCATTAGAATTTCCTGCAGCGACAACCATCACATAACCGTTATTAAATAAGTTTTCTACTGCGCTATCCAAGGATGTGTTTGCGTCGCCGCCTAAAGACATATTCACCACGCCTGGCTTTTTACCATTTTTTAATATCCAATCTAACCCCGCAATCACGTTACTCGAAGCACCAGACCCATCACATCCTAAAATTCGTATTGGGACCAAACTTACGTTCTTAGCAACACCATAAGTACTGCCACCAACTGTTCCTGCTACATGAGTACCATGCCCATTACAATCCGTTGTACCATTTCCATCAGAGATCGCAGTATAGCCACTTACTACTCGTCCAGAGAACTGTTGATGCGTAGATAATATTCCGGTATCAACAATATAAGCTGTTGTGCCCGAGCCTGTTTGCAAATATGAATAAGCGGAATTTAAAGGTAAGGCTTTCTGATCAATACGATCTAAGCCCCAATCTGGATTGCTTTGTGTAGTTGCATCAATTTTTATGACTGTGTCATTTTCTACTGAAAGAACTTTGGGATTTTTTTTCATAGCTTCAACAAAAGCACTACCCGCAACATCGGGTAAATAAATTGCAAATCCCTTAAGTACAGTATCATAAGTCTGTAATATCTTTCCCCTATGTTGTTTAGCAATACTTTGTGCAAAATCATTAGAAGGACCAACATCCTTATTGAGAATAACAATATATTGGTTTTTAATAATTCCTCTAGCTTCCGAAGAAGTTAGTACAGAATTTGTTGTAGCAGGTGCTGCATCGACTAGATTGACGGCGGCCATTGATAAGAAAGCAGCCGATATTTGGCAAAATTTCATAAAAAATCTCCATATTTTTACTTCAGACATCGTTGTTATGATCAGTACAGTCTTTATATTTAGAGGTTAAAATTTTTTAGAAAGGAATTTTTATTATATTCTCCATGTATTATAACCAAGTCATATTTTCATAAAACTTGGGTCTATACAATACTCTTATCCTTTTCTATTAAAAGTGAGAACCAATTCAAATAAATTAAAAAGTCGAAGATTATTTTATTCTATTGATAATTTAGATTAGCTGGGATGTATAATGTAAAAATATATAATCATTAAAAACAATATAAATGTAGAAATAATGAGATATGTTCCAATAGTGTTAAAACTTCTTAAAAATTTCCAGATATCCATAAAAAACTATAAAACAGTAAGTTATATAAATTTTTGCAAATTTCAATCCTAGCTTCAACCAAAATAAATTTACAATTTCTTTAACTATACATATTCAGTATTAAATATGTAAAGATATATTTCCAGAGTCTCTATTACTTACCGATTCTATAAATTTTTAAATGATCTTAAATATATAAGACAAAAACTAAAATTAATAAAACCTATAATTTTTTAATTTTAGTTCTGGCAACTCAACTGTACATCCTGCTAAATGATGTCTACAGTTAACACTATATTCAATAAAGCCACTTTTAATAAAGTAATTACAATGCCCATACATAATTATGAGCTGATCAAAAGTTGGTTTTTCCAAATTATTATTAAAAGTCCATTGGTTACCATTAGAAAAAGGATAATGGACAGGAATATAATGAAGATACCCGCAACCTGGGCACATATGTTTATACATGCCGCCTTCAAAATATTGTACTTTCATAAAGGCTCCTTTATAAATAAAAAAAAGCCAACTTATGAGAGCCGACTAAATCAAGTACTTACCAATGCTATATATATTATTTAATTATTCTTTATAGCTTTTTATTTTCTTATAATTTATCGGACCTATATGACAAATTTATGAAGATTAAAACAGCTTATATTTTAATTAATCTACTTATTAAATGATAATTCGAGTTAAATCATGAAAAAATCCTAGTTTATTTCTTATTTATCACAGGTCTATCTTATTCATTCATATTAATCTTTGGATAGATATTATAGCTATACCACCCTTTATCTTATTGTTTTTAAAAGTCAAATAAAAAAGTCCGCATCTTGGGAAGCTACGGACTTAAAAACTCAACTAAACAACAGCTAAACAATTTATTGTCTAGTGAGAAAGCACTATCTTTTTAATCTAATTAAGTTCCACTGTTAGGTCAACAACAATAAATAATTTCTATAAAAAAACAGGTTAAGATGTGATTCACTTCACACTTTATCTTTCTATAAAATTAATTACTCATACAATCACATTGCATATATTGTAATTCGACTGCTTAAACTAATATCGATTTAAAATAGTGTTCTAAAATAGAATAATGATTAATTTTAGGAATAAGCTTAAAAGAAACAAAATCCTGATCTTGCTCTTTTTTAATATCAAAATAATTTTGGCTTTGCCATTTCAACTCTTCGAGCTCAAGTTCACCACAGTAAATTGAACATGGAATAGTGACTCGATCACTGTGATGAACAGGACTATATTTTAAGATATCTTCGCTTGAAAGATTGAGAGCATGATTTAAATGAGTGCTTTGTATAGGTCTTAAGTCATAAATTCCACTTAACAACACCATCTCAGATATGAGTGGATGGCCTAATGACAAAGCAGCCAGATGCGCCCCTGCTGAATGCCCTACCAGAACCATCTCATCGGTTCTCCAGTCTTGCTCTCGAATAAAATCGAGAGCTTGATTAACTTGAGAAACAATATCTGAAATTTTGCTTTGTGGTGCCAAATCATATTCTAAAAGAACACACTGGGCTCCTTTTGCTCGAACATACGGTACGATGAATCCAAAATCTGATTTATCACACCATTGCCAATAGCCGCCATGAATAAAAATAACAGTCTTTTGGGCTTGCTCTAATGGAAATAAATCTAAGGTTGACCTTGGATATTTGCCATATTCGATATCTCTAATATGAGTAAATTTTTGGTAGCTCAGTAAACTTGTTCGTTGAAATTCTGCCAATATCTCATGTTCATTGGCCACAGTTCTAGCATTGTCATAGGGTCTCATAGGTCTCTCACTTCAACGATTCTTCATGAGCATTTAAAGCAAGCTTGGCTGATGACCGTTTTAAATAATAGAAAACAGTAAGCACAACAACTAATGGAACTCCAAATTGTAAAGTTGACTTGAATTCATTGGTAAACCATGTGGTGACTGTGATACTTAAAATTGCGATTAACCCCAACAGTGAAATTAACTGGCTTGCTGGAACCTTAAACTTTAATTGCTGGCCTTTTCGTGCCATGTGCCTTCTGAAACACATATGGGTAACAAAAATACTGCCCCACGTGAACAGTGCACCAAACATAGATAAAGCAATCATGATCGGGAATGCCGAGCTCGGATTAATGGTATAAACAATACTCGCGATCCCAATACCCACTGCTGACAATAGCAACGCGTTGATTGGTACACCATTATGACTAATACGACCAAATAGTTTTGGTGCATCACCTGCGCGTGACAAGCTAAATAGCATACGTGTTGAGATATACAACATACTATTCATGGCGGATAAGGCCGCGACAATTACAATAAAATTTAAAATACTGTCCGCATATGGAATGCCTACAATTTTCATTACCATCACAAAAGGGCTGGTCGCATCGGCTCCAATTAAAGTTGTCCAAGGAACAAGTGCCACAATGAGAAATAAAGACAGTAGATAAAATAGGATTAAGCGAATTGCAGTACTTTTAAAAGCTTTCTTAACGGCTCTTTCCGGATCCTTAGCCTCACCAGCCGCAACAGCGATCATTTCTATACTTAAATAACTAAATATTGAAATAATTACCCCGATCCAGACCCCACTAAAACCATGAGGAAAAAAGCCACCATGCTCGGTTAAATTAGAGAGAACCTGTTCTGTTCCTCCATGACTTTGAGTCAAAATACCAATTGCTAAAAGAATAAATACAATAATTGCAAAGACTTTTATTGTCGAAAACCAATATTCAACCAATCCAAAAGCTTTAACGCTATATGCATTAACCACAAGCAAAGTCAGCGAGAAAAAAGCGATCCAGACCCAGGAACCTACATGGGGAAACCATAATTTCATATAGTCAGCAACTGCTGTAATTTCTGTACCGACCGCTAATACAATACATGCCCAATAACAATAACGGACTAAAAACCCAGCAAGAGGACTTACATAATGCTCAGCATATGCTCCAAATGAGCCTGACGTAGGATGCTGAACTGTCATCTCAGCCAAACAAGCCATAATAGCAAATGCAATTAAGCCGCCAATGGCATAGCTCACGATGACAGCTGGTCCAGCAAAGCTAATTGCAAACTTGCTTCCCATGAACAGTCCTGTACCAATCGCTCCACCAATTGCAATCATTCCCATCTGTTTTGCGGATAATTTCTTATGTAAACCCGCTTCTCGATTTTGTATTTCATCAAAACTGCTCATAGGCCCTCCTAGCCATTCTTCTGATATTAACCGTTAACGATCAGGTCACTTCGCTACGCACCAGATAACGCTCATTTTTCCATTCACTATTCAACATAATCTGCTTAAGTTGCTGTACGGCATTCCAAATATCTTCGAAACCTAAATATAGAGGTGTAATTCCAAAACGTAATACTTCCGGCTCTCGGTAATCCCCAATCACACCACGGGCAATAAGCGCCTGAATAATTTCATAACCAAACTCATGTCTATAACTGACATGGCTGCCACGATATTTATGGTTTAAAGGTGTAATCAGCTCAAAACCAAACTGAGGACATTCTTGTTGAACAAGTTGAATAAACAAATCAGTTAATTTGAGAGATTTCTCGCGTATTTGTTGCATATCAGCTTGTAAGAAAATATCGATACCACATTCGATTAGACTCATCGAAATGATAGGTTGTGTTCCACACAAATAACGACGAATACTGTTAGCTGGTTCATAGTGCTGAGCCATATCAAATGGTTTTTTGTGCCCCCACCAGCCTGATAAAGGTTGCCAGAACTGATCACGATGCTTTCGATTTACCCATAACAATGCTGGAGAACCTGGGCCGCCATTTAAATATTTATAAGTACAACCAATCGCAAAATCACTGTTGCTCTGATTAAGATCCATAGGCACTGCACCAACCGAGTGACATAAATCCCAAATAATCAAAGCATCCTTAGCGTGGATTTGTTGATTAATAGATTCCATATCATAGAAATATCCAGTCCGATAATTCACATGAGAAAGAACAACGACAGCCACATCTTTTGCCAAAACACGAGGCAAATCATCGGCCCCATCAATTAACTCAATTTGATAACCTTGATTAATCAAGTCTATAAAGCCTTCAATAATATAAATATCGGTTGGGAAAGCATCTTTTTCCGCAACAATAATTTTACGTTCCGGAAATTTTTCGGCTTGAATTTTTACCGCTGCCGATAAAACTTTAAATAAATTTAAGGTCGTTGAGTCTGAAATAATGACTTCCTCTTTTTCGGCACCAATAAGCTGCGCGACTTTATCTCCGAGCCTAGTCGGTAGCCCCCACCAATCTGCTTTATTCCAACTATTAATGAGGTCCTCGCCCCACTCTTTTGAAATAATATGCTGAGCAATCTCTAATGATTTCTTTGGTCTTGCACCTAAAGAATTACCATCTAAATAAATGACATTTTTTGGCAGTTCAAATTCATCTTTAAACTTTTTGAGTTCATCTTCCTGATCCCAATAGAGGCATTGTTCGCGAGTAATCATTTGTTATTTCACCTATTTTCAACATTTCCTTTGTATTTGAATTTTATCACGCTAATTCTTTCGATTTATTCGATAATATTTGATTAAAATTTGCTATTTTCGTATAAAATTCGAATTAAAATTAAAAAACATGGATGAAATTCGAAAATGAATGTGGATGCAATCGACCTAAAAATTCTGAAGTATTTACAAGATAATGCTCGGTTAAGTAACCAAGAACTGGCCGATCTCGTTAACCTTTCGGCTTCAGCTTGTCATCGGCGTGTTAAAATTTTAGAAAGCAATGGTGTAATTGAAAAATATCAAGCGAAAGTTAATTATGAAAAACTAGGCATAAAAATTGAGGCAATCGTCGAAATAAAACTTGCCCAGCTAACAGAAAATGATCACAACTTCTTTTTAAGTCAGATCAAAAATTTTGATGAAGTCATTAATGCATATATTATTACTGGCGAATCTAATTATGTTTTACACGTTGCGACCAAAGATTTGAGTTCTTTTTCTCATTTTGTCATTAACACCTTAAATAAAATAAAAGGTGTAGTGAGCATCAATTCCAAGATCATTTTACAGAAGATTGTGCAAAAACCACTTTGACCCCTCATTTTTAATTAAAGAGTCATCTCATGATCGAAACAAAGCGTTTAATTTTAAGACAGTGGAAAGAAAGTGATTTTGAGCCATTTATAACAATGGGCTTAGATCAAGATGTTATGCAATTTTTCCCAAATCTTTTAACACCCCAAGAAAGCCTTAATTTAATCCAAAAAATTTCATCTCTCATTCATGAAAATGGTTGGGGCTTTTGGGCAGTAGAATTAAAAGAAACCCATCAATTTATCGGATTTATTGGTCTACACAGCCAACCTGAACAATTTGACTTCTCTCCATGTGTGGAAATTGGGTGGCGACTTGCAAAAGAATTTTGGAAACAAGGTTATGCAACAGAAGGAGCAAAAGCAGTTTTAGATTATGGTTTTAATATACTGAATTTAGATAAGATCGTTTCATTTACCGCTACAATTAATACACCCTCTCAAGCTGTCATGAAAAAACTTGGAATGCAAAAAGTTAAAAACTTCGAACATCCTAAAGTTCCTCTTCATCACGAATTAAGAGAACATGTGTTATATGAAATCACGAATGCTTACTCATCAAAGTCATAACCGACAGAGGTTGAACATTCCCAATATTCATGAAGCTTATCTGCTATTTCTTCTTTTTCCATAGTAGTAAGCACATAAAAAAGTTTAGCCTCTTTATTCTTTCTTAGAATTAATAAATTGTAATAATCATACTCAGGTCCATTCAGCCCTAAGTTAAGCTGTGACTCACAATGTTTTTCTGCTTTGTAGTGCCACTCAAGTTTATAAGTATCAAGGCCATCGGCAGCATTGATTACGATACCGTCATTGGTTCCACCAATAAATCCAATTTTCATTGCTTTCTCTAAATTCTTATATGAATAATTTTAAATATAACTTTAAATAAGTATCCTTCAATTTATAAAATGTTTGTCAATACGTATCCTATGTAAGCAAACTTAATCCTAGGGGCTAAAAATCTTAAATAAATTTTAAATATTTTTAATTTAAAGGAGGAATTTTCTACTAAAACTGCTTCATTATTATTTTTTGTTTTACCAAATTCCACGTTATAATTTCAAACCATTTATCTTTCCTATCCGTCCTATGAAGCTATGTAAATTTTAGAAAATTATTGGATGGAGTTTTAAATTAGTTTGAGTATTTATAAGTTTATTTAATTTATGATTTTAAAAGGATATATGGTAAATGTGTCTTAAAAATTTTGCTATGAATGATTTTGGAGATATTTAAAAAAATGTCTAAAATCATAATGTTTGACATGGATGGTACACTCTTAGATCTCGCTTTTGATGATTTCATATGGAATGAATGTCTTCCTGAACGACATGCAAAAATACATCAACTTCCCCTCTCCAAGAGCAAAGAAAAGCTATATCAATTTTATCAATCACATCGCCATACGCTTGTTTGGTATTCATCAACCTATTGGACTAAAACTGTAGGCGTTGATGTACTCAAATTACAACAAGAATTTCAATCTAAGATTCAAGCTCGTTCTGGCTGTATTGAGCTTTTGCAACAACTTAAAGAGCAAGGATACATGTGTTGGCTAGTGACGAATGCTGACCGCGCGAGCTTACGCTTAAAACTCGATAATATTGCGATTGAACATTTCTTCGATGTCATCATATCAAGTGAACAAGTAGGTTATGCCAAAGAAGATATTAATTTTTGGCAAGAACTCCAAAGATTACATCCATTCAATCCAGATGAAACGATTTTTATTGATGATACGGCTCCCGTATTAAAGACAGCAGAAAAATTTGGTATTCAACACTTGTTTACTATCTCGCAGCCCTCAAGTCTAAAGGATATAAAACAGCATCAAGATTTAGAATTTAAAGCACTAGATCGACTTACAGAATTGCTGTCTATATTGAATGAAATTGATAGAAAGGATAATGATGTCAAAATTGCCTGAAAACGATGCTGTAGAGACCATGCGTGTCGACAAATGGTTATGGGTTGCTCGTTTTTTTAAAACTCGTTCAATTGCTAAAGGAGCGATTGAGGGAGGTAAAGTACATCACAATAATGAGCGTGTAAAAGTTTCCAAAGAAATTCGAGTTGGAATGGAACTTGTTATTCAGCAAGGGTTTGATAAGAAAACTATTGTGATAAAAGCTCTTTCGAACACACGTGGTCCAGCTCCAATCGCACAGCAACTTTATGAAGAAACCGAAGTAAGTATTGCTAGACGGGAGTTGATTGCATCCCAACGAAAATTGCATAATCTAGCTCGACCTGACCATAGACCGGGTAAAAAGGATCGTCGTCAAATTATTCGGTTTAAACAGGAGAATGATCAAAATTGGTCATACGGTGATGAATAAAAACGTCGAGTTGTGTCGCACACACACATACAACACATAGAAGCTATAGAAAAAATCTGTCACTATTACCCTAGTGAAACAAGTTGAGATTCAATGCATCCACTTGGGTTAAACGTGATGAACATAGAGTATTGAGGTTTTTGAGATGGATGAGAATAAAAGCAAAGCATTACAAGCCGCGCTAAGTCAAATTGAGAAACAATTTGGCAAAAATACGGTGATGCGTCTCGGTGACAACACTGTTCAAGCTGTTGAAGCTGTATCTACAGGCTCTTTGACTTTAGATATTGCATTGGGGATTGGCGGTTTACCAAAAGGTCGTATTGTAGAGATTTATGGTCCAGAATCTTCTGGTAAAACCACAATGACTCTACAAGCAATTGCACAATGTCAAAAAACTGGTGGTACTTGTGCCTTTATCGATGCAGAGCATGCATTAGATCCACAATATGCGCGTAAGCTTGGTGTAGACATTGATAATCTGCTTGTATCGCAACCTGATAACGGTGAACAAGCACTCGAAATTGCAGATATGCTCGTTCGTTCTGGTGCAATTGACTTAATCGTTGTCGACTCAGTCGCTGCACTTACTCCTAAAGCAGAAATTGAAGGTGAGATGGGTGACTCTCATATGGGCTTGCAAGCTCGTCTAATGAGTCAGGCACTTCGTAAAATTACGGGTAATGCTAAACGTTCAAACTGTATGGTTATCTTTATTAACCAGATCCGTATGAAGATTGGGGTAATGTTTGGTAGTCCAGAAACTACAACTGGTGGTAACGCATTGAAGTTCTACGCTTCTGTACGTTTAGATATCCGTCGTATTGGTCAAGTAAAAGAAGGCGATGAAATCGTTGGCTCTGAAACCCGAGTTAAAGTGGTTAAAAACAAAATGGCTCCTCCTTTCAGAGAGGCTATTTTCCAAATCCTATATGGTAAAGGCACAAACCAGCTAGGTGAACTTGTAGATTTAGCTGTACAACAAGATATCGTACAAAAAGCAGGTGCTTGGTATTCATATCAAGGTAATAAAATTGGTCAAGGTAAGAACAATGTTATTCGCCACTTTGAAGAAAATCCTCAAATGGCTGGAGAGATTGAACGTAATATCCGCGAACAGTTGTTAACAACAGGTACTAATACTGCTCAAGTTGAAGATGAAGAAGAAGCTGATCTTCTACTAGAATCTTAATTATTCATGAGCCTTAAAACGCCCTTCGGGGCGTTTTTTTACAAGGGAACCCTAATACTATGTTCAAAAGAACTGAAGAACAGTCTCAACAAAGAGCTTTGCTTACAGGTCAACGTTTACGCTCTTATGCTTTTGCTTTATTGACTCGTCGAGATTACTCCAAAGCAGAGCTTACTGAAAAATTAACTCGTTATGCACAAAACCCTGAAGAGGTTAAGCGACTTGTTGAAGAATTATCTGAACAAAACTATCAAAGTGATCAACGCGTTGCCGAATTAACATTAGCTAGCCAGATTCGTAAAGGCAAAGGTCCAAAACGTATTAAGCAAGCTTTAAAAACAAAACAAATCGAAAATGATTTAATTGCTGATGAAATTCATAATATTGATTGGGTAGAACAGGCTTATCAACTGAAAGTGAAGAAATTCGGTGAAGAAGTAGAAAAAGATCCTAAACTTAAAGCAAAACAGATGAGGTTTTTACAATATAGAGGATTTGATTTAGATGTAATTATGAAGGCAATCCAACGGAGAGTGGATTAAAAGAATGGTGGCAGCCCCACTAGCAAAACTTCGGCACATCATAGATCTGCTACCGTTGCTACCTTCCGGTCCTGGCGGGGTTCACAGAGTACAATTGCGAAGCCACCAGCGGGGCTACCATTGCAAAACAGAGTATAGAGATTTTTAAAATAGTTGCAAGCCTTCTTCACAGTTTTAAGCAAGTTTATGTTTCGATTGATTAATTCATCAGCAAAAAGCCTTAAATTCCTATACTTCTCTCCCCTATATTCTTTCTTGTATCTAATTTTGGATAAAATATGCTTGAAGATTGTAAACTATTCTTGCATTTATATTGTTAGCTGTTTTAATTGCATTGACCAATTAAAATCTTAGTTAGATAGTTAAGTGAATAGTTTATATATTCCTTTTTTAAGTTGGCTTTTACATAAAATTATGGACCTATACTCATGCGATTGATGAAGCATTCTTTCTTATTTATTGCCTTAATGAGCACTACCTCTCTCTATGCCAACATTCCAATTGAGTCTCGCGGTTTAAGCCAAAGTGGTGGTAGCGCAACTAATACTTCTTCTAATAATGTTTCGGTACCTAGTAATTTAAACTGGGAATTAATGCAAAAAAATCAACAATTAGAAAATGATATACGTACCCTGCGTGGGCAATTAGAAGAACAATCAAACGATATTGAACAATTGAAAAAAGATCTATCCAATCGCTACACAGACCTAGATCAACGCCTAGAACTCCTTAATCAGAAAGTTGATCCTGAAAGTGCACAATCAGATAATCCAACGAACAGTGATACTCCTGCTACGGCAAGCACAGAAACTCCTGCAGTTGAAAACAAAGTAGTCAATACTGCCCCAACAAGCAGCCCATCCACTACTCCTCCACCTCAACCGGAAGCCTCACAACCACCTTCACAAAACCAATCAAACCCTATAGAGCTTGAAAAGGCAGCTTACACGGTCGCTTTAGATGCCTATAAACAAGGTGGAGCAAAAAAAGCGATTGCTCCAATGCAGAACTTTATCAAAAATCATCCTAATAGCGTCTATACAGGGAATGCCTATTTTTGGTTAGCTGAGTTTAATTTAGCAACTGATCCAGTGAATTATAATGAAGCTAAAAAGAACTACAATGTAGTAGCAACTCGATATCCAAATTCGAGTAAAGCTCCTCGCGCCCTTTATCAACTCTATAGCATTGCTAAAGATGTCGATAAAAATACAGCTTCAGCAAACCAATATAAAACTAAAATTTTAAGTCAGTATCCAAAATCTGAAGAAGCCAAATTTTTTAATAAATAATAATTTTAAGAAAAAAAAGACACTGCAAAATGCAGTGTCTTTTTTTAATATATTTTCTTAACGCACAATACCACGTTCTGACTGTTCAACAGAGTCAATTAGTAATTGAGCTTCAGGAACATTCGGAAGAATATCATTTTTAATCTGCTCAACAGCTTGAACAGAAGTAAGGCCTGATTTAAAAATTAATTTATAAGCCTCTCTGAGACCTTGAATTGTATTCTTAGACCAACCCTTTCTACGCATTCCTTCGATATTAATACCGAATGCATGAGCTGGGTTACCAGAAGCCATAACGTAAGCTGGTACATCTTTTAAAATTAGTGATGCTCCACCCACCATACTGTAAGAATCAATTTTACAGAATTGATGAATACCAGAATTACCACCAATAATGATGTGATCACCTATGTGTACGTGCCCAGCGACACCAACGTTATTCGCAAAAATATTGTGATCACCAACAATACAATCATGTGCAATATGTGTATTAACCATCAATAGGTTATGACTTCCTATTTTAGTTAAAGCATTATCTTGCACAGTTCCTCTATGTAAACTGCAATGTTCACGAATTAAATTATGATCACCAATCTCTAACCAGGTTTCTTCACCTTGATATTTCAAATCTTGGCAAACCTCACCAACACTTGCGAACTGGAAAATCTCATTATTTTGACCAATTTTGGTAAAACCACCCACTACTACATGAGAATGAAGTTTAGTACCCGCACCAATCGTCACATTTGGACCGATAACGCAATAAGGTCCTATCTGGACATCTGGAGCAATCACTGCAGATGGATCAATAATGGCCGTAGAATGAATTAAGTCGTGATTGCTCATGCCTGCTCTGTTTTTTGGTGTGAAATCATAATTTCAGCGGTTGTTGCTACAATACCATCCACGGTAGCCGTACAATTATATTTGTAGATACCGCGTTTTTGCATTACTAATTCAGATTTTAATACAAGTTGGTCACCAGCAACTACTTGTTTTTTAAATCTAACTCTTTCCGCACCAGCAAAAAGGAATAAAGAACCAGGTTTTGGCGTTTCATTGTTCATAATAAACCCTAGAACACCTGAAACTTGAGCTAATGCTTCAACAATTAGAACACCAGGCATAATTGGATATTCTGGGAAATGTCCCTGTAGGAACTCTTCATTGATAGAAACATTTTTATAACCAACAATACTATTGTCAGTAACTTCAGTCACACGATCAACCAATAAGAAAGGATAACGATGCGGCAAATATTGACGAATCGTTTGAATCTGCATTGGTAATTCAGGGATGGCAAATTTAGGTGTAGTTGACTCGGTCATAATATTCTATTTACGCAAATTAAAGGTTGATTCAAGAGACTCTATTTGAGCTTGTATATGATCAAGTCGTTTAGTGATTTGGGTCAATGGCACATCTGCTAATTGTCGCAAGCGTACAATTGTCTTTTTCCAATGGCTATTTTCAAATAATCCAATTCCCGAAGAGTAAGTACCAGGTTCAGAAATATTTTTTGTGACCATTGACATTCCGGTCAAAGTCACGTTATCGGTAATAGAAAGGTGGCCTGATACACCGCAAGCCCCAGCTAGAATACAGTTTTTGCCAATTTTAACACTACCAGCAATTCCGCATTTAGCAGCGATAGCTGTATTTGAACCAATATGAACGTTATGCGCGATTTGCACAAGGTTATCAATAATTACCCCATCTTCCAAAATGGTGTTGTCGAGTGCACCTCGATCAATACTACAATTTGAACCAATGCGAACATCATTACCAATAACAACTGAACCCAATTGGGCAATACGATGCCACTTTCCTTGATATGGCGCAAAGCCAAAACCCTCACTACCAATTACAGTGCTTGCATGAACTCGCACACGATCAAATAACTTAGATCCACCCGTAATGGTGACATGAGCATCAATAAAACAATCTTTTCCAACTTCCACATTATCATCCAGTCGAGTATGAGACTGAATAATTGTGTTATCACCAACTACACAATTTTCGCCAATAACGACGTAATGACCAATATATGCTGTTTCAGAAATGATCGCAGAAGGATGAATTTGAGCAGTACTTTCTATACCCACCGATGTGATTTTTTTATCGAAAACATGTGTAAGGATAGCAAAAGCTAAATATGGATTATCAACAATAATAAAATTTTGTTTGTCAGGAAGCTGTTCTTTAATAAGGCTTGTAACAATGTACGCACCCGCACGGCTAGCCTTTGCTTGATCAATATACTTTTCGCCATTCACGAAAGCAATTTGATGAGTTTCAGCATTTTCTAAACTTGCTAAGTTTATAAATTGAAGACTACCCGTACCTACTAGCTCACCATTTACTAGGTGAGCTAGTTCATCTAAACGATAATGTTGCACTTTCATTAATTTATTTCATTGAATTAACCTTTTGTATCATTTTATCAGTTAAATCATATTTAGCGTCATAGGCAACAGTTGAATTTTTATTCAAAATAAAGTCAAGATTATTTTCTTTTCGTAATTGTTCAGCTGCTTGCTTCACACGAGTCTCAAAAGTTGAGTTCATTCCTTGCAAACTAGTTTGAACTTTTGACTGCAAACCTTGTTGAGTAGAATTAAATTCATTGAGTTTTGTTTGATATTGCGCCTGAAGCTTTTTGATATCATCTTCTTTCATTTTTTGCCCTTGAGTTTGGGCTTGACGTTGAAGACCTTCTAACTCTTTACCTAACTGCTCAAGACGAGTTGTGGTTGGCTTAACTGATTGATTTAAACTTGCGTTTTGTTGTTTCAAATAAGTACTGCTTTCAACAACTTTAGCAAGATCAATGACACCATAACCGGCAGCATTAGTCATGGCAGAAACTGTCAAACCTAGTCCTAACATTAATATATTTAATTTTTTCATTTAAATTTGTGTCCTTATTGCATGTTTATTCAAGTCGTACTTAGAAAGTACGACCGATTTCAAACTGGATCTCTTTAGTTTCATCACCAGGCTTATCATTTAGAGGGAATGCATAGCTAAGAGATAATGGTCCGATCATGGTGATCCATGTGAAGCCAACACCAACGCTATAACGCATATTACCTAAGTCGAAGCCATAGTTATCTTCACAGTATTTTTTAGCATCTGCAATTTGCTGACCATTCATAATCATAGAATAAGAACCAACGTCACACTTGGTATCGAATACCTGACCACCTTCAGCAAAAAGAACTGGTCGTACTTGACGAGTCCAATCTCCTTTGAATGGTAATGGCAAAGCCAACTCTGTGCCAAACTGCACTAGAGCATTACCACCGACTTCTTCTGGAGAACCGTCATTTTGCTTGGTTTCTTGTAAATTTACACTTGAATATTTTGGACCCAAGGTACTGTTATCATAGCCACGAACAGAACCATAACCACCCGCATAGAAGTTTTTATAGAATGGTAAATCATTACCATAACCAAGTTTACCGTAACCACGCAGCACGAAACCTGTGTCTTTAATTGGCCAGAATGCCTGTGCATCATAAGTTGCTTTTTGATAGTCAACATCACTACCAGGCAAACCAATTTCAAGACCTATACGATGAGACATACCTGAAGTAGGGAAAATAGGACGGTTTAATGTATTGTATGACCAGCCTAAATTTAAGTTATATGTAAAGAACTCACCTTCAAATGCATTATTATATGGAGTTGGTGTAACAAGGCATTTACCTGTATATGTCACCGCTCCTGTAACTGGATCTGTAGTTGTTTCCAACTGATCTGGTGGACAGTAAGTATCTTGACCTGTTGCCTTACCTCCATTCGCCAATAAGTAATCACGAACATAGGTAGACACATAAGGACCCGTCGTTACTTTAGTATTATCAATACCTAATGAAGCACTTAAACTTTGATTTTCATCAATTGGATAACCAAAACTTAAACTACCACCAAAACTATCAGTAACGTAGTTATTAACGTTATAGTCATCATTTAGCTTTGTTTTACGATAGTAAACGTTATAACCTCGGCTTACCCCATCAATTGTAAAGTAAGGGTCTGTAACACTTAAATTATAGTAATCTTGAGTTTCAGAACGAGATAAATCGATCGCAACACGGTTACCCGTTCCCATAAAGTTAGTTTGGCTCAAACCTGCCTGGAATGTGATACCACCACTTTGTGAGTAACCTACCGCTAATGTTGTAGTTCCCGAGTGCTGTTCTTCAACATTTACGTTTAAATCCACCTGATCTGGTGAGTTTGGAATACGAGCCGGTTTAATATCAACAGTCTTGAAGAATCCTGTACGCTCTAAACGAACCTTAGACAAATCAATTTTTTCATTACTCGCTAAAGCGCCTTCCATTTGACGCATTTCACGACGTAATACTTCATCGGCAGTTTTACTGTTACCAGTAAAATTAATACGACGCACAGTAACTTGCTGACCTGGATTTACATAGTAATTTAAGTCAACAACACCTGTATCGTTATTAATTTGTGGAACAATATTCACATCTGCAAAGTAATAACCAGCATTACCGTATTTACGCAATAGCAATTGCTTAACAGCATTTACTTTTTCTTGCGAATAGGTATCGCCATCTTTATAGATTTTTAAAGCTTGTAATTCTTCAGGTTTATAAAGTGCATCACCTAAAAACTTGGTTTGCCCAAATTTAAATTGACTGCCTTCCTCTACAGCAACTTCAATAAAGATGTTCTTCTTATCTTCACTAATATTAAGCTGTGAGTTATTAATATGAAAATTGATATAACCTTTATTCAGATACATCGCACGCAAAGCTTCAAGGCTCGCTGCCATTTTCTCTCTAGCATAACGGTCATTACGAGTTACAATTGAAGCCCAACCGCTTTCTTTAACTGCAAAGGCTTGTTTAATTTCACTGTCTTTAAAAACAGTATTACCAATAATATTGATATTAAAAACTTTAGCCGCCGTACCTTCATTAAAATTTAATTTAAGTTCAACACGGTTATTTGGACGAGCTATCGTATCAACAGTTACATCAGCATCATAACGGCCTTGCTGGGTATATTGCTGCTCTAATTCAGTTTCAATTGTTTGTAAAGCTGACTTCTTGAAAACTTCGCCTTCGGCAATGCCCATTTTTTTGAGGCCTTGCTCTAAAGCCTCTTTAGGAATAAGTTTGTTACCCTTAAATTCAAGTTTTGAAATAATTGGGCGCTCTACGACATTAAAAACTAAAGTATCGTTGTCTCTTGATGCTTTAATATCGTCAAAAAGTCCAGTGGCATACAATGTTCGAATTGCTTCTGCGATCATCGGTTCATTAACGCGATCGCCACTGTTGATTGGCAACATGGTAGAAACATTTGCAGGAGTAAGACGGACTAAACCATCTACACGAATATCTCGAACGACGAAATCATCAGCTGCATATGCTTGTTGTACCGCTGCCATAGCGCTAACAAGTGCCAAAGGCATTAAAAAATGTGTGTGCCGCATGCCAGTTTTTCCAGTAAGTTATAAATCCATATACGTTTACAAACGCATAAAATCGTTAAATAAAGCTAAAAGCATCATACTACCGAGCAGTACCATACCAATTTTTAGACCAAACATTTGTATTTGTTCAGAAACAGGCTTACCACGAATAGCCTCAATAATGTAATAAACGAGATGTCCACCATCTAGCATTGGAATTGGTAATAAATTTAAAATTCCAAGACTTACACTCATTAAAGCCATAAATGAGATAAAAGTCTGCCATCCCATTTCCGCACTTTGTCCTGCTACTTTCGCGATTGTAATTGGTCCAGAAAGATTCTCTAAACCAATTAAACCCTTAACCATTTTTACTATTGAACTCAATATCATGCTAGAGATTTGACCAGTTTTCTCTAGTGACATCTCTAAAGCTTGTATTGGAGTATATTGAATTGTTTGCTTATATTCGTCAGGAATTGTAATTTTTCCTGCATCACTTTTCACACCCAAAACACCACTCACTTGCCCCATGTTATCTCGTTTTCCTTGAGGCATGACTTGTAAATGGACTAATTGACTATTACGCAACACATCAATATTGAGTAATTTTTCTGGAGAATGTTGTACGACCTCAACAACATCAAACCAGTCTTTCATTGCTTGACTATTAATTGAAACAATGCGATCACCCACTTTCATTCCTTGACGAATTGCAGCTCCATCTTGAGTCAATTCAGTAACAACAGCAGGAATAACAGGACGATATGGTAAAAAACCTAACACATCTAAAGCTGATTCATTCTGGTTTTTTAAGAAGTCTTTAATGGGTAAAACAATATTTTTTTCAGTACCTGCACGGTCTACATCAACATTTACACTACCAGTTTCACCTACACGATCAATTAAAGCAAAGTTAAGTTTTTCCCAAGTTTGCGTTTCTTTTCCATCAACAGCAACAATCTTGTCACCGACTTGCATTTGTGCAGTTGCTGCTGGTGAGTTTGGTATAACTTTACCGACTCTAGTGTTCAGTTGTTCTTGTGCTGGTAAAAATAAGATCCAGAAAAGTAAGACAGCAAAAATCAGATTAATTAATGGACCAGCTGCAACAATTGCTATACGTTTCCATGGTTTTTGACGGTTAAATGCATAAGGTAAATCTTGCTCTGCAACATTACCTTCACGCTCATCAAGCATTTTTACATAGCCGCCCAATGGTAAAGCTGAAAGTTGATATTTGATGCCAGATTTTTTTGATGTCCACTTAAGTAATGTAGGTCCAAAACCAATGGAATACACTAAAACTTTAACACCTAGTTTCCGTGCTACCCAATAATGACCAAACTCATGAATTGCAATTAAAGGACCAAGTAAAAGAGCCGCTGCTGCAATCATAAATAATGCACTCATTTTCAGCCTCCTATACTTGATATATATTGCTGTGCTACATGTCGTGCTATTTCATCTTTAGCTAAAATACACTCAATATTTTCAGCAACTGAATTTTCCAATTTTTGCAAAGTATGCTCTACCACTTGTGGGATATTTGTAAATCCAATCTGTTCCTTTAAAAATGCAGCAACAGCAACTTCATTTGCAGCATTTAAAATAGTAGGTGCCAAACCTCCCGCACGCATTGCCTGACGAGCCAAATCAAGTGCTGGGAATTTCTGAATATCTGGCGCTTGGAAATTAAGCTGAGAATATTCAAACAAATCTAAAGCAGGAACACTCGTCTGTAAACGCTCAGGCCATGCTAAAGCATGTGCAATTGGCGTACACATATCTGGATTACCCATTTGCGCCAATGTTGAACCATCCACATATTGCACCATAGAATGAATAATACTTTGTGGATGAACAACAACTGTAACAAAATGTTCAGATATTGAAAACAAATGACATGCCTCGATCAACTCCAACCCTTTATTCATAAGAGTAGCTGAGTCAACTGAGATTTTCTGTCCCATAGACCAGTTGGGATGCTTACAAGCCTGTGCAGGAGTAACTTTTTCTAATTGTTCTAACGAATGGTTTAAAAATGGTCCACCTGAAGCGGTCAATAAGATTCTTGATACACCCTGTTGTGGTTGTCCATTTCTTTCAGCTTCTAAATAGTTATGAGGCAATGACTGAAAAATAGCGTTGTGTTCAGAATCTACCGGTAATAATAATGCCTGATGATCACGTGCTGCTTGCATCATGATTTCACCAGACATAACCAAAGCTTCTTTATTAGCAAGCAATACGCGTTTACCAGCTTTCACCGCAGCTAGAGTTGGCAACAAACCTGCAGCACCAACAATTGCAGCCATAACAATATCAACTTCTGGATGTGAAGCAATGCTTATCAGACCTTCCTCACCAACCAAAATTTCAATATTTTGTAATTTATTATATGAAAATAGAGCTGTTAATTCGGCAACTTTCTGCTCAGGAACGACCACAACTTTTGGTTGGAAATGTTTGCAAATTTCAACCAACTCAGAAATTCGACTATGAGCTGAAACCGCAAACACTGAATACTTATCAGGATGTTGATTTAAAATTTTTAAGGTACTTTGACCAATGGAACCGGTTACACCTAATATGCAAACAGATTGTGTCATCTATAAATCTACACCAATAAGTTTTAATATATACATTCCCGTTGCAAAAATCGGGGCTGCTGCAAGTAAAGAATCAATACGATCTAACACACCACCATGACCTGGTAAAACACGACCAGAATCTTTAATACCGGCACGACGTTTAATCATTGATTCAAATAAGTCACCTAAAACTGAACCAAATACCGTAATTAACGACAATATAAGAAACAGAATTTGCTGAATTAAAGTTAAATTTAAATAATGATATTGCACAACCACCATTATTACTACGGTTGTAATAATACCACCGTACAAACCCTCTACTGATTTATTAGGACTTACAGTCGGAGCTAGTTTTCTTTTTCCAAATTTACGACCAACAAAGTAAGCACCACTATCCGCGCCCCATACAAGCAAGAACAGATACATTAACCACCATGGTGAACTTTGCCATACTACAAAAATTGATGTTACGGCAGCGCAGACTAAGATTATGCCAATCACATACAAGGTTGCATTATACCAACCATCAAATTCAGGAAATGACTTAACCCAATATACACTGACAATCCAAGTCAAAATTGAAGCAGACCACAAAAGTAATGCAATATCATGGAAAAATAGGGCGACACCTGAAACAAATGCAACAAGCAGACCGTAACACCAAGCTTTAGGTTTTACAGCATTTGCAGTTTCGCGAGGCATTAACTTATACCACTCATACCCTGCTACCCCTGCCGCAACAATCATAAGAACCAACATTGGATAATGTGATTGCGTAGCAAACATACAGCCTAAAACAACTGCAACAAGTACCAATGCGGTAACAATCCGCTCTAACATTATAAATTCTCTATTTTCTCTTGCTGAATTTGTTCAGATGTTTTGCCAAAACGACGTTCACGCCCTGAAAAAACATTCAATGCATGATCGAACTCTTTTACTGTAAATTCTGGCCATAACGCTTCGGTAAAATACAGTTCCGCATAAGCTGCTTGCCACAACAAGAAATTAGATATGCGATAATCTCCGCCTGTGCGGATTAACAAGTCCACAGCCGGCAGATCGTTTAGACTGACATATTTTTCGAACAAATCAACATTTATTTGATCAGCACTAAATTCACCACGGGAAACAGCCTCTGCAACTTGTTTTGCTGCATTAGCAATGTCCCACATCCCACCATAGCTTATTGCAATGGTTAAGGTCATAGTGTCATGGTGTGCTGTCTGTTGCTCTGCATCTTCCATTAAGGCAACTAAGTGTGAGGATAATCGAGAACGATCACCGATAAAACGCAAAGCAATATTAAATTTCTTCATGCGAGGTATTTGCTCATGAATACTTTCTTCCAGAAGCTTCATAAGCAGATCGACTTCATACTGCGGTCGATTCCAATTTTCACTTGAAAATGCAAAAACAGTTAAAGCACGAATACCAGTTTTTTTACAATGTTCAACGATAGGATCAAGAACATTTTTACCTTCCCGATGCCCATCACCCTTTTGCATTTGATTTTTTTTTGCAAAGCGGTTGTTGCCATCCATAATGATGGCAACATGCTTGGGAAGATGATACTCTTCAGAATCGGTCATAAAAATTAGACCTTCATCAATTCTGCTTCTTTCGCTGCAAGACGCTTGTCTACTTCTGCAACATATTTGTCAGTAATTTTCTGAATATCATCACCTGCACGGCGCTCATCATCTTCAGAAATCTCTTTTTCTTTCAACAATGCTTTGATATCACTTAAAACATCACGACGAATATTACGAATCGCAACTTTTGCATTTTCAGCTTCGTTACGCGCAACTTTTTGCATATCACGACGTGTTTCTTCAGTTAATGCTGGTAAAGGTACACGAATTGCATCTGCTGTAATCGGGTTTAAACCAAGATCACTTTCACGGATTGCCTTATCAATAGCTGAAACCATTGTACGCTCAAATGGCTGAACAATAAGTGTACGAGAGTCTTCAACACCCACGTTTGCTACTTGATTTAATGGCACATCAGAACCGTAGTAAGGAACCATCACACCATTTAAGATTGATGGATGTGCACGGCCGGTACGAACTTTAGCAAACCCGAGTTCTAAAGACTCTAGAGTTTTTAACATACGCTGTTCGCTGTCTTTTTTCAGATCGTTAATCATATGATCTACCTTACTTATTTATTCAAAGATATATTTAACAAATTTAATTTAGCGCTAGTATAAAGAGCTTTCAGTAACACGTACATTACTTAGTAACACGCGTTCCTTCTTTTTCACCCATTACTACTGACAATAACGCACCTGATTTATTCATATCAAAAACTTGCAATGGCACATTATGGTCGCGACACAAACAAATAGCAGTCAAATCCATAACACCAAGCTTTTCATCTAACACTTGATCAAAAGTTAAATGATCGTATTTAACAGCATCATCATATTTACTTGGATCTTTATTATAAACGCCATCAACTTTAGTCGCTTTTAAAATCAAATTCGCTTCAATTTCGATACCGCGTAAACATGCTGCTGTATCCGTCGTGAAAAATGGATTTCCTGTACCCGCAACGAAAACACAAACTTCACCTTGACTCAAATGACGAATCGCATCACGACTTGAATAAGACTCTACCACTGTACCAATTGGTAATGCAGACATAAGACGAGTTCTGATATTACGACGAACTAGAGCATCACGCATAGCTAAGCCATTCATCACAGTTGCAAGCATACCCATTTGATCGCCTGTTACACGACCAACCAAGCCATCTTTTTGCAACTGACTACCACGGTACAAATTACCGCCACCCACAACGATACCCACTTGCACACCTAAACCAACCAAGTGCGCAATTGAAAGTGACATATGATCTAAAACTTGGGCATCAATACCCATATCTTTATTACCTGACAATGCCTCACCAGATAATTTCAATAGAATACGTGAATAACGTGGGCTAATTGTTTCCGCCATGACTTTGCTCCAAAACCTCTTAAACTGAATGCTCTTTAAATATATTTCGATTAAACCGATTTAATTTTAATTAACTTTGCAAATAAATCGTATTCATCTGCATCGGTAATTTCGACTTCCAATATATCGCCCGGTTGAATAGTGCTCTTATCGATATCTTCTACAAACACATTACCGTCAATTTCCGGAGCATCGGCATAAGAACGTGCAACGGCAACAGGATATTCGTCTTCTAAACCATCGACTAATACAGTCATCGTTTGACCAATACGTTTTTGTAATTTGGCAGCAGATATTTGCTGCTGCACTTGCATAAAGCGCTCGTAACGCTCTTGCTTAATTTCTTCTGGCACATGATCGGGTAAATCATTTGCCGTAGCGCCTTCTACTGGTGAATAGGTAAAGCAGCCTACGCGATCAAGTTGAGCTTCAACTAACCAATCTAACAAAATCTGGAAGTCTTCTTCAGTTTCGCCTGGAAAACCAACCACAAAAGTAGAACGGATCACAAGGTCAGGGCATTTTTCACGCCATAATTTAATTTTTTCTAGTGTATTTTCACTATGTGCCGGACGCTTCATTAATTTAAGAACGCGTGGGCTTGCATGTTGGAAAGGAATATCAAGATATGGCAGGATTTTTCCCTGAGCCATTAAATCGATAACTGCATCAACATGTGGATATGGGTATACATAATGTAGACGCACCCAGATGCCCAATTGGCCTAGTGCTTCACACATGTCGAAGAATTTTGTCTTAACAGGCTGACCATTCCAGAAGTCAAGTTTGTACTTGGTGTCTACGCCATAAGCTGATGTATCTTGAGAAATAACCAAGATTTCTTTAACACCCGCTCTTTTAAGTGCCGCAGCTTCTTCCAATACACTACCAACTGGACGCGAAACCAAGTCACCGCGCATACTTGGGATAATACAGAAGGTACAACGATGGTTACATCCTTCAGATATTTTTAAGTAGGCATAATGCTTTGGTGTTAAGCGAATTCCCTGTTCAGGAACCAAATCAATAAACGGATTATGTTTAGGTGGTGCTGGTACATATTCATGTACAGCTTCCATCACATCTTGATAAGCTGCCGCACCAGTAACCTTTAAAACGTTCGGATGCATTTGACGAATTTTATCTTCGTCTTTACCTAAGCATCCTGTAACGATTACTCGACCATTTTCACTCATGGCCTCGCCAATTGCATCTAGCGACTCTTGTACCGCAGATTCAATAAAACCACAGGTATTAACAACTACTAAATCAGCACCATCATAATCTGATGCAACTTGATAACCTTCAGTCTTTAACTGAGTTAAAATTCGTTCAGAATCTACCAATGCCTTAGGACAACCTAAAGAAACAAAACCGACTTTGGGGGTCTTCATGAATCTGCGCTCCACTTGAATGCGCGTATTGTATGTCTTTTCTTGTCTCAAGCATAGGTGGAAAGCCTACTCTTTGTGTAATGCACCAAAATACAACCAACATTTGCACCAAAACTCACCTTTGCACCAATTTAGATCATGTTATTATCTAGACTAAAGCTATTTGTTTTGATCAAAAGATATAAAGAACGATTTCAGCGCGTTTTTAAGTACCTTAAAACTTTAAAATAACCCATAAACAAAGTTGGCGTATATTTTGCATCGTTCATGTTCTATAACGGTGAAAATCCGATAACCAATGAAGATGCCATTGCGCTATTTTAAGACAGGAACGATTCGCTAATGGATCAACACAACCCTATCGACTATCGCCTATTGGTAGACAATTTAACTACTGCGATTTTATTAATCGATAGTAACTTGAATATTTTTTATTTAAATTCAGCCTGCGAAGCACTATTTGACATTAGTTTGCTCCGTGCTTCAGGACAACCAGTTTTAAATTTACTTCATGCGCCAGATGATACTTTTAATACACATGAAGCTTTATTGAACACCATAAAAACCGGACAACCTTATACGCGTCGAGAAGCTGTCATTAATGTTAACTTCAAAGATCTACATGTGGATTACACAGTTTCTCAATTAAATGCCGGTAAAAGCTATCATCCATTATTGTTGATTGAGCTCAACCCAATTGACCGCATGTTAAAGATTTCAAAAGAAGAAAATCTAGTTCAACAACATCAGGTCGCTAGGCAGCTCGTGCGTGGCGTTGCGCATGAAATTAAAAACCCACTTGCAGGTATTCGGGGAGCAACCCAGTTACTCGCTCGTAGTTTAAATGATAAGACTTATGCAGAGTTCACCGATGTCATCATTAATGAAGTGGATCGTTTAACGAACTTGGCTGACACCATGTTAGGTTCTAGACAATTACCAAGCTATGAAAATGTTAACGTACACGAACCTTTAGAACGAGTACGCTCTCTTATTGCGAACCAGACAAAGAAAAAAATTAAAATTATACGTGACTATGATTTGTCTTTACCTGATGTGAATGCCGATCGTGATCAGTTAATCCAAGTCATGCTCAACATTAGTGTAAATGCAATTCAAGCCATAACAGAGAATAAAGCATTCTTTATCGATCATGAACCAGAGCTAATTCTACGTACTCGCATACAACGACTTGTCACAATTAATGGTGTGCTGAATCGATCTACCGTGCGGGTTGATATTGAAGACAATGGGCCAGGTATACCTGAGAGTATTTTAGAGTCGGTATTTTACCCATTGGTTACTGGACGAGCAAAAGGTACTGGGCTTGGCCTGAGTATTGCACAGAATATTATGCATCAACATAACGGAATGATTGAATGCCAATCTGTTCCTGGAAAAACTATTTTTAGCTTATATTTACCTTGGGAGTCAGACCGTGTCGCGAAATAAAATATGGGTTATTGATGATGATCGCGCCATGCGATGGGTATTAGAAAAGACCTTTAAAGAAGAAGGTTTTGACGTTACCAATTTTGAGGAAGCTCAAACTGCGCTTGAACGTTTGCATCATGATGCTCCCGATGTCATCTTAACTGACATTCGAATGCCTGGAATTGATGGTTTAACTTTTTTATCTAAAGTCAAAAACACTCATCCGGATTTACCTGTCATTATTATGACAGCACATTCTGACTTAGAGTCTGCTGTATCAAGTTATCAAACAGGCGCATTTGAGTATTTACCAAAGCCATTTGATATTGATGAAGCTTTAGCTCTAGTCAATCGTGCAATTCTGCATATCAATAAACTACAACAACAAGAAGCTACAAAAACAGCTTCACCACTTCAATCAACAGAAATTATTGGTGAATCTCCTGCCATGCAAGAGGTTTTCCGCGCTATTGGTCGTTTATCTCAATCTCATATTACTGTTTTAATTAATGGTGAATCTGGTACAGGTAAAGAATTAGTTGCGCATGCTTTACACAAGCACTCACCACGCCGAGCGAAGCCTTTTATTGCCTTAAATATGGCGGCAATTCCAAAAGACTTGATTGAAACCGAGTTATTTGGTCATGAGAAAGGTGCATTTACAGGTGCAAACACTCAACATCAAGGTCGCTTTGAGCAAGCAAATGGTGGAACTTTATTCCTTGATGAAATTGGCGACATGCCATTTGAAACACAGACTCGACTACTTCGTGTGCTCGCCGACGGTGAATTTTATCGTGTAGGCGGACATATTCCAGTTAAAGTTGATGTTCGAATCGTTGCGGCAACGCATCAGGATTTAGAAAAATTGGTGAATGAAGGCCGATTCCGCGAAGACTTATATCACCGTTTAAATGTAATTCGTATACACATTCCTAAACTTGCTCATCGTAGTGAAGATATACCTATGCTGGCTCAGCATTTTCTTGCACGTGCCGGTAAAGAACTTGGCGTGAGTCCAAAAATCTTACGTACTGAAACAACGGACTATATGCAACAGTTACCGTGGCCCGGTAATGTTCGACAACTTGAAAACACGTGTCGCTGGTTAACTGTGATGATCACCGGACGTGAAGTTTATCCAGAAGATTTACCTTCTGAACTGAAACAAGTTCCATTGCAAAAGAATAATGACTCTGGGCAACCAGCACCTTCATTTGAACGTATTTCTTTACACCATTGGGATGAGTTACTGAATCAATGGGCGATTCAAAAGCTTAAGAATGGTGAAATGAAGATTTTGGATATTGCTACGCCAATGTTTGAACGCACCTTAATTAACGCTGCTTTACAACAAACACGTGGACGCAAACGCCATGCAGCAGAATTACTGGGTTGGGGCCGTAACACCTTAACTCGCAAGTTAAAAGAACTTGGAATGGATTCTGCTGACGATGATGAAGAAGATGAACATAAGGTTAGTCAAACCGAAGCCTAAAAAACTTAGCATCTAAAATAAAAGCGGCTAAGACATTCTTAGCCGCTTTTATTTTGATTAGATTTTTTATTCAATTTAAAATTGAACATCAGGTTACATCATTAAATCATTTCAAAATTCACTCTAAGCTTATATTTTCTATTCTTTTATTTTTTAAAATATCTATTTACTGTTCAGCAGATGATCTAAAAAAATAGCGATGACCATCCTTAAAGATAGTTTTGCTATACTAAATAAGTAAAGCTAACTGTTGTTATGAAATTTTATGCATGATTCCGTCCTTGACCCACATCATTCAGTATGTGAAAAACCACAAACACGCAGAGGTATAGAACGTCGCCTAGCTCTATTGCTAAGTGCAACCGAGCTGTTTTTGGATAAAGGATATGATGCTGTTTCTCTTGATGACATTGTTAACCATGCAGGAGGTTCAAAAACTTCTATCTATAAATATTTTGGTAATAAAGAAGGACTTTTTACTGCTATTTGCGACTATAAACGTGAAATGTTTTTTAAGGACGTTTGCATTCCATTTCAACCAGAGAAAACTACTTTAAGAGAATACTTAATTCAAACGCTCAATCGTGTTTATGTTCACATCATTCAACCCGAGCATGTTGCATTTTTGCGACTCATTATTGAACAGACCGAGTGTAATACGGTCCTCATACAATATCTATATGACAAATGGGTACATAATTTACAGAATACACTTACCCAAGCATTAGAATTTGCAGACAAATCAGGCGAAATTACATGCCCTTCTCCTTATTATTCTTCACTCATGTATTTTGGGATTTTGCGCGATATTGAATGGCGCATGATTATGGGTATGCCAGCCCTACCAGATGAACAGGAAGCCACTGATTATATTGAATATTGCGTAGATGTTTTCTTAAAGGGCCATCATAAAGTCTAATTCTTTTGCATTTTAAAATGCTTATAGTATAGTAGACTTCTTTTTTCCCACCTCCACCCAGCCAACAACAGATAATTGTTGTATTTCATAACGATTATTATGGAGTAGCTACATGGCTCTAAGACATTTCCTGACTTTACGTGATCTATCCACTCTAGAACTTAATCGCATTTTAGAACGCGCAAGCGAACTTAAAAAAATGCAGCATGACAATAAGGTATATCAACCTTTTGTTGGTAAAGTATTGGGAATGATTTTTGAGAAATCAAGCACGCGTACACGTATCTCTTTTGAAGCAGGCATTAACCAATTTGGTGGTAGCGCGATTTTCCTATCACCTCGCGACACACAATTAGGCCGTGGCGAACCGATCGAAGATTCAGCACGTGTAATTTCTAGTATGCTTGATATTGTGATGATTCGTACTTTTGGTCATGACATTGTTGAACGTTTTGCATCATATTCAAAAGTTCCTGTGATTAACGGTTTGACAGATGACCATCATCCTTGCCAGTTACTTGCAGATTTACAGACTTATAATGAACACCGCGGTAGCATTAAAGGTAAAACCGTTGCTTGGATTGGTGATGGCAATAATATGTGTAACTCATATATTGAAGCTGCACACATGATGGGCTTTAAACTTAAAATTGCATCACCAAAAGGATATGAGCCTAAACCTGAATTTTTAGCAGAGTTTGGTCATTGTGTGGAAGTTTTTGACAACGCAGAAGATGCTGCTGTAAATGCTGACCTCATTGTGACAGATGTATGGGCAAGCATGGGACAAGAAGAAGAACAGAAGCTTCGTGAAAGAGCTTTTGCTGCTTTTCAAGTCAATGAAAAATTAATGGGACTTGCTCATCCTGAATGTTTATTCATGCACTGCTTACCTGCTCATCGTGGCGAAGAAATTTCTGAAACTATGCTTGATCATAAAAATGCAGTGGTATGGGATGAAGCAGAGAATCGTCTTCATGCTCAAAAAGCTTTAGTAGAATTTTTATTGAATGAAAATCTAAAATCATAATTATTTAGACAAAAAAAACAGCATCTTTATGATGCTGTTTTTTTATTTTATAAAACTTGTACTTTTCCAGTTAATTATTTTTAAAGTTTTGATAACGTTGTCGAATATATAAGCAGGCTGTATTTCAACTATTCCCTAGAATCGTGTATAACATTCTACACAATAAGCTAAGCCTACTCTCGTAGAGTGCGATCATGACTACCCTTGAACAATCATTATCTCAAATTCCCGCATTTTCAATTATTCATGAACATTTATTTAGTTCAGCACAGCCTTCTGCTGAACAACTGAAACTAATTAAAGAATATGGTTGTAGTACAGTCATTAATCTCGCTTTAAGTAACGCACCGAATCATATTGAAAATGAAGATCGTATTTGTTTAGACCTCGGTTTAAATTACATCCACATTCCAATTGACTGGGAAACTCCATCGGCCGAACAATGTTTATTGGTACTCGATCTTATTGATCATTTAGTCCAGAACGAAATTGTCTGGATTCACTGTACTAAAAACGATCGTTCTAGTTGCCTGATGTATGTTTATAGACAGTTTTATATGAATATGGACATGCCTACTTCTCAAGATTTACTTCATGAAATTTGGGAACCCAATGAAACTTGGACAGGCCTTATTCATAGTATAACCTTACAGCTACAAGGCCGTAAGGCAACTCTTGAGCTTCAGCAGTCTTTGCAACAAGCCGATCACTTGGTGTGATGAGAGACTAAAACAGTTGCTGTAGCTAAAATCCCTTCTTGACGACCGGTAAACCCAAGTTTTTCGGTTGTCGTTGCTTTAATACTGATTTGATTAACATCTACATTTAAAACATCAGCAATACTTTGACGCATTTCCAAATTATGTTTAGCTAATTTTGGACGCTCACAAGCCACTGTAATATCCGCATTATTTAACTGATAACCGCGATCTAAGATTAACTGATAAACATGCTTTAATAGTACTCGGCTGTCCGCACCCTTAAATTCTGGGTCAGTGTCAGGAAAATGTTGCCCTATATCTCCAAGTGCCAAAGTACCTAACAAAGCATCACACAAAGCATGGAGTACAACATCGCCATCAGAGTGCGCTTTCAAGCCATGCGTATGTGGAATTTGAATGCCAGCCAATGTAACGAAGTTCCCCTCTTCAAAGGCATGCACATCCATTCCTTGTCCAATGCGAATTTGAGCAACCATATAACTATTACCTTCCATAAAAACTTAAGAAATCTTGTATTCAGCCTTTCTGTTTCGCTATAGTACACCTAGCAAAGTAGACTGAAAGTATAAGCGATCATGCTGTCTAATACTGATATGAATCAATTGAAAAGATTAAGTTTTGCCGTGACACTGAGTTGTTTATGTTCATCTCATGTTTTTGCAGAACCAATAGACTGTTCCAATCGTGGAGCTGAGCTTAAAATCTGTTCAAAAACATTTAGTGAATCGAGAAAGCAACTCAATAATAAATATCTTTCTGCATATTTAGTTACTGATGCCCCCTTACAGCTTTTGCAGGATACACAAAAGTTATGGTCTAAACATACTCAGCAATGCAAGAGTAATTCATGTTTTCAACAACAGTTTGATTTACGAACTGATGACCTAAATTTTTATGCATCGCTTAAGCAAACGCTTACCCAACATTATCTTAAGTTTGAAAATGGACGTCTAGCAGCACAACCTGTTCACATTCAGGTCCATCAGCTCGCGAAAGATAAAATCAAGATTGAAGGAATAGCATACCGTAATCCAAATAACCGTAAAGAAACTCAAACGATTTCTTTGATGGCCTATAGTTCACCTGAACAAAAAAATGAAATCTTAGACAATGAGCATAATTGCAAATATCAGTTTAATTTTCAAAAAGCTTTACTAAACGTAAAAACCCAGCAAAAAGGCTGTGAGCGTTTTAGCGGAATCTACCGATTATATGATTAGTGCGTTAAATAAAAGCCAGTGTTGAACACTGGCTTTTTTACTTTCTAGATCGGATATTTTTGAGCAATATCCTGACCCACTAAAACCGCGGTTGCCGCAGACAAAGTCCATCCTAAATGCCCATGTCCTGTATTGTAAAAAATACGAGGCTGTCTAGATTGCTTCACCACAGGCAGCATATTAGGCATCATCGGTCTTAACCCAGCCCAAGGTACGACATGCTCAGTTGAAATATCAAAGTTACGGTTTACCCAATTTACTAAAGGTTGAATACGATCAGCCCGTATATCGCGGTTGTAACCATTAAATTCAGCAGTTCCCGCCACGCGCAACCGATCTTTACCTAAACGAGAAGTGACAATTTTAGCGCTCTCATCTAGTAAACTAACCCACGGCGCATTCTTTACACTTTGCTCATCTTTTAATTGCACGGTAATTGAATAACCTTTTACTGGATAGACATTTACTCGCTCTCCAATCATATCGGCGAGTTGATAACTTCCTACACCACCGCAAACTACAAGCACATCACCTTCGATTTGGATACTATCGGATTCAACAAGATAAGGATGCTCTGCACTTGGCTGACAACTTACGATCACTTTGTCTGGATGACACTTAATATCTGTGACTTCCAGACCAAATTTATACTCAACACCGTATTGTTTAGTCTTTTCAGCCAAAGAAGTTGAATATTTATGAATATCCCCCGTTGCATCACTTGGTGTGTAATAACCACCAAAATATTCACCTGTTAACGATGGTTCTATCGTTTTCATCTCATCAGGTGAAACTGAATAGCGCTCTAATGTACCTTTGTTCAATACATTGTTTACTTGTTTAGCAATCTCGTAGTCAGCCTTACTATGATACATATGGAGAATTCCACGTTTCTCCAAATCAAACTCGAGCTGCTCTTTTTCAGCAACCTCAAACAAACGCTTACGAGCAAGTAATGCCAAACGGACCGTCTCAATCGTGTTTGCTTCATAGTTTTTAATATGGGATAAAAACTCAATTAGCCAGCTATATTTATGCAAACTAAATGAAGGATTCAGCAGTAGCGGTGCGTCTTTTTGTCTCATCCATTTAAAGCCCTTAACTACAGTGGCTTTTTGGTTCCATACTTCGGCATTACAAGCCGATAATTGCCCTCCATTGGCAAATGATGTTTCCATTGCAGGATATAGATGTCGATCAATCACTGTGACTTGATAACCCAGTTGCGATAATTCATAAGCAGAGGTAACCCCTGTGATTCCCGCACCTATCACAATAACATGTGGCATAACAGACTCCTCAGAAATGCAAAACATTTCATCAGTACAGCCCATCTGTCATTGGTACCTGAGAGTTTCGACCCCAACGTTACCTTTTAACGTTTAGATCTTCCCCTTCGGTGAGTTTATAATTTATAAGTTATTATTTTCAATTCTTATAAATCTAAGCTTCTCTCCAGATTTTTTAATTATTACAGTCCTTCTGCCTGAGAGTTTCCGGGCTTGTTGCTCCTTCGGCGGGTTCTTACGAACCTCTCTCCCGCAATAATTTTGTATTTATATAAGCAATGTATCTGCCACTTTAGAAAAAACGCATTCTTTTCTTGTAAACTTTTGTACCAGCAATTATCAAGTTATAAAGCATTAATTTAATTATAAAAATAAAAAAGGTGAATTTTCATAAATTCACCTTTTGTGTTTAATTAGAATTTTCCATTGAGCACTGAGTCTGAAACTATACCCTTCCATTGCTCACGCAAAGTTGGTAAATAAAATTTCTCACCAATAGTGACCAATTCCGCATCAATCAATGCGTGAACTTCGTGCATAAAAATATAATCAAGTGCAACCAAAGAGAGCTGATGATTTTTTTGTGCTGTTTTCTTACGTTTCGCTTGAGCTAGTTTCACTAACTCATTCGCAAAGTTTTTATCTTTATAAGCCGTAATTGCATTTAAACGGAGTTCAATAACACCCCATCCAGCCAAGAGCTTTTTAAAGACATCAAAATCTTCTGAAGTTGATTCCCATGTTACATTTTCTAAATCATTATCATCAGGTAAAACTGGCAATAACAGGTCACCTGTACTTGGGAAAATCTTTTTAAGATTTAACAGAAACTTAACAGGCTGATCACCGGGATAATCATTAAATTGCACATGTTGTTGGGTATCTGTTAAATAAATAGAGAGCATTCAAAAATCCTTAGCTAAGCTTCTGTTTTCAATTACTTTATCTTAAATCTCGTAAAATAAATGCAAAATAAAAACAGGACAAGGTGGGCATTTTAACAATTATGACAGCTTATTCAACGCTAATTCGCCATTAATTAGTGAAACTTATACCCTCTTTATAAAAAGCCCTCCGAAAAGAGCTCTTTGTGGATACAAGTTCAATTCTTGCTACCGCTAAAAACAGAGCAACCACTAGTCTTCAAAAGGTTTTTTGTACTTTAGTGATACAGCTAATCAAACTTTTTGAATAAAGTTGTCGGTTCATTTCTAAATTAAATTTGAGAAATGAACTCTTCTGTCATTTTTAACTTAGCAAAAGCATTACTTAAAATTTGGTTATGATGATCAATTGTTTGCTGAGCATTTAAAGCTACTGAATCAGTTGTTGTATGGGCATCTGAAATTAATATCAATTTATATCCGTACTCAGAAGCAGCCCTAACAGTAGTATCAATACAATACTCAGTTTTCATGCCAGTAATGATGATTTCATCAACACCAAGCTCCTCTAACACTTCTTTTAAAACAGTATCTTTAAAGCCACTTGGGTACATTTTTTCAATGACTAGATCTTTATCTAGATTAAGAGCTAACTCTGTGATTAGCTGAGTATTCGGTCCACTCGGATCTAATGGTGTGCCTTTCTCACCAACATGCCGAATAAAGATAATTGGCCTCTCATTCAAGCGACAATATTCAATAAGACTAAGAATATTTGAAAGTACGAGTTGAGCATTATGTGGCTTAGACTGGCTGTTAAATGGGCCATTTTGCATATCAATGACCAGTAAAGCCGATTTTGAATTACTATTGAGTTTTTCCATCATTTCTCTCTGTAAAAACCAATAATGAACAGAGAAAAATTAACCCAGCCATTATTGGCTGGGTTTAGTTATCTTATTAAGTCACTTTAATAAAAATCACACACAGCCTTCTTTAGAGGTCGTGGTAGTGGTGATTTTATTCAATAAACAGTTCATTTGTTTTAACTGCCCAAAATTAAAGCTTAAATAACCATACCATAGCTTTTTCAATAAAAATAAAACTTTTTATTGTATGAAATATCTTTTAAGCGTACCTAGTTCTTAAAGAAATAATTCATCATAAAAAACTAATTTATTTAATTGAAAGTAAGTATTCATATGCTGTTTTTTCATTACTCTCTAATTTAATGACTGCATCAGTTTCATCATTCAAAGTAAGGTTAAATACCTTTTCACCATCATAAGAAATTTGATGACCCATACGAAATTCTGAATCAATTGACTCAAGAATAATAAAATTTCCTTCGATATTCGAAGCGATATAGTAAGTGTTGTTCCGATGAACATATCTAATTGTGTACATCAATATTTAAATTCCATCTAAAAAATTATGTTTTTTCTTAATTAATAAAAAAGGCTGCTTCCTCTTTTCACCCAAAAATAAGCCTACCGAAAAAGTTGCTTAAAACTAGAATTGGAAAGATGCATACAGTCACTTTCCAATTTGATAACACCTAAACTCCATCAATATAAATCGAATTAAAAATAAAATAATTCAAATATTTAAAACTAAAAAACATATAAATTTATGCTAGTTTAAAAAAATCTCCACTTCTTTTGATTTCTAACACCCATCATTTAGCGCTAAATTTATATACAGATATTACAGAAATACTTAATAATAAAAAACCCCGCCATTAGTCGATAGCTATTCGGGTTTCTTGTACTGTCATATGTCTAACAAAATTAACTCTCGAATGGAGTTCACTACTATTTAAATTAATCTTTACACTTAACTTTCAGAACGGCTGCTTTGGTATTCACTGGAATAAGCATTCCTGAATTATAAACAGTATGATGATTTACGATTTTGTTATTACTATCCAACTCATCAAAACCCTTATCTTTACATATTTCTTCTGCTTTACTGATTAACTTTGCCCTCAAGGCTTCTCTTGAACCAAATGCATTACTTTGAGCATGAAGTTGATAAACCCCAGGATTCACCTCAGCTACAGTAGGTGGAAACATTTGTAGACAACCCGACAAGGTACAAGCTATTACTGCTAAAACAACTATTGATTTAGTCTTTTCCATTTATTTGAACTTAAAATAAAATAACGTAGCAAAAATAAAGTCTAGATATGACATTTATATTTCAAAGTATAAAAAAGCCCACTTTTTCAAGCAGGCCTTCCCCTTATGATTTTTTGCGCTGATCATTCAGGACTTTTGTTGTACTTAGCAACTCGCGGATATTACAGAAGTATTTAAGAATAAAAAAGCCCATTAGGAGAGATTATTTACTATTTGGTGAAACCATTTTTTCAGGTTTAACCACTTCATCAAATTGCTCTGCTGTAACTAAACCAAGCTCAACAGCAACCTGCTTCAAAGTTTTATTTTCCTTATAGGCAGTCTTGGCAACTTTTGCAGAATTTTCATAACCAATCACTGGGTTTAAAGCAGTGACTAACATAAGAGAGTTATGTAAGAAGTGATCAATTTTATCCTGATTAGGTTCAATTCCTACCGCACAGTGATCATTAAAACTATTACAAGCATCACCCAGCAATTGAATAGACTGCAATAAGTTATAAGCAATCACAGGCATAAATACGTTTAATTCAAAGTTACCTGAAGCACCAGCCACATTAATGGTCGTATCATTTCCAAGCACTTGCGCAACAACCATGGTCATTGCTTCACTTTGTGTTGGGTTTACTTTACCTGGCATAATGCTTGAGCCAGGTTCATTTTCTGGGATACGGATTTCACCGAAACCACAACGTGGACCACTGGCCAACCAACGAATATCATTCGCAATTTTATTTAAACTAACTGCAAGCGTTTTTAATGCACCAGAAGCAAAAACAGCAGCGTCACGCCCTGCAAGCGCTTCAAATTTGTTTGGAGCAGTCACAAATGGTAAACCTGTAAGCAAAGCAAGTTGAGCAGCTGCTTTCACTGCATAGTCAGGATGTGCATTTAACCCTGTACCTACCGCAGTACCACCCAATGGTAATTCATATAAACCTGTCAATGCCTGTTGCAAACGAACTAATCCATGCTCAAGCTGAGACACATAGCCACTAAATTCTTGACCTAGTGTTAATGGAGTTGCATCTTGTAAATGGGTACGACCAATTTTAACAATAGACTGAAACTCATCTGATTTTTTTTGCAAAGTCGCTTTAAGCTGTTCTACTGCAGGAATAAGCAATTCATTAATTTGCAAACTTGCTGCTACGTGAATAGCGGTTGGAAATGAATCGTTCGTTGATTGAGCACGGTTGACATGATCATTTGGATGTACAGGTTTTTGCGCACCCAACACTTGGCCTAATTTTTGGTTGGCAATATTGGCAATCACTTCATTGCAGTTCATGTTACTTTGCGTACCTGAACCCGTCTGCCAGACCACTAAAGGAAACTGTGAATCCCATTTACCATCAATGACTTCTTCAGCCGCAACCACAATATATTGGCTCAAATCTTGCGGTAACTGTTCAAGTTCAGCATTAGTTATTGCAGCAGCCTTTTTCACCAGCCCCATTGCTCGAATCATGGCACGAGGTAATCGTTCTTGCCCGATTTTAAAGTTCTGTAAGCTGCGTTGAGTCTGTGCCCCCCACAATGCTTCATTTGGAACTTCAATCTCACCCATAGTGTCATGTTCAATTCGTGTTTGCATAGAAACCTCAGTTGTCTGGTTAAAGAACTTACGGGCTGAAGCAATTATTTGCTCTGGCTAGTTAATTTTTAGTATCGTACTCAAGCATTCCATTATTGTAAATAAGAATCATTATCTTATCTTCCATTTAATGTATTTTGATAAAAACGCCATTCATCTTCAATCATTTGTTTTAACGGACGTTTAGGTGTCCAATTCAATAATGTTTTTGCTTTCGTTATGTCTGCCGCAACCTGACTTAATTCAACATGTTTGTAAATCGCAGGTTGAGTCGGAATTTCAGATTGAGTTACCTGTGAAATTTCATCTAGTAATTGACGCACAGAGTGAACTTGGTCATGGGCAATATTAAATGCTTCACAACAATGTGTTTGATCACGTAGCCAATGTAAGCTGGCAGTTACAGCTTCACACACATCTAAAACGTGTAGAAAACTGCGTTCAGTCGTATGATCTGATGTTTCAGCTTGATCTTGTAATTCAATCAAATCACGTTGCATTGCTGCAACTTGCATGGCAAGCGGTACAATATTTTTAGGGAGCTGAGCAACATACTCTCCGAGCACCCCATGTTCAAATGCACCTACGATATTAGATAAGCGCAAGATCGCAATTTTCCACTCATGATCAATTTTATAAGTATCACGGATAATTTCTTCAATCATCTGTTGAGACTTAATATAGGGATTAGGATAAGCATAATTGAATTCGTCTGTTTCGCTTAATTGCAGACCAGATTTTCCATATGCTGCAAGGCTAGACAAATGAATAAAGTGACGAACACCTGTGCGTTGCATGGCACGTAGTAAACTCATGATGCAACTTACATTATCATTATAATATTCAAGAGGTTTAAGATTAGATTCTTCAATTGATTTAAACCCAGCAGTGTGAATAACTGCATCAATTGAATATTGCTCGAAGACCTTATTCAATGCGGGTGTATTACGTACATCAAGTTTAACAAATGGAACGTACATGCCTGAAATAAACTCTAGGCGTTCCAGCGTTTGCAAGGTTGAATTAGCCAAATTATCGACAATTACCACTTCTTGACCCTGAGCCATGAGACTCAACGCAATGTGTGAACCGATAAAGCCTAAACCACCTGTCACTAAAATCATTGTATACTTACCTTTCTCTTAATGCATCTACGCCCATTTAGACGTATGACCATAGTGAATTCTCAATGAGTACATTACTACTAATTACCTCTGCTCCTACTTCCATTCATGCTTGGCATGCTTTAGGACTTGCTCAGGCACTCAAAAGTAAAAATGAAGACTTTCGTGTATTCTTTTACCAAGATGGCGTGCAGGTTGCTAATGATTTTCAATGGGTTCCTGACGACCAGCGTAATTTAACGCATGAATGGCAAAAGCTTGCGATTCGACTTCCTGTATGTGTGAGTGCTGCCCTCGCTCGTGGTATTACCGATGCAGAAAATGCCAGTCGCCATCACCTTACTCATCACAACCTTGCCAAAGACTTTCAACTGGTCGGGTTAGGTGAACTTGCTGATGCGGTACAGTCAGCATCTCGTCTTATTCAATTTTAAGTTACTTTGTTTGCTTAGATTGTTGCTTTTAAAAGGTATATTGTGTGAAATCTGTACTCGTCATTTTAAGCCAAGCCAACTTAACCAGTCTGCAAATCAATGAAAGCCTTTCCGCTACTATGGTTTTAGCAACCTTTGGCTCACCAGTCAAAGTATTATTGAAAGATGCTGCGCTTAGCCTTTTACAAAATGACTTAGGCTTTAGCCAACTTCATCATGCTTTCAAAGTCGCATCAAATATGGTCGAAAGCTTTGAATTTTATGACTTAAGCCCAATTCTGATCGAAAGTAAAAATCAGCAAAATCCTTTTGTTCAGCAAACAGAACAAGAGCTCGAATTCATTCATTTAAATAATGAGTTCATTCAGTCTTTTGACCATGTCTTATATTGGTAGATGAAGGTGTAATTTTAATGAATCCATCAACACTTTATCTCGTGCAATCTACTTATCACAATACACCGAATGTTATTGATGAATTAGGGAACCTTTATCAGAAAGGGGACCAGATTATTTTTATGGGTGATTCTGTTGTACGACTTTCAGCTGAAATGATTCAACAGTTTGAAAGTGTTTCATGCTTAAGCATCGAAAAAGATTTAATCGATACGGATACTTTAACTCAGATAAATGTATTGGACTATGATCAATTTGCAGATCTTGTTTTAACATTTAATCGTTGTATTTCTTTTAAATAATATATTTAGGCTGGTTTCATGAATTTAGAATTAGACCAAGATGGTCATTTGGTTGATTATACAATCTGGAATCCTGAAGTTGCACAAGAGCTTGCCAAGTCACTTGATATTGAACTCACCGAGTGGCATTTCGAAGTTTTAACTGCTGTACGTCAATTTTATCAACAGTTTGGGCACTCTCCTGCAACTCGTCCTCTCATTAAGTTTTTAATGAAAACGGTAAGTCCAGAGATTAATAATGCTGTTTTACAGCAACAATTTAATACTGGTTTAGTTGCCCGCCATTTAAGCCGTTTGGCGGGTGTTCCTAAACCAGCAAATTGTTTATAAAGTTAAGTAAACTTTTTGGCAGCAGCGACACATAAAATAGTTGCTGCTGTGACCACTAACATTGACCAGCTCACATGTTCATGCAATAAAGCCGCTGCAATACCTAGCCCCATTAAAGGCTGTAAAAGTTGTAGTTGACTTATGGCAGCAATACCGCCTTGTGCAAGGCCTTTGTACCAAAAGAAAAAGCCTATTAACATACTAAACAAAGACACATAAATAAGACCGACTAGAGCTGATGTAGACACACTCTGAAATGAAGCTGGCATATAGAAAATAGTAAGCAACAGCATAAAAGGTAAAGACAAAATCAGTGCCCAACAAATGACTTGCCACCCGCCTATTTTTCTTGAAAGTACACCGCCTTCTGCATAGCCAAAGCCACAAAAAATAATTGCCATCAACATATAAAAGTCCCCTATTCCAAGTGATGTATCACCAGAAAGGAAGAACATATAGGCAAAAACAACCGCACTCCCCAATACTGCAAATATCCAGAAAAAATGATTCGGCTTTTCTCCGCCTCTGAGTACAGCAAATATTGCTGTTGCAAGCGGCAAAAGACTAACAAAGACAATTGAATGCGCTGCATTCATGTATTGCAAAGCAAGTGCTGTAAACAACGGAAAACCAATCACCACTCCTAAAGCAACAATAGCAAGAGGCCACCAATCTTGTTTGGCTGGTTTCTTTTGTTTTAAAACCAATATAAGAATAAGCCCCAAAATACCTGCTATCGCAGCTCGTGCTGCGGTTAGAAAGCCCGGTTCAAACCCCATTACCGCTACACGTGTCGCTGGTAGTGACCCCGCAAAAATAGCCACGCCAATAAAACCATTCACCCAGCCATTCATAAACCTATTCATAATTTTCTCCGTCACTATACGAAGAATTTAAGCTGTGCTAGGGTGATTAAACCAGATACAAAGCAGTACAATTTAAAAGAACTGTTATGTATTAACAACCAATACAGTTGGGATTTTAAGCGCGTGAATCAGAGCAAAACAAAAATTGAAATTGTCATTTCAGAAATTGAGCAACAAATAAAAAATCGATCTTTATTGCCGGGAGCACGCTTGCCTTCTGTTCGTAAATTAGCAAATGATCTGGGATTTTCAGTATCCACTGTTGTAGAGGCGTATGAAAGATTAATTGCTTTAGGCAAAATCGAATCAAGAACTGGATCTGGTTTTTATATTGTTGGTCCGCTCGCACCTTTAGCTTTAAGTGAATTAGGCCCTAAATTAGATCGTTCAGTTGATCCATTATGGATTTCACGTCAATCTCTGGAAGCGAAAGCAGATGTTTTTAAGCCTGGTTGCGGTTGGCTACCTGATGACTGGATGCCATTAGACAGTATTCGTAAAGCTTTAAGGACGGCCGCGAAAAGCCCTGATGATTGTTTAATGGGTTATTCAACACCATTGGGATTACCAGCTCTACGTGATTTACTGGCAAGACGTGCTCAAGCAAAAGGTATAGAGGCGAATCTTAATCAGGTACTTTTAACTGATTCAGGAACTCAAGCGATTGATTTGGTTTGCCGATTTTTATTAAAGCCCGATGATGTTGTTTTGATTGATGATCCTTGTTATTTCAACTTTCATGCATTACTTAAAGTTCATCAAGTCAAAGTTATTGGTATTCCCTACACACCAACAGGCCCTGACTTAGAGGCATTTAAAGAAGCAATTGAGACTTACAATCCACGTCTTTATATCACCAACTCAGGAATTCACAATCCAACTGGTGCGACGCTGTCTCTTTCTACAGCACATCAATTATTAAAACTTATTGAACAATCCAATTTGATTGTCGTTGAAGATGATATTTTTTCAGATTTTGAATATAACGCTGCTCCTCGGCTTGCGGCTTTGGATAATCTGTCACGTGTAATTTTTATTGGAAGTTTTTCTAAAACGTTATCAGCATCTATTCGCTGTGGTTATATCATTGCAAAACCAGAATGGATTGATCAGCTCACTGACCTAAAAATTGCCACAAGCTTTTCTCACAATGGCGTGTCTGCTGAAGTTTTATTAAGTGCTTTAACAGATGGATCTTACCGTAAACATATAGAATTATTAAAAGTTCGTTTAGCAAAAGCGATGCACGATACCATTACCAAACTAGAACCTTTGGGCATAAAGCCATGGATTAAGCCTCAAGCGGGAATTTTTGTTTGGTGTCATTTGCCAGAGGGTGTTGAAGCTTCAAAAATTGCAAAATACTGTATTAACCATCAAGTTATTCTTGCACCAGGAAATGCGTTTAGCCAAGCTCCTAATGCTGGTCAATTCATACGTTTTAATGTAACACAGTCAAATCATGACCACATTTATAAGACTCTAGCTGATGCAATTCAACAAGAGTCCTCATAATTTATAGCAGGGTAAATTAAGCTTGTTTCTGTTTTTGTTCAATATATGCAAAATAGCCAGGCCCAGCTGAAACTTGCACTTGTTTTGCATGTAAAGGTTCATGGCAGACTGAACATACCATGACTGGTTCGAACTTATGGCCACAAGTTTTATGACGATACTCTAAAGGTTTGCCTAAACCTTGATCCATCCATTTATCTGCCCAATTCGCCATAGATAAAATAATTGGATAAAGTTCAAAACCCTTATCAGTAAGGCGATATTCAAAGCGTTCTTGACGATCAAAATAAGGAGCTTTGGCTAAAATTTCATATTCAACCAAACGCTTTAAACGATCTGAAAGGACATGACGAGTTACACCTAATGATTTTTGAAAATCATCAAAACGGCGTATTCCCATAAAAGCATTACGTAATATTAGCATCGTCCATCGATCGCCAATCACTGATAGCATACGAGCAACCGAACAAGGTTGATCACCGATGTCATCCCATTTCATCTTTATGCGTTCCTCGATATTTCCTAGCCTAATGGCCCTATTGTTTATACCCTAAACCACTTACCACGAGTTATGCAAGATTCATTATAAAAATAACTTCTTATCAACTTTATAAAAGAATTTTTTATTATAAAAAAATAGAAAGCTATTATATAAATTTGCTTAACAAATATAACTCACCCAATTGTATAGTGAGTTATATCTATTATTAATCATCATTAATTTGAGATGAATACACCCTTCAAAATATGACCTGCTTCTAGTTTCACACTTGCTGGAATTCGCACCAGACAATTGGCCTGCATTAAATTACTGAGCATGTGTGATTGCTGTTTTGCCAGACTTTTAACTTTAAGTTGTCCATTGTCAAAATAAGCATGCATTCTTAGAAAACGTTCACGCGCATCTTCTTTTAAATCATGATCTAAAATTGCACTAAACCATTCTGGCTCTGCTGAATTTCCCTGCAAAGTGTCGAGCAATGCTTTACCGTAAACTTGCATTGATACATAGACCGCAGCTGGATTACCCGGTAACCCCAGCAAATAACAGCGATGATCTTTTTTCGTGTGAGAATATTCAGCAAAAAAGAGTGGCTTACCCGGCTTTTGTTTTACTTTCCAAAAGATCTGTTCAAAGCCAGCCTCAAAAGCGCATGGCCGAACAAAGTCATAATCACCTACTGACACTCCGCCTGTGGTTATGATGACATCATGACTATCTTTTAACTGATTAAAGTAATGCGTGACTTGCGCCGCTTCATCTGCCACATGAATGAGTTCAATCTCTAAGCCATAATCTTCAAACCAAGCTTTTAGTAATGGACCATTTGCATCAAAGATTTTGCCTTCTGCAAGATCTTCTGCTTTTTCAGCAACTTCATCACCCGTGACTAAAAGAGCAACTTTCGGCGCACGGTAAACGTCAACCGTTTGTACACCCGCCATACTTAAGGCAGCCAAGCTTCCAATATTTAAAAACTGTCCAACTTGGGCAAGCAACTGCCCGTTCTTGATTTCTTCACCCGTAAAACGGATATCAGCTTGAGGGCAAATATGTTCAGTTAACAAAATTTCTTGCGCTGGAACGACCTCTACTATTTCCTGCCTCGCAACATGCGTTGTGCCTTCAGGAATTTTGCCACCAGTAAATATACGAATTGCCTGCCCTTCACTCAGAATGTTATGACTTTCGCTTCCAGCGCGAATCTCGCCAGTAACCTGAAACTTTTGAGTGTTTAAATCTTCTGCATGGCTACAAAGTGCGTAACCATCTACAGCACTTTGAGAGAAACTTGGCAAATTAATTTCTGAATAAATTTCTTTAGCAAGATATCTACTTAGGCTATTTTGAAGAGTTTGCTGAATTGAGCCTAATTTTTTAGGTCGGTTACTAATCAGCTCAATTGCTTCATCTACGCTAATCAACCCACGTTCTGCACCACAACCTGACATTATTCATAGCCTCCCGGATGTGGTAAATCACGGCAAACATCAAAAATATGGACTAAGGCAGGTAAAATAGCAGCCATTGATTCACTTGCTCCACCACGGCTTCCTGGTAAAGTCACCACTAAAGACCGATCAATAAAACCAGCTACTCCACGCGACATTGCAGCATATGGCGTGCGTTTTTGCCCAAATGAACGCGCAGCTTCCATTAACCCATCTAGCTTACGTTCAAGAAGTGGTTCTAGCGTATCAACCGTAATATCACGCTTACCAATCCCCGTACCGCCGACGGTCATAATGCAAGCATATGATTTACTCAACTCAAGTACTAAGTTTTTTAAAGTATCCGCTTCATCTGGCAAAATCTGGTAGTGAATCGGGTCGAATCCTGCCTCGGTTAAAGTTTCAACCACAGATTTTCCGGCAGTATCGGGCTTTCTGCCCGCTGCGACGGTATCGGATAAGACAATAACAGCAGCCGAAACAGGCTGACGAAGAACGCGCTTAAAGTGTGATTTTCCACCTTTTTTCTTAAGCAATTTACATTGATCCATCCAGAGCTCTTCTGGTTCACAATGTGGCTTTAACATGTCGTAAATGGTTAACCCTGCAAGACTTGCAGCCGTTAAGGCTTCCATTTCTACGCCAGTCGGACCGATGGTTTCGACCACGGTAATAATCTTTACAAAATCATGTTCTAATTCATATTCAACATCTGCACGATAAATCGGCAGTGGATGGCACAAAGGAATCAGCTCATCAGTTCGTTTTGCTGCCAAAATTCCTGCAACACGTGCAGTTTTTAATGCATCCCCTTTTTCAGTATTTCCTTGTCTTAATAACTCAATACAGTGCGGTGGTGCATATAAAATGGCTTGTGCTTCAGCAACTCGATAACTTTCCGGCTTCATTCCTACATTTTTCATTATTTATCCTAGTCTTGCTTATTTCAGTGTGAGTGTTCATGGCCGGCATGATGGTGATGTTTGTGTTCGTGCGGTGCATCCTTACGAATACAGCAGCCTTCTACATAGTGACTCGTACCATCTGTAAAGAACTCTTCTTTAAACACAGGCACTTCATGTTTTACTCGCTCAACCGCTTCTTCACATGCTTGAAAAGCTTCACGACGATGGGCTGCATAAGCAATTGCAATGATTGCTGTTTCACCCACATCTAGATATCCAATCCGATGAACCACTCGCACATAAGATACCTGATACTTTTTCTCAATTTCCAGTTCAATTTCACGTATCATTTTTTCAGAAAGCGGTTTATACGAGGTATATTTCAGTGCTTTAACAGCTTTACCTTCATGATGGTTACGAACTGTACCCATAAAAATATCAATTCCACCGCATTCAGGAAATGATTCAATAGGATCAAAGGTATCAAGGCTTAAAGCCTGCTCTTGTATACGTGCAAAATCTCGCATGGCTCATCCTCCTGCAACTGGTGATAATAAAACCAAAGTACATGGCTGACTTAAAGCTGATTGCCTTGTTATGACATTATCGCCAATAGCGCATGCACATTTTTCCATGGCCTGTGTACATTCTGGATGCAATAAAACAATTTCATCTAAGACATCTTTAACTAAAATATCGGTGGGGAAAACTAACGAAAGATTTTGTGGAAGCAATTTTTCAATTGCACCAAATGATTCGATTTTAATTTGGATAGATTGCTGCATTTATCCCCCAAGCATATGCATACTGATTTTACGGGTTTGTTGATGTTGTAAGGCATGAAAGCCTTTGGCTTTATTCCAGATATACGGCATAACTTGATTTTTTAAGTGCTGACTATGTAGCACATGATCAGTTGAGTTCTGTGCGCGTAATAGTGCTTGAAGCTGCGGCTTAATATTTAACCCCTGCTGAGCAAAGAGACAGTTATATAACTCACCTTTTGCGGTAAGTCGTATGCGGTCACATTGGTGGCAAAATGAGTGAGTAATGGTGGAAATGATGCCTAGAGCGTAGTTATTGTTAAGCAGATATTGACGCGCTGGCTCATGTTGTTGCTCGATGACTTGTACCGAATAATACGGTTGCAATGCCTGTAAAATTTCAGCTTCACTCACCACATCTTTATTTGACCAGAGTGCATCACCATCAAGCGGCATAAACTCAATAAAACGTAGCGGAATATGATTGGCGATTGACCATCTCACCATAGGTAGGATTTGATCGTCATTTTTGTCTTTCATTAATACGCAGTTTATTTTAAAAGGTAGTCCTGCATCTTTTGCAGCTTGAATACCTTCAAGAACTGGTTCTAACTTTTTCTTGGTGAGTTCTTTAAATTGAATTGAATCAAGACTATCTAAACTAATGTTTAAATCATTTAAACCAGCATCTTTTAACTGCTTAGCGTATTTAGCAAGATAATGTCCATTGGTGGTCATTGAAATGCGTTTTAGACCTAATGCTTTTAAAGCTTGTAAATCACGAACGAAATGAACAATGCCTTGACGCATTAATGGTTCGCCGCCTGTAATACGGATGCTTTCAATACCTTGTTGCACCATAAAACGGCAAAACTGAAAGAGCGCCTCAAAACTAAGCAAGTCTTGTTTATTTAACCATTCAGGATGTTCTGGCATGCAATATACACACTTAAAATTACAGCGATCAGTTACCGAAATTCGTAACTTTCGCTTGATACGCCCATATTGGTCTTTTAGAACAGATGGCGTATTTTCAGAGTGGTATTGTTTCATCTTTTGCACTCATGTCGAGAACAGTTCAAATATTGCTGGCACTTTTTCCGGGCAATTAAAATAAAAAATTGCTCTTCAATAGTGCTCTGATTTTTATGCAAAATTTGTTCCAATTCTATTTATCATCCATAACTTCTTCGGTTTTTTGATAGACCTTTGGCTGCACCACTTCACTGTAATTTTAAAACTGTATAAAGTTGGTGCAGCATTAATCTCTTATTTGCCTTACATTATTTCTAGCACTTTTCTAAGCGAATGGGTACATATTTATGGTACGGCGTTTTAGATAATGGATCACAATGTTCAGCGGAAATCAGTCGATTTAATTGTGGTCCAATGGGTTCACCACCTTGAAAGCGCATGCCATAACCATGTGGAAGTGAAACTACACCTTTTCGCATTCCCTCATCAAAATCTACAGTAACCTGAATTTCTCCATGTTGTGAAATACATTTAAGCTGACCTCCTGCATCTACATTTAGGTGCTTTGCATCTTCAGGATGAATTCGCAAAGCCCCTTCTGCATCTACTTTTCGCCATGCAGGGTCACGGTAAATCTGATTAGCGTTATAACTACGGCGCTCCCCCGACAAAAGTATGAAAGGAAACTCTTCAATACTAAATTGATGATTTTTTAAATTTGCTAACTCACTTAACATTTCAGGAATAGCCAGACGTATTTTTTTGTCTTTATATGCCACGAGCTTCCACATTTCGTCATATTCATGTTGTGATAACACCACACCTGAACGCTGATTTAAAATTTGCTCAAACAAACGAACACCTAAGGTTAAAGGATTACCTTTATAACCTGCACGGCGCACCGCTTTGGTATGTAAAACAGCATATTGAATAGACAGTGGTAATAAAAATGCCGTTGACGCCGCCGAATTTTCTAAATGTTTACCTAACGTCCGATAGAGAATTGAAGCTGCAAAAGGAATGTATTTTTTATGTCGAGCAAAAGTTAAACCTAAAGCCGACAGATAAGGTAAATATGCTGTTTTTTTCGAGTCGACCGCGGCTATTTTTTCTAACACTGGAAAGCTTTTAGGAATGACCTTCATGGCTTCAAGTAATCGTGTATAAATTTCTGCCTCTGGCAAAGTATTCGCTTGAGCGATCAATACAGGATGACGCAGGTGAAAACCGTTTTTAGGAAACTCAAGATTAAAACCTGTAAATTCCCATTTTTCAAACTGAGTATGTGCCGGTAAAATATAATCTGCTAACCGAGCGGTTTCTGTCATAGCAACATCGACCACAACCAACAAATCTAATGCTTTAAATGCTTTTTCGTAGGCAAGTGTATCTGGATAGGTTAATAAAGGATTACAGCTATCTACAAAAACTGCACGAATTCGTTTTTCGCCTGCTTTTAATATTTCATCGGGCAAAATATTTGGTGGAAAGAACCCAGAAATCGGGAACATTTTATGATAAACGCTACGTCGATATTTCGGCTTTCTTTCATCTGTATCACTTAAAATTGGAATGAACATAGTGTGTAAATTATTGGTGCCTTGCTTTCCAAAGTTTCCGGTCAATAAATACAGTAGTTTTTCTAAATATCCGTTTAATGTCGTATTTAAAGTATGCTGAATACCTAAATCGATGCGCACACAGCCTCTTTTAGCCTTCGCAAAATCTCTCACCACTTGATAAATCAAATCGACTGGTACATCAGCTTTTGCAATATATTCTTCAATCGGGACACGGCTAAAAGCTGTTTTTACCTCTTCAAAGCTTTGTGTATGCTGTTCAATGAACTTCACATCATAAAGTTGTTCTTTAATAATAATGGCAATCATGGCCGACATTAAAAAAGCATCTGTTCCAGGTTTTAGCTGCACATGAATATCTGCTTGCTTTGCCGTTTCGGTAACTCGCGGATCAAATACCACCATGGTACGATTGGGGTCTTTTTTAATATGCTTTAGCGTGTCTCGTGCATTTGGAATTCCATGTGCCTGAAACGGATTTGTGCCAATGAAAAGAACATAATCAGCATATTCAACATCTTCTGTCGTATGGCAGGCCTGACTACCGAAGAAACGTCCATTGAGCCAAAAATCACCCGTTTTTTCTTGAGCAAGAGAGTTATAAGCATAATAACTTTTCATGGCCAGCAAGAGCTGTCGGCCATACGCTGCACCGAGATGATTGCCTTGACCACCGCCCCCAACAGAAGCAAAAGCAGTCCCGCCAAAATTATCTCTAATATGTACTAATCGATCGGCAATTTCTTGTATGGCAACATCCCAACTCACTTCTTGAAATGAACCATCTGGCCGGCGTTTTAAAGGTGTGGTCAAACGGTCTGCGTGTTGCTGATAGTGCTGTAATCTGGCAGCTTTTTGGCAAATGTAGCCTTGTGAAAATGGATGCTCAGGATTACCTTTAATTTTAACAAATTGGTTATCTTTAATTTCCACACTTAAACCGCAGTTTCTTGAACATAAAATACATGCGGTCACATCTGTTTTATTTTGCTGCACTACATCCATCATTTTCTGGCTCCGTTTATTTTTATACATCTGGCTAGAATAAAAACATCAAGTTCCAAAATAGAACTTAAACAATAAATAGTCAACCGCACAAAGATTAAAAATGTGGTTCACTCGACCAATGTAAATTTTAAAGCGCTAATATCCGAAGTTAATTTGCTGTAAAAATTTCTTTAAATGCTTTGATTTGTTTGTATTGCTGAAGCTCATCCAATGAATTAATACTATGAAAAAAAAGGTTCTGTTTTTGAAATATAGCGACTTGAGCATGTAAAAGCTTGAAACAGTTTTTTAAACTCAATTGTTGCTTATCAATTTGCTGCTCTAAAATATCTAGACTTTCACGTTTTAACAAACAAAATGGATATAAGGAATCTCCATTAATTGAAACATAGGCTGCCTGAGCCTGTTTATTTTTCCGAAGTGCGCCATGTAATTTGGCAACAACTTGCGTAGGTATATAGGTCACATCACAAGGAATAAACAAAACATAGTCTGCGCTTACATTTGACCATGCACTTTTCATTCCCATCAGTGGACCGAAAAAACCTGCTGCATCATCTTGATAACATTGAATGTCAGGCACAATACTTTGATAAATTGAATAATCACGATGACTATTCACCCAAATTTCAGATACGGATGATCTTAATTTCTGATGAATTTTAATGAGTTGAGTTTCACCATCAAATTGCTGTAACAACTTATTTAAACCATTCATACGGCGGGCTTGTCCGCCTGCCAGAATGACCAGATCAGTTACGGGATACCCCTTATTCACACTTCCACCTCCTGTTGGCAAGCTTTAATCAAGCCACGGATTTCAGGTAAACATGAACCACAGTTACCACCTGCTTTTAAACAAGCCGTCACTTGTTTTTCATGAGTAATATTTTGAGTTTTGATTGCTTCTATAATTTTGTTCTTACCTACTTTAAAACAACTACAGACTAAAGGTCCGTCATTATTTGTAGCAGACATTGGCATGCCAGCCAGTAATGCTTTTCGGTGTAACGCACTTAAACGCTCGCGTTTAAACAAACTTGCCACCCAATCACGATCTGGCAATAAATCTGGCGGTGCAATATACAGACTTGCAATTACGATGCCATCTTTCAAAACAACGCTATGACTTAATTGTGATGAAATATCTTCAATACTCAGCCATTCAAAAGTTTCATCTGCAAACGGCAAGAAGCTTTTTAAGTTCTTTTGAGTGTCATGAAAAGTTTGACGGTCCGCAAGTTCGTAACGGTTGGTTTTCAACATTTTGACCTTGCTCCACCATGCACAGTGATGTAGCGATTCTTGAATATACGAATCGTATCCTTCACGTACATAAAGCACTCCCTGCCAAGTGGTATAGAACGGTTGAATAGTGACAGGTGTATGTTTGAACTCAGGTTCACCTGAAATTGCATCAACTTCTGGATTAACAACTTTACCAATACGGGCATCGGATGCGACCTGTTCAGTCCAGTGAATTGGTGCAAAAATTTGCCCACGACGCACACCAGATGAAAATGTCACACGTAGTACACAACTGCCCCATTTCGAACGAACTTCTACCAAGCCTTGATCGCGTACACCAAACTTCAAAGCATCACTCGGATGAATCTCACAGAATGGTTCAGCACGATGACTGGTTAAATTTGGTGACAAACCAGTACGCGTCATGGTGTGCCATTGATCACGAATACGGCCTGTATTTAAAATGAGTGGATAGTCTTCTGAAACCGCATGAACTGGATCAATTGCAACAGTTGGAATCAGTTTTGCCTTGGCATTTTTATGACTAAACTGTCCATTGCCAAACAGTTGTTGAACGGCTTTAGCATCTTGGTTTTTATTCCACACTGGCCATTGAGTTGGTTGCAGAGCATCGTACTCAGCATTACTTAGGTTCATTAAACCTTTTAGATTGAAATAACGAAAATTATTACTTTCTTCTCGCACATGTATGTCTGTATTGTCTTGTGCAGATAACGCTGCATGCTCATTAAAAATATCAACAGCACTGGTAAATTCAAAACCATTGAAGCCTAATTTTTTCGCGACTTGACTCACCGACCACCAGTCTGCTTTTGCTTCACCCGGTGCAGGTAAAAATGCGCGTTGACGTGAAATACGGCGCTCAGAGTTGGTCACTGTGCCATCTTTTTCGCCCCACCCTAAAGCTGGAAGTAATACATCGGCGTAAGCCGTAGTATCTGTATCTGCGCAGATATCTGACACGATGACCAATTCGCACTTTTCTAATGCACGTTTTACCTGATCGGCATCTGGTAAACTCACGACTGGATTGGTCGCCATAATCCAAATGGCTTTAATCTTTCCAGCTTCAACGGCATGGAACAAATCAACCGCTTTTAAACCAGTTTGATTTGCAATGAATGGACTGTTCCAAAAGGTTTGCACTACCTTTTGATGTAGTGGGTTATCTAAATCCATATGTGCTGCCAGCATATTGGCTAGGCCACCGACTTCTCGTCCACCCATCGCATTTGGCTGACCTGTCATCGAAAATGGTGCAGCGCCGAGCTTACCAATTTTGCCGGTCAGTAAATGGCAGTTAATAATGCTGTTAGCTTTATTAACTCCCTGAGTGGATTGATTCACACCCATTGAAAATAGGGTGATTACTTTTTCAGTCTGTGCAAACTTTTCAAAAAACTGCTGTAATTTATCGAGTGCAATTCCTGTACGCTTTGCCACATATTCAATATCAGTTTCTGGCTGACTGCTTGCCAAAACTTCTTGCAAACCTTCGGTATAGGCATCTACAAAGACCTGATCAGCATGACCTTTTTGATATAGATATTGAAATAAGCCATTAAATAAAGCGACATCTTGGCCCGGTAAAATTGGCAAATGCAAGTCCGCTTGCTCACAGGTACTGGTAAAACGTGGGTCAATCACGATCACGAACATATCTGGATTTTGGCTTTTAGCCTGCATGATCCGCTGATAAAGTACAGGATGGCACCATGCGGTATTGGAACCAACCAAAACCACCATGTCTGCATGTTCAAAATCTTCATAACTTGCAGGGACAATATCTTCACCAAAACTACGTTTATGGCCCGCAACTGCAGATGACATGCAAAGGCGTGAATTGGTATCGATATTTGCAGTGCCCAAATAGCCTTTTACAAACTTGTTCACCACATAATAGTCTTCAGTCAAAAGCTGACCTGAAACATAAAATGCAATGCTGTCACTACCATATTTGTCGATACAAGATTGGAATTTATCAGCGATCTTATTAATTGCCGCATCCCATGTCGTTACTACCCGATCAGCTTTTCGTCCCATCATTGGTTGTAAAACACGTGTTTCCAATCCTAAAGTATCCGCCAAACGGCTACCTTTAATACATAAGCGTCCCAAATTGGAAGGATGCTCAGCATCCCCCTCTACTTGCACCACAGGTCCTTGCGGTTTTTGTTGGACGTTTACACTAACACCACAACCTACACCGCAATATGGACATGTTGTTTTTGCAACATGGTCGGAGCTATCGATTTCAACGCTTGGAATACTATTCATAACTGCTCCTTTCCCTATTTAGCCTGCATTTTTTAATGCAAAATCTCGACCAAATAGCAGCTTATTTCTAAATGAAGAAACAGGAGTTTGATCTGCAATTAACTCTGCATACCACATACCATCTTCAGTATCTCCAAACAATACTGCACCGATTACTCGATCACTTTGGATAATAATACGTTTATAAATCTGGCGTTTTTCATCGTTCAGGATAATGTCTTCATAATCATCTTTCGGCTCAAAATTGCCCGCAGAGAACACATCGACACCGCTGACCTTTAACTGAGTCGGTACGGTCGGTGCTTTAAAAGTTAAGCTGCCGTGTTCAGCCAAATGGGTCGCGCAAATAAAAGCTTGGCCCCATAGTGGCTCAACTAAACCAAAGGTCTGTCCACGGTGTTCAATACACTCACCCACTGCGTAAATACTTGGGTCAAACGTTTGCATGGTGTCATTGACTAACACACCACGGTTACAGCGTAATCCTGCACTTTGTGCCAAGCTAATATTTGGACGAATACCCACTGCAAATACGACAAGGTCAGCGTCTAAAACGGTGCCATCTTTCAAGCGTATTTGCTTCACATGACCGTTTCCATCACCAATTAACGCTTCTGTATTAGCTTCGGTAATGATGTTAATGCCTTTTTGATCAATGCTATGACGCAGTAACTGGCTCGCACGGCTGTCAAGTTGACGCTCCATAATGCGGTCCATCAAATGCAATACTGTCACATTCATACCGCGTTGTTTTAAACCGTACGCAGCTTCTAAACCGAGTAAACCACCACCAATCACGACTGCATTAGTTTTTGAACCGCAGTACTCAATCATGGTGTTAACATCATAAATATCACGAAAAGTTAAAACGCCTTTTAAGTCGACACCTTGAACTGGTGGAATAAACGGAGCCGAACCTGTCGCCAAGATTAAACGGTCATAATCAACTGTCTGGCCTTTTTCGGTGTAAACCACTTTACGCGGACGATCAATTTTTACCGCTTTATCGCCAGCAATAAATTTAATACCTTTATCGTCATACCACTTTGGCGGGTGCAGCATAATATCTTCAATGGTTTTTTCACCCGATAAAACCGGAGATAACATAATGCGGTTATAGTTACCCCAAGGTTCTTCACCAATCACCGTGACTTCGTAACGGTCTGGTGCCATATCCAGTAAATCTTCTAGGCAACGCATTCCTGCTAAACCATTACCAATCAATACCAGTTTAAGTTTGTCTTGAGACACACCTGTATTGGTAATATAAGTTTTTTGCAGTACTGCATTGACCCAAACACGGCCATCAACAATTTTGCTCGGATAAACTGAAAGCTTTTGGTCTTTATCTTCTAAACAACGTCCCGTTGCCAAACTAAAATGTTGTTTATAGATTGGCGATGCAATGACACGCTCACCTTGTAAATCACCAATAATGCCGCGGCTCATCACATTCGCTTGGCTAAACGGATCTTTATTGCTCAGTACATAAACACGTTTTTCATGCCCTACACGAAAAATTGCTACCGCTTGACCGCCTACTAGCGCTCCTGCACCAGTGTTTGGGGTTAAATCATCGAGTGCACACACATCAATCCATTGATCATCAGGAAGCATATTTTTGTCTTGTACAATATTCATATAAGTTCTCCTTTATGCTTCAACCATTGGAATACGGTCTTCTGAACGTTCAGCTTCGGTTAATGGACGGATTTGACCACGTTCAGTTGTAAATTGAATGTGCGGATCAGCCTGCTCATTTGCACCTGCGTTGATATACGTTTGGAAGCGTTTACGAACTTCAGGATTTTCTACCGCAGTACGCCATTCGTCTTGATATGTGCCAATAATATGTTCCATACGGCGCTCAAGCTCGGCAGCCAAACCAAGAGAGTCCTCAACGATCACAGATTTAAGGTAGTCTAGACCGCCTTCCATGTTGTCACGCCATACACTGGTACGTTGTAAACGGTCTGCTGTTTGGATGTAGAACATATAGAAACGGTCGATGTAACGGATGAGCGTTGCTTTATCAAGGTCAGATGCAAGTAACTCGGCATGACGCGGTTTCATACCACCGTTACCACATACATAAAGGTTCCAACCCTTTTCAGTGGCAATCACGCCTACATCTTTACCTTGCGCTTCCGCACACTCACGTGTACAACCAGACACAGCCATTTTTAATTTATGTGGTGAACGCAAACCTTTGTAGCGGTTTTCAAGCTCGATCGCCAAACCAACCGAATTGTCTACACCGTAACGGCACCATGTGCTACCCACACAAGATTTCACTGTACGTAACGACTTACCATAGGCATGACCAGACTCGAAACCAGCAGCATTTAACTCTTCCCAAATGAATGGAAGCTCGTGAACCTGCGCACCGAACATGTCAACGCGTTGACCGCCAGTAATTTTGGTGTACAGGTTATATTTCTTCGCAATTTGACCAATGGCAATCAAACCATCTGGAGTCACTTCACCACCAGCCATACGTGGTACAACTGAGTAAGAGCCATCTTTTTGAATGTTACCCAAGTAGTAGTCATTACTATCTTGTAGACCTGCATGACTTGGCTCAAGTACGAAATCGTTCCAACAAGAAGCTAAGATATTTGCAGCAGTCGGTTTACAGATGTCACAACCCAAACCATGGCCGTGTTGGTAAATTAAATCATCAAAAGTTTTGATTTCATTGACACGAACCAAGTGATGTAACTCTTGACGCGAGTACGGGAAGTGTTCACAGATATGGTTATTTACAGTCACACCTTGACGTTGTAACTCTGACTTTAAAACTTGAGTCACTAATGGTGCACAACCACCGCATGCAGTTGCTGCTTTGGTGCATTTCTTTAATGCACCTAAAGAGGTCGAACCATCACTAATCGCTTGGCAGATGTCCGCTTTTGATACGTTATTACACGAACAGATTGTTGCACTGTCAGGTAGTAAATCGACTCCGCTACCACCAGATTTTCCTGCCGACTGCTCAAAGCCTGGCATGATTAAACTTTCAGGCACTTCAGGCAAAGCCAGACCATTTAACATCATTTGTAAAAGGTCGTTGTACTCTTTTGCATCGCCCACCAAAACTGCGCCCAGCAATTTGGTTTTATCCGCATTTACAACAATCTTTTTATAAACCAGCGCATGCTCATCTGCATAGAAATAGCTTAATGCACCCGGAGTCATGGCATGTGCATCACCAACAGAGGCTACATCCACACCCATGAGTTTCAACTTGGTGCTCATGTCTGCGCCAGCAAAGCAGTTACATTCCTCATCGGAAATATGTTTTGCTGCAATACGTGCCATGTCATAGCCCGGTGCAACCAAGCCATAAATTTTATTTTGCCAAAGCGCACATTCACCAATGGCATAAATGTTTTGATCTGAAGTTTGGCAGTAATCATTAATCACAATACCACCACGCTCACCAATCGCGAGTCCACTATTACGTGCAAGCTCATCACGTGGACGAATTCCCGCAGAGAATAAAATCACATCTGCTTCAAGCTCGCTACCATCTGCAAATTTCATTACATGAGTTGTGCTGTCACCGCATTCAATAGATTGCGTCGCTTTTTGTATATGAACTTTTACACCAAGATCTTCAATTTTACGGCGTAAAACTTTACCACCTAAATCATCAATTTGAACTGCCATTAAACGTGGTGCAAACTCAACAACATGTGTTTCTAAATCTAAATCACGTAAGGCTTTTGCAGCTTCAAGTCCAAGTAAACCACCACCAATCACTACGCCTGTTTTTGCATTAAGACTCGCAGCACGAATCGCGTCTAAGTCTTCAATCGTACGGTAAACAAAACAGTTTTCACGGTCATTACCCGGAATTGGTGGAACAAAGGCATAAGAACCTGTTGCCAACACTAATTTGTCATAGCTAATCACATCACCATGGTTGGTTGTGACTGTTTGCTCAGCTGTATCAATTGCAGTTGCTTTTGTATTAAGACGTAAGTCAATACCATGAGCATCGGCAAAGTCAAAACGTGCTAAAGATAAATCTTTTGCCGATTTCCCAGAGAAATATTCTGTCAAATGCACGCGGTCATAGGCGATACGAGGTTCTTCCGCGAGAATCGTGATTTCTAGTTCATCATCTGCTTTTTCTAAAATGGCTTCGATGAATTTGTGGCCCACCATACCATGACCAATCATTACCAATTTCATAGTGTTTCTCCTCAAATCACGTTGCTTTTAAGCTGCGTTATTCCGTTCTCAAATAGACATTGTTCTTTTGCTTTGTGCTCTATCGAGAAATGAATCAAGCCCACAAGGCGTATAGCTGCTTGAAACCAATTTTTTTCACTCGTTAATGACACCCAATGCACAGCAAAATCAAAAAAAGAAATAAAAAAAGCGAGCCCCCTCTTAGAGAAGGCTCGCATCGCTGGAACTGAAAATTTAAATAATTCAGATGTAACTTTTTTATGCAATAAAAATAAAGACATGACCTTCACTCCGACTGAACGTAACTTCTTTGTATGTGCGGTTGCACTCACAAACTCGATCAGAACGGACATCGTTGGCCGTCTTTAAAACTCATGGTCGTCTTCGACCTGTAATTAAGTAAGCACTTTACATGCCAATATTTAAAAAAACTTAAACAAACAATATTTTCATATTTAATTTCATATAGATATAAGTTTTTAATAAGTAAATAAAGAATCAAACTTTATTTTGCTTGCTCTATCACTGCACACTCATATGGTTTAAACAAAAATAAGCTTTGCCACAAAATGAACCGTATTTTTGCACCAAGATCGAACACATCAATTCTTTAGCATCCAAAATTGCCACTAAATTTCGATTTTTGAGTAGTTTTGGATGGCACTAATCTTGCTTAAAACCCAATAACAAAAAACGCGTCGAATTGGCGCATTTTCTTAGCCTGATTTTCTGAACTTATGCCAAAACTCAAAATAGCCCTTATTGATGATGATCATGCGCGAGCGGACTATATAAAAAACAGTCTGCTTGAAAATGACTTTGAAGTGGTCGCTTGCCTTACTTTGGATCACTTGAATATCTTTCGTCTTGAAGATTTACAAGCCGATGTAATCTTGCTCGATATGGATCATCCTCATCGCGACATTATTGAAAGCTGTGTCAGTAGCTATGATCTACCTACTGTCCTGTTCACTAAAAATTCAGATAAAGACACCATCAAACAAGCTATCGATGCAGGAGTAACTGCTTATATCGTCGATGGCATAGACCCTGCACGCTTACATACCATTTTAGAAATCTCAATCGAGCAATATAAAAAGCACAAAAAACTCGAAGGTGATTTAAAAGAAGCTCAAACCAAACTTGCTGACCGTAAGGATGTTGAAAAAGCTAAAGTTCTACTCATGCAATTGCATGGACTACCTGAAGAAACTGCATTTCAGCTTCTTAGAAAAAATGCGATGAGTCACCGGATTACGATTGGAGAAATGGCACGGCGTTTACTTGACGCTCAAAAATTACTTGGCAACCAACTAAAGGATGAATAAATGAGCACATTAGAAAAGACTCAATTACAACTCGGCTATATTCCTTTGCTTGATTGTCTTGCATTACTTTGGGCAAAACAAAGAGGTTTCTTTGAAGAAGTTGGTTTAGACGTCACTTTAGTTAAGGAAGCATCATGGGCAAGTCTTCGAGACCGTTTGGCTTTTGGATTATTAGATGCAGCGCACTGCTTATCTGCAATGTTACCTGCGGCGGCTGTAGGCACAGATCAAATTGGCACGCCATTACAAACATCACTGGTTTTAAGTGAAAACCGTGCTTTCATTAGCTTAAGTCAAAAACTTACTCATCAACTTGCAATTAAAGAAAATGATACGGCTCAAATAACGGCGCAGAAAGTGGTGAGCCATCTTGAACAAGGTCACTCCATTTCGTTAGCGCATGTGTTTAAGCATTCCATTCATCATTATTGTTTAAGAGAATGGTTGGCTTTAGCAAATCCAAAAATCGCACAGTCTATTCAGCTCAAAACATTACCGCCACCTTATATGGTCGAAGCACTCGATAAACATGTGATTGATGGTTTTTGTGTGGGTGAACCTTGGAATACCCAAGGTGAGCTTCTTGGTTTAAGTAAAATAATATCCTCAAGCCAAAACATTATTCCTCCAGTGGCTGACAAGGTTTTAGCCGTAACACAGGAATGGGCAAATCAGCACCCACAAACACTAGTCGCGCTCACCGCAGCAATTATGAAAGCCCAACAAGAATTGAGTGAGTTCCAAGACTTTGCTCCAATTTTAAAGTTATTGGTTGAGTTTGAAATTGTTCGTTTTCATTGCTCAGAAGAAGTGCATGTCGATAAATATTTTAAGATTCAGGAAATTGTTCGACATCTAGTAAAAGAAAGTGCGCTTCCAAAAGTAGAAGACTTTTATTGGCTGTTTGAGCAAATGCAAAAGTCGGATGAACTTCAAATTGACCAAGCACAAATCACAAGCTTGGGTGCTCAATGTATTAATCTTGAGGCTTATGAACAAGCCAAACAGCGATATTCTTCATAAGCTATCTAAGAGTCAAATCAGCATAAAAAAAGCTGTCTTTTATAAAAAAAAGACAGCTTGAAAGACCCATAAGACAAAATGCGAAACACGCATTACTATATTTTCTAGGCTCAACTGATCCATTGAAAATATAGCGCTTATGGAAATGATCATATCTATCTAAACATATCATTTTCAGACATTTTCATATCAATAACTGCCACATCATCAATTTCGTTAATCATTCTCAGCCTGTTAAGAAAGTACTCAAATAGTCCTCTCTTTTTATGCATTAAACCTCTCTATGATCTCTACAAAATAGCCATACACAAATTATGTGGGTCAGATCATAAATTTTATTGCTTCAAAGTAATTTCAAACATCCGTCTTAATTAGATTAATTTTTTTAGTTAAAAAGTAATTTATTGCCTATCTACTTATATTTAAAACATTTATTAATTTTTATCTTTATTAAATATAAATATTACGATTCAAATAATTACACAAAAAAAATTAGTGAAAAATCCTATAAGTCCCCCCTATTTTGCGTTACAAACCGCAACAATCATGGCACAAATGGTAATAATAATTAAATTAATAATCATTATCATTCAGATCACATAAAAACCTGAGAAGATCTACCATGATCCATGAAAATATTCTCGACTGCATAGGTAAAACGCCACTATTACAACTATCAAGGCTATTCACGCATCAATCGATCTCAGTGATTGCGAAAATGGAATTGTTAAACCCAGGAGGAAGCATTAAAGACCGTCCAGCATTATTCATGCTACAGGAAGGCCTGAAATCGGGAGTGATTAATAAAGATAGTCATATTGTTGAAAGTTCTTCAGGAAACTTAGCGATTGCGCTTGCAATGGCATGCAAAATATATGGATTAAAATTTACTGCCGTTATTGACCCGAAAATTGCCTCAGCAAACCTACAAATGCTGAAGCTTTACAAAGCCAACATCGAAATGGTCTCTGAAAAAGACCAAAACGGTGGTTATTTAAAAACCCGAATTGACACCGTAAAACGTCTCTGCCAACAACTTCCCAATGCAGTCTGGATTAACCAGTATGCAAATCCAAACAACTGGAAAAGCCACTATTTTGGTGAAGCAGAAGAAATCTTAAGTCAAATTGATCGCAAGATTGATTACCTCGTGATTGGAGCAAGTACCTCCGGCACGATTATGGGCGTGTCTCGTCGCCTTAGAGAAAAGTTCCCAGAATTAAAAGTCATCGCTGTCGATATTGTCGGCTCTGTGCTGTTCGGTGGAACATCTGGTCCACGCGAAATTCCCGGCATTGGGGCAAGTACCGTTCCAGCTCTACTCTCCCCCGATGAAATTGATGATGTCATTTATGTAGATGACTATGAATCGGCACTCGGTTGCCGAGAACTTCTTGAACATGAAGGCATCTTTGCAGGCGGTTCAAGCGGCTCATCTATTTCAGCCATCAAAAAACTGATTCCAACCATTCCTGATGGATCGTGCGTCTTAACGTTGCTGCCCGATCGCGGCGACCGTTATCTCGATCTGGTTTATGAAGATGAATGGTTCGAAATGATCAAAAAGCGTCACTTCAATCGAAATGTACGACGCCAAGAAAACCTTACTTTACAAAATGTTGTTTAACTTTCTCCTTAGGAAATATTCATGAGCAATTTGGCTACCCTTCGCTATTTAAGTCAATCAGATTTATTAAATCTTGGCGCAAATCATAGTAATTCATTTATTGAAGCGATTACTGAAGGTTTAACCCTGCATGCAAATAAACAGTTTGTACAACCTTTAAAACCTTATCTTCGCTGGCAAGGTGCAGACCATATTGCTGACCGTATTATCGCTATGCCTTGTTATTTAGGTGGCAACGACCCGATTGCCGGAATTAAATGGATTGGTTCAAGACAACATAACCCTAAAAAATTCAATATTCCACGTGCTAGCGCGCTGATTGTTTTAAATGACTCAGAAACAAACTATCCAGTTGCAGTAATGGAAGGCAGCCTCATCAGTGCAATGCGAACTGCGGCAATTACTGGTGTTTCAATTAAATATCTAGCAAAAAAAGACTTTTCAGACATTACCGTGATTGGCTGCGGACCAATTGCTCAAATGCAGATTAAGACTGTGCTTGAACAATACGCTCAAGTGAAAAAAATCCATTTATTTGATGTGAACCCTGAAGCCGCTGAAAAACTCAAAGCATTGTTCCTTTCAGAATATCCACATCTAGAAATTGAAATTCATGACAGTGCCAAATCTGCGATTCAACAAGCAGATGTACTTATTACCTGCACAGTTTCAGATAAGCCTTACATCCCATTTGAATGGCTTAAAAAAGGCTGCTTTGTTTCAAATATTTCAATTATGGATATTGAGCCTGAAGTCTTCTTAAAAGTGGACAAAGTTATTGTGGACGACTGGGACCAATCAAATCGAGAAAAGAAAGTCATCAACGTACTGGTTGAAGACGGCTTATTCAGTCGTGAAAAACTGCATGCTGAACTTGGGGACATAATTATTGGTCATAAAAACGGCCGTGAACACGAAGATGAAATCATTTTGCTCAACCCAATGGGCATGGCGATTGATGACATTGTCTGCGCTAAGTGGTTCTTCAATGCCGCACAAGAACAAAACGTTGGCACAGTTCTACCGCTTTTATAAGAATAGGAATAACTAAAATGTTAGATCGGATTTACACAGCACAACTACAAAAAACGATAGATGCACTCTACATGGAGAATTATGGAGATTTTAAAGATTATATTTCCTATAAAAAGCCTTATCTGGCAATTACTCTCAATGATGAGTTGGAGCTCTATTTCAACTGTTTAAAAGTAGATGGTGTAAATCCTTTCTATGTTACCCAACCCGAAGTTTTGCTTCATAACCTCTTAAACAATACGACAACTAAAATTTCGATTTCTGAAGTTTTTAACTATTTAACCCAAGCAACTTGGTGGCCTTCACCACACCATCAAAAAGCGATTAATTACTGGCTCGATAACTTAGTAACGGCTGAAAAAATTCCTCAAATTTTACAGTCAGCCCTTTCATTTTCTTCGCCTTTGATTACGAGTGAATTGCTATCGCTGGTAGCTGATCGTCCATTTCATCCGTTCGCTCACTCAAAAGGTGAACTTGCACCACTCACAACTCAAAAAGAAATTGAGGTGTATTGGTGGGCATTTAAGAAAGATGACGTGATCAACAATATGGAATCGACTCCTCACAAAGAGATTTTGTTATCAGAAGCTGAGGAAAGTCTTATTGCTGACAAAATAGCTGAGCTTTCAGATGATTACTTAGCCCTGCCTTTGTTAGAGACTCAACATCGCTATTTAAAGCTTGATGAAAATAAGTATAAAGGTATTGACCTAAATCATGTCACCACAATTGGTTTACCGACTTCTTCTTTAAGAACGCTTATTCACAACACAAACCCTACTCTGCATTTAAAACTCTCGACCAATGCCAAAACATTAGGTGCAATCCGCTCTATGCCAGGCCGTTATTTAATGAATGGACATACGGCTTATGATTTTTTAAATGACGTTATTAATGAAACTTCTTTATTAAAAAATCGTCTTTTTTTGAGCAATGAAACCCACTGGTGGGTGCTGGGTAAACAAGAGCCGATTGTAAAAAATTTAGGGGTGATTGGTTGCCAAGTCCGACATTTACCCGACTTTTGCCAAGATAAAAACGTTCCACCAATCACCATGTCAGCTTTAAGCTGTACCTATGTCGACCCTTGGGAAACTTTAGGCGTTGAAGGTGACAAATGGTCATTACTAAAAGACTTAAGTGTTCATTTTATTCAAACATTCTTAACACTTTGGGCAAAAGGAATCATGCCTGAATGCCACGGGCAAAACACCATGGTGTGTTATGAAAATAATAAGTTGAAATGCTTTGTTTTACGTGACCACGATACCTTAAGAATATGTACGACAGCCATTGAAGAAAATGGTTTTACACCTCCGATTTATACCATTGATACCAGTACACCGAACAATCTTATCTTTACTAAAAATGAAGACTTATTTAATTACTTCATCACCTTAGGGATTCAAATTAACCTCTACCCAATTGCTTTAGCTACTTTGAAATATACGGATCGTACAGAAAGCGATTTTTGGGAAATGGTTCAAGACATTATTCAAGATTTTGTAGAAACCCAACCCATTTCAGAACAAACAAAATCACAAATTCAAACCTATCTTTTTGACAATAAGACTTGGCCATTCAAACAGCTACTTACGCCTTTACTTGCGCAAGAAAGCGACTCTACAGGCATGCCAAGTAAAATCGGAACTACGCCAAACCCTTATCACAGCTTATCTGTTTCTAGCTATGAGACCATGGATATCTAAATCATGCGCTCATCTCGCCTAGATCATTTCATTATTTTGCTCTGTCAGTTTTTTTCCACTTTCGGGCTCATGGTGCTTATTCCGATCATGCCGCTTTATATGGAAAAACTGACGGCGCATATGAGTGCTCCCACTATCTGGGCAGGTTTGGCACTTGCAGCTCCAGCTATTGGCAGTTTATTTACAGCACCGATTGTGGGTCATTTATCTGACACATTCGGCCATAAAAAAGCCTTGCTACTTTCTCTGGCTGGTTTTTGTATTTCAATACTGCTCATGGCGAGCGCCCAGCATTTATACCTGTTTATTCTTGCGCGAATTTTACTCGGTTTTTGCGGTCTCTCAGTCATTTTAAATGCTTATGTTTCATATCTTTCCAATGAACAACAACGAGGTGCCGCTTTTGGGCAACTACAAAGTAGTGTCGCGCTCGCTTGCCTATGTGGCCCCTTGCTCGGCGGGATATTTATGGATCAATGGCGGGTTGAAGTATTACTCAACGCAACAGCATTTGTTGTGATGACACTTATTGTAATTGCGTCATTTGTATTAACTAATCCCGTTAAAACTGAAACCACAAAAACCAAAGAGAAATCTAAGCTTCCCGCTTTCTTTGATAGAACGATTTTTTCATGGTTAAGCGCTGGCATTTTAGTTCAAGCGGGCGGCTTTGGTTTAGTGTCTTGCTTTGTTTTATACATTAGTGAAATAAGCCAAAGCACTCACTCTTCGTTATCTGCTGCAAGTTTAACCGGAACTATTCATGCACTTTCATGGGGAGCAGCTTTTATTGCTGCAACCTATTGGGGAAAAAGAAATGATAATAAAGGAGACTCTTTTAATAACTTCGTTTACGCATCTTTAATTTGCGGCACCACGATTTTTGCCTTGATCTGGGTTTCGAATATTTGGCTAGTTCTTGTATTACGACTCATACAAGGCTTTTGCTTTGCCGCCCTGATTCCTTCGATCTTACACACCATTTCTCTAAAAGCTGGCGCTCAAAGCCAAGGAAAAGTGATTGGCATTTCTAACAGTGCCTTTGTCTTAGGACAGCTTATTGGCCCAATCACCATCACGCTCACCTACTCATTTTTCAATATTACCGCGGCATTAATCTGCACCTCACTATTTTTTATGGGTGCGGGATTAGTGGTGATTTTGAATAGATTCTTAATGGATACAATTTTAAAAGAGGCACAAGAATGAACTCAATTACTACAACAGATGCATGGTCTTATAAACTTTTCGAACAGTACCTGAATACTTTCTTTCGTGAACTTAAAGTAGATCTTGAAGAATGCATTATTCCCTCTCAAGATTCTCCTTTATTCACCCTATATGCAGAGCAACCAGACACCCTATGTTTTGCTTATACATTTCATGCATCTAATACGGTTGTTTATGGTGCAGCTCAGCACTTATCAACTACGGGTTATCACAGATATCAACGTGGTTTTGTTCTGCAAAATTTGAACGATAATACGTTTGACTCGCTCACCGACCCTAAATACTTAGTGAAGCTGATTACAGATGAACTGAATAGCTTATTTAAAGATAAAAACCAAAATAAAAATCTGTACTCCGATATTGCCAATAGTATCGAGAACACAAAATTCTTTTTAGAAAATAAGCCATCTCAAACAGCAACTAAAGCATTGAGTGGCTTTCAAGCTACTGAACAAGGCATGTTATATGGGCACCCTTTTCATGTGACCTCTAAAGCCAATCTAGGTTTTTCTAAAGAGGACATGAAAAAGTATAGCCCCGAGTTAGGTGCAAGTTTTCAACTCCACTACTTCGTGGTTCATTCGTCTTTAATCCAAAATCTTGTAAGTGAGACCGAACCTTCTCACCGTATTGAAAATGAAGTTTTAGAAACTGTAAAAGAGCGTTTGCAAGAAAACTTTGCAAACTATGAGCTCATGCCAACCCATCCGTGGCAAGCCAATTTCTTACTTCAACATCCATCTTTAAAGAAACATTTAGATAACCAAGACGTGATCTATTTGGGAGCTTTAGGTCAAACTGTATGGCCAACTTCATCCGTTCGTACAGTGTGGTTACCTCAATCGAATCTATTCTTAAAGCTTTCCATTGATGTGCGAATTACCAGTTTCATTCGTAATAACCCAATGGATGAAATGGAACGCGCGATTGATGCGAGCAAAATTATTATTAATCACAAGATTAATGAGCAATATCCTGACCTTGTGATTCTGCCAGAGTTAGAGGCAAAAACAGTCAAAATTCCAGAGCTTGAAAGTTCATTTGGTATTATTTATAGAGCGGGACTCACACCAGATGTATTAGAAAATACCCGAATGCTGGGTGGTTTGGTCGAAGAAAACGAAAACTATGAAATCCCACTTCTAAGCTTTATTCAGCAAGCGGCACCGAATCAAAATCTACAATCCAACGATGCTAAAGACTTCATCACTTTTTGGTGGAAACAGTACGTTAAAGTTTCGCTTATTCCATTAGTTGAGTTGTTTGCAAACAAAGGCATTAGCGTAGAAGCGCATATGCAAAACAGCTTAATGGAATTTAAAAACGGCTATCCACATCGTCTTATTCTTCGAGACATGGAAGGCATTAGTATTGTTCCAGAAATGATAGCAGATGACTCATCTATTTCTGAAGATAGTACTGTTTGGTTCTCTCAAAAAGATGCATGGACCTTTTTAAAATATTACCTCGTGATCAATCACATTGCTCATCTCATCAGTGCAATTGCACGCGTTACGGCCATTGAAGAATCTGAACTTTGGCAAGCCACCCGCCTTACGCTCACACAAGAAAACTTTAGCGCCAAAGGTCAGCAATACCGCGATTTATTAATTCATTCACTCACATTACCAATCAAGGCAAATATGTTAAATACGCTCTACTACAGTGGTGGCAATCCAATCTGGATTGAAGTTGAAAACCCTATTTATAAATATCGCGGCGCAGAAGCACTTTGCCCTCTTCAACCAACACAACAAATTAATTATAAAACCATCGCGGAAAACCGCGTGATGGGCCAATTACTAGAAGCACTCATTTTTGAAAATACTTTTAAATACGAATTTTCTAAAGGTCAAATCAAGTTCTATATTTCCGATACCGTCTTTTATACCTGTGCGGCTAAACGACACTTTAGTTTTAAACGAATTAAGTTAGATCCTTCAAGCTTAATTCGTTTTGATATTACCTTAGACGCTGAAACTCGCCCTAACTTAAAAACGCTACTTGCTGACCTAAAAAATATTATTGAAGCAGACCCTGTTAAATGGCAAAACTTTAATGATGAACTCAATTTAACTTATGTTAAACATGCGCAGACTTTGAGCCAAGTTCCTGCCCAACCTTTAAGAACCTTGCCTTACCTAGAACAAGAAGCGCGAATTACCAACGCGCATTTATATCACCCGAGTTTTAAGTCTCGTATCGGCTTCGATTTAAAAGAAAATCAAAAATATGCACCTGAGCTTTCTGAAGGTTTTACGGTTAAATGGGTGGCAACTCATAACAGTTTATGCAAACTAGTTTTAAGTGAAACCATTAACTTAGAGCAGCTCTATAAACAGCATTTTTCAGAGAAAGATCTACAAACTATTAATGATCAATTGAAAGAGCAAAATGTAGATTTTAAAGATTATACCCTTACCCCAATTCACCCATGGCAGTGGGATAAAATTATTGAATTATATTATCAAGATGCGATTAGTAACCAACTGATCATTCCGTTAGATATTGAAGGTCCAACTTATTTACCACAGCAGTCGATTAGGACCTTGTCGAATATTAGTGATATTTCGGCACTTTCTCTCAAGCTGGCAATGAACTTGGTCAATACTTCGACCTCTCGCGTATTGGCACCGCATACCGTTCAAAATGCGGCAAGAATGAGTGACTGGCTGTATAACATTGTTGAACAAGATCATATTTTAGAAAAACAGCGCAAGCCTGTTATTTTAAGAGAGATTGGCGGTCTTTCGGTTAACCAGCAGATTGCGCTACCTGTTCAATACGGCGCACTCGCCTGCATTTGGCGCGAAAGTATTTACAGCTACTTAAAAGATGGTGAATCAGCAACGCCTGTAACAGGCCTAATGCAAGTTGATACGGATCAAAAACCGCTAATCGATGAGTGGATTCAAGAGTACGGTATCGAGTTCTGGTTAGAAAAATTACTCAGCAATGCTTATTTACCAATCATGCATATTTTATGGTGCCACGGCCTCGCTTTAGAGTCACATGCGCAAAACATGGTACTGATTCATAAAAATGGCTTACCTGTTAAAGCTGCCTTGAAAGATTTCCACGATGGAATCCGTTTTAGTCGTCATCTTTTACGTGAGCCAGAGCTTTTACCTAACCTACAAGATGCACCAAAGGAACACGCTAAAATTAACCCGAACTCGTTCTTGGAAACCCACTCTCCAAATGAGCTAAGAGACTTTACTCAAGATGCACTTTGGTTTGTAAATTTGGCCGAGTTAGCAATTTTCTTAAATGAACATTATGACTTCGATGAAATCAAATTCTGGACCATGTTAAGAACCATCATTAATCAGCATAAAGAAGCTCACCCAGAGTTTGCCGAGCGATATGAACTGTTTAACTTTACAGATGACACTATCGATATTGAACAGCTCGCAAGCCGCCGTTTCCTTCCGGAAATTCGCTTAAGAGTACAAACCACACCCAACCCGCTCAGCCTTATTAAGGAAATTGAATATGAATAAGCATTCGATTTCTTTTAAGAAACGAATAGCAAATGGCGAGACGCTCTACGGAATATTTTGTTCCGTAGCTTCTCCGATTAATGTCGAGCAAATGGCACTCGCGGGCTATGACTTTATTATTATCGACTTGGAACATACTTTATTTAGTACGTCTCAAGTCGAGACCATGATTTTAGCCGCTAGAACCATGAGCCTCGATGTGTTTGTAAGAGTACCTTTAAACGCTAACCACCTAGTTTTACCTCTGCTCGATGCAGGTGTAACGGGCATTGTGTTTCCACGTATTGAAAATGCTCGGCAAGCACAAGAAGCCGTGAACTATTGTCACTATATGCCGCTTGGACAAAGAGGACTGAATTCAACAAGGTTAAATCGATATGGTATGGACGATTTAGCGAGTTTTGTTCAACAGGCTGCAAACGAGACTGTTGTCATTGCTATGATTGAAAGCTTAGAAGGACTAGAGCAGCTAGATGAAATATTAAAAGTCGAAGGTATCGATATTATTCTTGAAGGTGCTGCCGATCTTTCTCAATCGATGGGAATGCCGTGGCAAACCAGCCATCCGCTGGTCAAAGAAAAAGTTCAAGAGATGTATTTAAAGACTAAAAATAGTCAAAAGCATTTCTGTGCTATTCCCCGACAACCTGAAGATATCGCGGCGTGGAAACAGCAAGCTGTTCAGCTTTTTGTGCTCGGTGATGACCGAAGCATTATTCGCCGTGCCCATCAAAATCACCTAAATACTTTTAAAGAAATCTAATCACTATTCAACTTTTTGGGGGAATAGACTCCTACTCCCCTAATTCATTGAATAAATTTCAAATATATTATTTTTAAGCAATTAATAATATTGTTAATTACAATGATTCTCATTTATAATTCGCTCAATTTAAAATCACTCTCAGGGCGAGATAATGGGAAATAAGATAAAAAGTAATAAACTTTTTACAAGAAAGTCTGAAGTTAAAAATATCATTCCACTTCTTTCACTTGGTGGAGCCATTTTCCTTTCAAACTCAGCATTTGCAGCTTCACCTGCTGAAACCACAGAAACAGAAAAGAAACCTGAAGCACTTCCTACAATTACAATCACTGCTTCACGTGCAGATGAACTCTCTACCTCTGCCAAACAAGTCACCAAGTTAGATGAAAAACAAATTGAACTTTTAAGAAATGGTTCATCTGGAAGTATTGCGACTGTTTTAGCGAAAGCCGTACCGGGCCTATCGGACTCAAGCCGAACTATTACCGATTATGGTCAAACCTTACGTGGCCGTAATGCCCTCATCTTAGTCGATGGCGTGCCGATGAATCTGACGCGCGATACATCACGTGGACTTTCAGCCATTGACCCTGAAAGTATTGCGAACATTGAAGTGATTCGCGGCAGTAACGCAATTTATGGCGGTGGTGCTGCGGGTGGAATTATTTCAATTACCACAAAAGCTGCGGGTGGTGAACCTACAGCAAAAACCGTTATTGGACTACAAACGCCTTTAACGAATTTCCGCTCTGATGCTTTAGGTGGAGATATTCACCAATATTTCACAGGCAGCTTTAATGCCTTTGATTATGCATTTGATTTTGGTTATCAACGTATTGGTAGCCCATACGATGCAAGTGGTGACCGTGTTGCACCTGAACCAAGTCAGGGCGACCTTTATGATTCCGATGGCTATAGCATAGGCGGTAAGCTGGGTTACCATATTGATGACAATCAATATCTACAATTTGCTGCAAACTACTATAATGCCGAGCAAGACTCAGATTATGCATCTGACACAAGCGTTAAGAATACTCCTGCTGGAACTGTACCGGCAAAAGCAATTAAAGGCTTAAAGCTCAAAGACCAGACTAAAAACGAAAACCAGATATACAATTTAACTTATAACCATAAAGACCTTTTTGGTAATAAGATTGATGCTCAAATTTATTATCGCGACTTCTTTACTCGTTTTTCACCATTTGATGCACGTGTTGCCCCAGATAAAGTCAGTCCACGCGGTGGACAAGTAGATCAGGTCTATCAAGAAAATAACGTACTCGGTAGCCGCTTAACTGTGACCACACCACTTGAGTTTCTAGGTGACACCTCATTGGTTTGGGGTGGTGACTTCAGCCGTGAAAAAAGCGAAATGCCTTTAGATATTTTCGACCAAAAAATTTATGATCAATCTGGTGGTCTAGAATTTGTAAAAACTGGCAAGCTCATTTATTTACCTGAACTCACCACGCAAAGTGTTGGTGGTTTTGTACAGTTAAAACATCGCTTTAATGACCAATGGTCAGCAGAAGCTGGTACACGCTATGAAGATAGCTATGCGCAAATTGATAGTTTTGTTCCATTATCACAATTAGGCAAGACTAACCCTTACACTGTTCCAGGCGGAAAAGTGAAAGCTGATGCATGGTTATACAATGCTAATGTGACCTTCTCTCCAAATGACCAAAACTCTATTTATGCATCGTTTAATCAAGGCTTTCAGTTACCTGATGTCGGTGTGATCATCCGAAATGCCGACACAGGATTTAACCTTGGGTCATCATTCTTAGAGCCTGTAAAAGTTGATAACTACGAACTTGGCTGGAAAGGAAACTTCAATAACTTTTCACCAAGCTTAGCTGTATTCCACTCTACTTCTGATCTTGGTGCTGTGCAGCCAGTGAGTAATAGTTTGGTTATGCTTAGAACTAAAGAGAAAATCACTGGTGTTGAGGCAACACTTGATTATCTTGATGATGCAAATGTTTGGGGAACTGGTGGTAGCGTTACTTGGATGAAAGGCCGTGAAAAACCTCAAAACGGTGCAGAACAGGACATGACAGGTTTCCGTATTCCACCATTAAAACTCACAGCTTACGTTTCTTATAGCCCAACTGAAACTTGGACGAACCGCCTACAAGCAACTTACTTCGGTTCAGAAGATTACCGTTTAAATGGTGTGAATAGTTTTGGCCGTTATGATGTAAAAACGTATACAACAGCAGATTTAATCAGTAGTTTTGCGCTTAACAAAAAAGACACTGTGACAATTGGTTTAGAGAACATGTTTAACCGCAAGTATTATCCTCTCTATAGTCAATTATTAAGATCTGGCAATAACACCAGCCATTTAGTTGCAAATGGTGCAACGCTTAAAGTGACTTATAGTCACAAGTGGTAATCAAAACTGACATAGAATGATTCACAAAAAAAGGAGATCAGCGCGATCTCCTTTTTTTACTAAAAAAATAAAGTTTTATTTTCTTTCCTTTATTAGCTAAATGCCGACTGTCGGAACTCCCCTAGCTTTCCACTAGAAATTTTGTTAACTTGATTTTGTTACATATTCAAAATTATGTAGTTTTACGAACATTTTTAATGGGGCAAGTCAGAATGGACATCTCACACCGCGAAATTTACGCGCTTGTAGACATTAATAACTGTTATGTCAGTTGTGAGCGACTATTTGCCCCCAAACTTATTGGCGTGCCCGTTGTCGTGCTTTCTAATAATGATGGATGTGTTGTATCACGCAGTGAAGAAGCAAAAAACATGGGTATAAAGATGGCAATCCCATGGTACCAAATTGAAGAAGAAGCTCTCCAAGCAGGCGTACACGTCTATTCAAGTAACTACACTTTATATGCTGAGATGTCTCGTCGCTTTTTTTCGATTTTAGGTGAATTCTTCTCACCCGATGATTTAGAAGCTTATTCTATTGATGAATGCTTTATCCGTTTAACCCCTTATCTTCAATCTCTAGATATTCATTCTCATTGTGCCAAAGCAGTAGAAACCCTAGAAAAATGGTTAAGCTTACCTTGCTGTATTGGCATCGGATATTCAAAAACTCAGGCCAAGTTAGCCAATCACTACGCTAAAAAAATTAAAAGCTTTAATAGAATTTGTAATTTCACTACTTTAGATCCCCTACTGCTTGAAGACCTCATGCAACAAACTTCTGTCAAAGAAGTGTGGGGAATTGGCTATCAATTGGTCAAACAATTACGAAGCTATGAAATTTATTCATGCCTAGACTTAACTTTTGCCAATGAACACCATCTCGCAAAAGCTTTCTCTGTGGTTATGGCACGTACTATTCGTGAGCTAAAAGGCCAATCTTGTATCCAACTTGATGATCCTGCCATCTTAACAAAACGAATTTTAGCATCACGAAGTTTCGCTCAAGCTTTATCCAGCATTGAGATTATTAAACAAGCGCTTATCTTTCATCTCAATCGTGCTCACCGGCGTTTAATGAAACAAGAACAGCTGTGTGCCTGTATTCAAGTCATGCTTTATGAAAAAACAGATAAACCACCTTATAAAAAAGCATCATCTCAAGCGATAGGTTTAACGTATGCAACAGATGACCTATGCATATTAACTAAAGCAGCAATGCAACAAATTGATGTTTTATATAAAGAAAATAAAAAATATATTAAGATTGGAGTCTTATTTTGTGGTTTGCATGCCCGTCAACATCACATTGATGACTTATGGCAACCTCTTGAGTTAATTCAGCAAAGACAACAACTCATGAAAACACTAAGTACAGTTCGTAATCGATTCGGCAGTCACTATCTACAAGTCGGTTATCATTCCCGTAGCCAATCTTGGCATATGAAACAATGTCACCGTTCAAAAAACTATCTAACTCGATGGAATGAGCTACTTGTAATTGGAGAGAATTCTACAGCCGTTACACAAAATACATGAACTGTTTTTGTCAATTCAGTTTAAAATGAGCTTCATTAAATTACTTGAAATTTTGTCATTTTTTAACATTGCTAAATCATCGCAAAATTTACAATATATAAGCCGAATTTGGTATACCCTTTCTGCGACAATTAAAACAAATTATAAAAAAATTGTAGAAACATATGCCATAATAAGCAAACTTTGCAGACATCTTGCAAAGAATATTTGCAACTTTAGAGCTGGAGCAATCTGAATGAGTTCGACCATTTTGGTGATTCATGGACCGAATTTGAATTTGCTGGGAAAACGCGAACCAGAAGTATATGGTCATCTTACCTTAGGTGATATTAACCAACAACTCGTTATCCAAGCTCAAAACGCATCAATTACATTAGATACTTTTCAAAGCAATTGGGAAGGTGCCATTGTTGACCGTATTCATCAGGCACAAACCGAAGGCGTAAAACTTATTATTATTAATCCTGCGGCCCTCACCCATACTTCCGTTGCTCTACGTGATGCCCTACTCGGCGTTGCCATTCCATTTATTGAAGTACATTTGTCGAATGTCCATGCAAGAGAAGCATTTAGACATCATTCATATTTATCCGATAAAGCAATTGGCGTGATCTGTGGTCTTGGTGCAAAAGGTTATAGTTTTGCACTCGATTACGCTATTGAAAAAATTCAACCATCTAACCCAAACTAGTTTAGGAATAGTCGCCCATGGATATCCGCAAAATTAAGAAACTCATCGATTTAATGATTGAGTCTGACTTGCAAGCGATTGAAGTTAAAGAAGGTGATCAATCAATCGCTTTAACTCGCCGTAGTCCAGTCGTTGCTGCGGCTGGTGTAGCACTTCCAGCAGCTCCTGTTGCAGCAGCACCAGTAGCAAAAACACCACGTGGAGCAGTTGAAACCTCTCCAATGGTTGGCGTGTTCTACGCTGCCCCAAGTCCAGGCGAAGCACCATTTGTTAAAGTAGGTCAAACTGTATCTGCTGGTGAAACTTTGGGTATTATTGAAGCAATGAAAATCATGAACCCAATTGAAGCAACTCAAAGTGGCGTGGTTGAAGAAATTTTAGTGAAAAATGGCGATGTAATCCAATTCGGTCAACCTTTATTCCGTTATCGCGCGTAATTACCTCGGGGACGTCTATGTTGCAAAAAGTTTTAATTGCAAACCGTGGTGAAATCGCTTTACGAATTACCCGGGCTTGCAAAACATTAGGAATCAAGACTGTTGGTATCTATTCAGATGCTGATAAAGATTTGATGCATTTACGTTTTGTTGATGAAGCAGTATGTATTGGTCCCGGTGCAAGTAGTGATAGCTATTTAAATATCCCGGCAATTATTACTGCTGCAGAAATTACCGGTGCCGATGCTATTCATCCCGGCTATGGTTTTCTTTCAGAAAATGCTGAATTTGCTGAAATTGTAGAAAGTTCAGGTTTTACTTTTATTGGTCCACGTCCAGAACACATTCGCCTTATGGGCAACAAAGTTTCTGCGATTGTTGCCATGAAAAAAGCTGGTGTACCTACTGTACCTGGTTGTGACCATGCTGTAACCATCCACAATGCCCTTGCAGAAGCTAAAGAAATCGGTTTCCCGCTTATTGTTAAAGCGGCATCTGGTGGCGGTGGACGCGGTATGCGTATTGTTGAACGTGTAGATACACTACTTGAATCAGTTCAAGCAGCTCAGCGCGATGCAGAAATGTGGTTTGGTGATGATACCGTTTACATGGAACGCTTCTTACAGAAACCTCGCCATGTTGAAGTGCAAGTTCTTGGTGATGGTAATGGCCATGCGATCCATTTATATGACCGCGACTGTTCATTACAACGTCGTCACCAAAAAGTGTTAGAAGAAGCACCTGCACCAAATCTACCAGAGCAAGCTCGAGCTGATATCTTAGAAGCATGTGTTCATGCATGTCAGTTAATGCAATATCGTGGCGCTGGTACGTTTGAATTTCTATTTGAAGATGGTGAATTCTTCTTTATCGAAATGAACACTCGTGTTCAGGTAGAGCACCCTGTTACTGAAATGGTTACTGGTGTTGATATTATTGAGCAACAATTACGTATTGCAGGCGGCCTAGGACTAGAGCTTCAACAAGAAGACATCAAAGTTAATGGTCATGCAATCGAATGTCGTATCAATGCTGAAGATCCAACAACTTTCTTACCTTCACCAGGTAAAATTGAAAGTTTCTATGCGCCAGGCGGTGCTGGTATTCGTTTAGATTCTCATATCTACCCAGAATATAGCATTCCACCTTACTATGACTCTATGATTGCTAAATTGATTTCTCATGGTAAAGACCGTGAAACATCACTTGCACGTATGCGTCAAGCGTTAGATGAAATGATCCTTACAGGAATTAAAACTAACATTCCTCTGCATAAAGATCTCATTTTGCAAGATAAGAGCTTCTGTTCTCAAGCAATGGACATCCATTACCTTGAAAAGCACTTGTTAAAGCAATTGGAAGAAAAGAAGAAAGCTGAAACTGCATAATAAAAAAAGCCTCTTATACGTAAGAGGCTTTTTTTATATCTATTACTCTATGGTAGGACTCTACGTAAAGTCGCAAAACACTGCTCACCCTTAGCGGTTGAACAGAAGTTGATAGTATGGTCATTTTTCCACTGTACAAAATACTGAGAAACATCACCTGTTTGATCTTGTTTCTGACCTGAACAATCCACTTTGTTATTATCAAATTTAATTTGCATTACTAAAGCAGCTAACTGCTCTTTAGGGTCATCAGATGGTTGATATTCATATAAGCCGTATGACCATTCTTGACCACTTTTGATCACTACATCATTACTACTACGGAAGTTATAATATTCCACACATTTCTTATTATTTGGAATTTCCATTCCCCATAATCCCATAATTTCAGGACGCGTAACAATACGTATAGCATTAGGATTACTTGCAGTCCGAACGGGTTGTTCGGCTGGCTGTTGAGTAGCCGTTTCTGCCACAGCTAAACCAGAACAAGCCCACAATAATCCAATAATATAAATATTTTTCATAGATTTATTAATCATTAAACGCATGAAGTTAAGTTAGCATATTTTTTGACAAAATCACTGCTCCATAACCATATAAAAACAATATTTTTCAACTGTAACGTGCTACAACAAGTCATCAAACAATTTTATATTTACTTGCTTTTTTCAATATAAATTCTTTGTTTTAGATTATCTCAAGCTTAGGCAGCTGAAGAATCGACTTGTTTCGGAAGCCACATTACAAAGCACAAACCTAACAGTACAACCACACCGGCACACATAAAGATGAGTTCACCAGAAAGAATTTTCCAGAAATGCCCAGCCAGAACACTACCAAAAGCTACACCCAGTCCCCACATGGTACTGTAAAGAGCTTGTCCACGCCCTTGCTGTCCAGCAGAGAAGTTTTGAAAAATAACTCTCATTGCAATTAAGTGAAATAAACCAAAACTAAAAGCGTGCAAACACTGTGCAAAAAGCTGACCAACAAAGTAATGTGAAAATAGTGCAACAAGCATCCAACGTATGCTCGTCACAAGCAAACACACAATGACTAAACTACGCCACGAAAAACGTTGAAAAATCTTTGAGGCAATTGAAAACATAAAAATTTCAGCAAAAACCCCCATTGCCCATAAAAATCCAATTTCAGTCGTACTGAAATTCAAAGATTTCAGAAAGTTACTATAAAAACTATAAAAAGGTGCATGTGAAAAAAGTAAAATAAATTCAATTGTGAAAAATGCAGCTACTGTCGGGCGCTTTAATACAGGAAGTAAAGGCTCTAACTTTTTCTGTGAGGTAGGTGCACCATCCGGTTCTCGAATGGTAAAAGACCAAATAAATGCTAATGAAGCAATAATTAATAATAAAATTGGAAGCATCGAAATGGGTACTATTTCCAAAAGTGCACCAATAACAAAAACACCGACAATAAATCCAACAGATCCCCACTTACGAATTTTGCCATAAAGTTTAGCTTTTTGATCACCCAACCAAAATAAAGTAACCCCTTCAAATTGAGCTAAAATAGCATTTTGGAAGAAGCTAAAAATAAGCATGAGTAAAGCTATGGATTGAAACGTATTTGGTACTATAAAAATAGCTAACCATATACATGATTCCATCCAAGTGGCCAGCCGCACTAACAGCATTCGCTTACCAGATTTGTCGGCAACCCATCCCCACACTAAAGGCGCAAAAAAACGAGTTACAATCGCAATTGATGATAAAACACCAATTTCTTGATAATTAAACCCTTGATCTTGAAGATATAAATTCCAATAAGGCATGAACGTACCAACAATGGAATAGTAAAAAAAGTAGAATCCGCCGAGTCTGGTTTGGATTGTAAGTGGTTGGAACAAGTTGTAAACCTTAGTAGTTTCAATAGGTTAAAATTCGAGATAATTGTATATTCAAAGCATCCCAACCCCATAATTTTAACACTTTGTTTTCCAATACAAATAACTAAATTATTAATAACCAACTTCGCCTCTAAAAGCTTTTTTTATTGATAAGAAAGACTAAATGAATATAAGACAACTGTAATTTAATTTGTACAATCTGTTAACTTGTGTAAAAATACATTTAATATTCATAAGGTATTTATTCATCAGATGTTTTTTCTTATTTTTTTAATTTGTCTTTTTCTATTTTTACTTATTCTAAAACAACATTACCGTTGATCACCTTTTTACATCTATCTTTTCTTTAAAAGCTTTTACACCATCTTCAAATTAGAACAATTAAAAAATCAAATCTAAATCTCATGAGCAACCCAATATAAAAACAGACTCAATATCAAATTCCAACAGATTATTAATAAGTTACTGTAACAACTATCGTATCTGAGTAATTACCAGGTGTCGTTGAAATAGCTGTACCCTGCGGAATTTTTCCATAGACATTTGTACTTTGGGCAGTGCCTGAGCCTGTTTTAGAAACACCTCCAGAACCTCCAACCGTGGCTACACCACCAGTAGTGTCCCATACCGTAGTATAAGTCGAGTTCTGATATAGCTGGTAAGGGATATATTGACTACTACCATTTGTCATACGTCTAAAGCCTCCAGCAATACGGTTAATTCCATCACCCAAGTAAATACTATATGAGGTTCCATTGTTACACGTCGTATTCACTGCACCTTGTGCCGTGTAATCACGACTCGTCGTACCAATATCATTGATATTGCCAAAATCTACATTTGATGTGGAGTCTAATTGGCACATACTCGGTACAACATAATTAGCAGTGATAGTGGTATTGCCTGAGTCCCATCCGCCTCCGCTATCACCTTCACAGACAGTACTAGAACTTGCTTGCATATCCCAAAAAAGTTGAACCGTACCCGTATATGTCCCTTTAGGATAGGCAATAAGAGACCCTGTGCGGGCTGGGACTTTTACATTTACCGAGTAACTAATAATATTATTTGAAGCGACCGTTCTCACTGGACCATACCAAACATTTGAGCTTTGGTTGGTGGTAGAAGATCCAGCGCCACCTACGGTTGCTATGACGGTGTAAGGTAATGAAACGCTGTTATTAGTATTTGTGGTTCCCGTAAATACGGTTTTCATGCACATATAACCTGAAATTTCAGGAGTAGTACGCCCTCCAAGACAGCTAATCGTGCCAGAGAAGTTGATGTTTGCGTCACTATTAATCGTAGCAGCCGTATAGGTATAAGTACTATTAGTTGTTCCCGTTACCGTACAAGCCGCATGTGCAGAGCTAAAAAATGCATATAATATAAAAAACAGAACAGGTGCTAAAATATACTTTATGGCCAATGAAAACTTTTCACTCTTCATCCAAAAACTATGACTCGCAGTAGTTAACGACATACATAAGGCCCCAATTTTTTAGCACTGTATTGCTTATTTTCATACGCAAAACTAACTTGGCATGAGCCATGATCCAGAAGATCGACTTCAAGCTTGTTTTGCTTTAATAGGTTTGGAATAAATACTTCACCGTCGTAGCCAACCACTCCATTTTGTTGTCCATTAATTCGAACCGTATAACCCGGTAGTAAAGGTGAATTATTCTGGTCAACAAGTTTCACTAATCCTGAAATGACCTGATGAGCGCCGAAGTCAATCAAAGCTCCTTGGCGATAACCTACAAATGCTGTTTGGTTAGTGGATTTAACATCCCACTCTAAAGGTAAATATGATGGATCTAGATAGATATGATGAAGCTGATAAGGTCTTAAATTTGCAATTAAGAATCGACCGGTTCCATCAGTTGCTCCTAAATTTACCCCGCCATTTAAAATTTGACTTTGTGGCCCAGCATTAGTTACAACAGCGTAACCATCTCCAATTTCATTGGCCGCAAAGACTCGCCCTGCTGCCGCAACCAATGATCCTGTCGCTGAAAGCGCAACTTGGTCGTTATCCCCAATTCGGTTGTATCGACCTGTCAGGTAAGCTGCACGAGCACGGTAAGAACCATAAATTGAAGCATTGTTTTGATTCGCATCTTGATCGCGCTCAACATAGCCTCCCCATCCAAATGCACCAATTTGTGGATCGCTAAATCCATTTATTTCTTGTCTATAGGTTGTTTTACCACTTTCATTAGAAATACTTGTAATCGCATTGACTCGGCTAGATGGTGTGTAGCGTAGCGCAAAGTAAATGCCATAGTCTTTTTGGTTTTCATAATCTTTATACGCTGATGCATAAAAGCCCCAGTTTTTGTTCAGGCTTCCGCTTAAATTGGCAGATACTAATTTATTAGCATTGTCGCTATATTTGATCTGGTTATAGCCCAAATAAACGCCATAGCCTGCATAAAAATTATAGTTAATTCCTGCCCTAAAAATCTCATCTGCCAGCGCACTGTAGCTCAGGTAGTTCTGTGGTTCAGACGTGATCTGGTTATCTTTTAAATATCGAACTTGAGACACACGGGCAAGGTCAAAGTAATTATCAAACACTTTGCGGTAACTGGTATTAAACGAAATATTCTTACTGATACGCCCTTCTAAACCGACTAGAGCAGAATAACCGTTTTCATCTTTGTACTGACTCGCTGCAATATCAGCATTAATCACCCCAAAACCAAACAGATTCTTGGCAAAACCCGTGCCTAAATTTGATAAACCATCTGTTGAAGCCTCTGCACCACCACTTAAGGTCAGCGAGTTGCTGTAACCGTATCGAATCGCACCCGAAGCAAAAGTGGCATCATCATAATCGTTTGAATACAGTCCATAGTTATAGCGTGGAACCCCAACATCTACTGAGAATTCATTAATGCCTTTTGCCAGAATTTTAGATGAAAAATAGTAAGCCTGTTTAGTAATGCTCTGCTGACCCGTTGCATCGGTAGTCACAAGCGTCACTTCATTGCCTGAAATAAATGGGAGCTGCTTAATATCAAACGGGCCTGAAGGCACAAGCCCTGAATAAATCTTTTGCTGGTTAACGTATAAATCTAAAGTCGAAGGCAATGCAGCCGAGCCTGAAAATTGCGGTAGTGCCGAGGTAACAATATCGCCACGTTGGGTGTAAGCACTTGACCACTGGAAACCTGCCAGACGTACACTGCTACCCCAATCAGAACTATTGGAAATAAAATCCCCTAAGGTATATATCCTGATCTTTTCAGGGTCTACATATTGCCACTTACTTTCTAAGCGCACCCATTTTTCATGGCTATAACTCGTTTCATTACTACCGTTGTATAAAACGCCCGAAGAAAAGTTACCAATTGCGCTGTTAAAGATTCCTTCTGCCGAACCTGAGAAAACATTCTCGTCATTGGTTATGGTGTTATACAAACTATAGTTCAGAATAGCTGCGTTTAAGGGCTTCATTTTCAGCAAATGAGGGCTAGTAATCTGCTGGCCATTTAAGTCAACTGAATAATCCGTCAACATGTTCGATGGAACTTGCAAATTTAGAGCCTGCTCATTCTCTAGATATTTAAAACGGATTCCTTTTAGTTCATCAATACACGCCCATTGGTTATCAGGAGTCTGCTCATCCATTTTCACCCTTAAAACTTTCAAGTCACGAGAACGGATATACAGCTTTCTATCTTGATCTTGGCGCACCGAGATCAAATCTGTTGAAATACTCGAATTAATAGAAATCTTTAAGAAAAGCTGTGTATACGCCTTATCAGAAATGAATACCTGATGAGAAGAGTTTGTAACTTCCGGAATACTTGGTAAAGCAGCATTGGTGCTATCTTGCAATGATTCCGCAAAAGCATGAATCGGCAAGTACATAACACATAAGGCACTTACGAGATATTTCATGTGTGCCTCTTTAAAGAGATGTTTGCTTACCGTTAATATTCAATGAAATATTATATTTATGATCCGCTTGAAATTTAAAATCAGGGCTAATATTAAAATTTCTTGCTTTACCAGCAAGAATATAACCATTCACTGTATTTACTTTAATGGCATAGCTTTTATTCGCTGTTGTATCAACAAGCGTTAAATTGCTTAAAAGTGCATGTCGATTTCCAACATTGTTAATTATAAGAGAGGAATTATTTTGCTCTTGTTGTATTGACCAAGTAAGTTTAGTAATTGCATCTTTATTGACCACAAATAAAGGCAATGACGAACGTAGTAGTACATTAACTCCCTGATCCACTTTACGGTTATCAATCGGTTTTGGTAACTCATCAATAATTATACGATAGGTTTGTTCACCAGAAACTGGTACTGGATTAATTCTAACTACACGTAAGTTATAAGAATCATTAGGTTGTAATTTTAAAAATGGTGGACTAACCGCGATCTCATCTGTAGGTATTAATTGATCTTGCCCAGCATTTTGGCGCCATTCAAATACACGCACCTGCAAATCACTGCTTTCATTCGACTGGTTATATAAGCTAATTGAGGATGCAGCTTGATCGCTTAATATTTCAACACTTACAGGCGAAAGGCGAATTGATGCAGCATTCAGCATACTAGGCAAAAATAACAATAAACTTGTAGTAACAAAGATATTTTTTCTCATGATTTGCCCAGAACGACTTTTCTCAAATTAGGCTAGCTCTCTAAATCAAGAGCTAGCAATGACACAATAAAACTTATTAAAAATTAGTAAGTCACTGTTACTGTTACTGTGTCAACATAGCTACCAGCACTTGGTAAAGTTGAGCCAGCTGGGATACGACCATAGACGTTAACTGTTTGTGGCACACCAGTACCAGTACCGCTATAAGCAGTAGTTGCAATACCAATTGCTGTTGCACGGTTAGTGTCAGAGAAAAGGTTGTAAGGAATAAATTCGTTGCTGGTTGCACCACCGATCATACGACGTTGAGTCGTTTGAGCATTTTTGCCGGCATCGAAAGCCAAAGTCCATGGCACGGTGTTGTTACATAAAACTTTAATTGCAGTACCACCTGTCGTTGTGGTGTCTGCGTCTACGTTGCTCGCAAGAGAACTTAAAGTACCAAAATCTAAAACTGCGTTAGCTGTTGTACCTGTAGCTGAAGTATTCAATACACAGCTATTTGTAATTGTTGCTTTAACAGTCAAAGTACCTGTTGCAGTTGCAGCATTTGCCGCATTGATAGACATTAAACCCAAAGTAATTACTGATAAAATGAGAGACTTTTTCATGGTTAAAAACCTTTTTACATTACGCCAATAAAATTAATAGATGTAAAAACTAGCCTTCCCCATCACAATCACTAGCTTTTCTGATTGTTTTTTCAAAGCGTTATTTTTTTACTCTACTTACGGCGCATAATACAAAAAAACAACAAAAACACTAACATAACTTTCATTCTAAATATCAATTAATAATTCAACTTCTGATGAATTTCTCAATTATAAAAATTTTTATGGTTTATCATGCTTTTTATAACGATTTTCGATACTTTTATCTAACTTTTGTTAGTTTTACTAAAAAAAGTATAGATTTTCATTAGTTAAAGTTTACCATCACTTTTAGTATTTTATATTTTTTTAATTTTTGGTAAAAAAAGTATGAACAAAAAGTAAGCTACTGATTGTTCTATATATTTTAAATGAATAAGAAAAGAATATTTTATGAATAAGAAATCTAAGTAACTTATAGATACTTCCAGGATTTTTTTAAGAATTTTTAGTACTTACACAATTTCCCCCTACAAAAAGAAGTTCGTGTTAGCTTAACTATTTCTAAAAATTAAATGAAAAATCAAGCCAATAAAACCACCTCCCATAGCAAAACCCAACTGTATATAGGCTTTACCGTACCAAGCTAACTCCCTAAATTGATAATCTGCACTTTGCGACCCCATTACTAAAATATTTTTAATGTCCCAACTATGGAATCCTTTAGGTCTTTCTGCAAAAAAATCTAGAATAGGTGTAAACCCAAAAACAAAAAAAACACCCAGTAAGGGATAAACGATAAATCCAGGAAAAATAGGATTATTCTTCCTTTCCATAGAGTCGAATATTAAAGTTGCAGCAACTAATATACTTTGTACTAAAGCGACTTTTTTAAAAGTATCTAGATCAAAACCGAGATAGAACATTAAAGTTAAGAACAAAACCTCTGTGAGAAAAACAGAGCAGATTAATAGTTTCCAATTCATTTCAGTCCTTAAATGATTTTTTAGAATCTTATATAGTTGTAGTAATGTGTATTAAAAAAATATTTCAATTTATTTATATTAGCAAAAAATAATTAATTAGGACAACATTAATTAAATCAAAAAATATACAAATAAAAAATTTATTATTAATTAAATCTAAAGTTAAATCCAATTAATCCACATCCCTTTCAATGAAAATACTTAATAGAAATATTCTTTATTACAGCTAAAAATTTATAAAATATATCAATTTAATAATTAAGTATTTGATAATTTATTTAATCTCCTAAACCTCCAAATTAGATATTAATAATCGCTTAAATACTTTTTTTAAAATCTATTTCTAAATTGAGTGAACCACAGCTGTACTGTTTGTTTTCTCTTGAAACTAACAATTCCACACTTGTAGTTTCACTTGCTTCTTGGCAAGGTATGTACCAGTAAAACATTAGGAATTTGTTCCAATATGGCGAGTCCAGCACAAATCATTCGACATAAATTTCTCAATACATTCTTTTCGCGCCATTCTCTCTGGTTCTTATGTATTTTTACTGCACTAAGCATCACCTGGTTTCGAACCGTATACACCCCTCACAGTATCTATTATTTTATTTCTGATACTCTCCTTAACGGGTTATGGGTGCTTACAGGTGCACTAAGTTTATTAGGCCTTTACGATGTTTTGCAGAATAAACATTCAATTCTAAGAAACTACCCAATTATGGGGCATTTCCGTTTTTTGTTTGAAGATATACGTCCAGAAATTCGCCAATACTTTATTGAAGCGGATCAAGATGCTCTACCTTTTTCGCGTATGCAAAGAAGTCTAGTTTATCAGCGTGCTAAAAATGAAAATGCAGATAAACCATTTGGTTCAATCATTGACGTTTATCAAGAAAATTATCGATTCATTGTCCATTCAATAAGCCCTTGCCCACCAGCAGATCCAAAGAGCTTTCGTATTCAGGTGGGTAATGCACAATGCCTTCAACCGTATAGTGCATCAATTATGAACATCTCTGCCATGAGCTTTGGTAGTTTAAGTGCCAACGCGATTCGTGCTTTAAATAAAGGTGCGCAGTTAGGCGGTTTCTATCATGATACTGGCGAAGGTAGTTTAAGCCCTTATCATCTGGAAAATGGCGGTGATATTGTTTGGCAAATTGCCAGCGGTTATTTTGGCTGCCGTACTTTGGATGGGAAATTTGACGAACAAAAGTTTGCCAAGCAATCTCAATTACCACAGATCAAGATGATTGAGCTAAAGCTTTCCCAAGGTGCAAAACCAGGTCATGGTGGTATTTTACCTAAACATAAAATTACCGCAGAAATTGCGCAAATCCGCGGCGTTTCTCGCGATCATGACTGTATTTCTCCAGCAAAACATTCTAGTTTTTCTACCCCTATTGAAATGATGCATTTCTTACAGAAATTGCGCACATTATCAGGTGGTAAACCAGTTGGTTTTAAACTATGTATTGGTCAGCCTTGGCAATTCATGAGTATTGTTAAAGCAATGCTAGAAACAAAAATTGTTCCTGATTTTATTGTTGTTGATGGGTCTGAAGGTGGTACAGGTGCAGCACCGATTGAGTTTAGCGACAATATTGGTACTCCATTACGTGAAGGCTTACGTTTTGTTCATAACACCCTTGTGGGTGCAGGACTAAGAGATCAAGTTAAGATTGGTGCAAGTGGTAAAATCATTAGTGCCTTCGATATTGCCAGTACTTTTGCGTTAGGTGCAGATTGGGTTAATTCAGCACGTGGTTTCATGTTTGCTGTTGGATGTATTCAGGCACAAAGCTGTCACACTAACCAGTGTCCTGTAGGTGTTGCAACCCAAGATAAAGACCGTCAAAAAGCAATTGATGTACCCACAAAATCAGAACGAGTATTTAATTTTCATAAAAATACATTGCATGCATTATCAGAAATGATTGCTGCGGCTGGTTTGCGTCACCCTTCTGATATTAAAGCTCATCATTTGGCTCAGCGAGTAAACGACCGTGAAATTAAGAACTATGCTCAATTGCATTTTTTCTTAAAAGAAGGCGAACTTTTACAGTCTGAACTTAATAATGACGATGATAATTTTTATTATCGGATGTGGAATATGGCAGATGCTAATCACTTTTAATTTATATTAACTTGATATGTTGAGCATTACATTTAGAGTGTGATGCTCTTCCATATTTGAATTGAATATGTGATTTCCCCTCAAATTTCATTCCCCTTTTAATTTGTCTTTAATAGATTTTTCACCTAATATAAAAGTATAAATAACGTACACAATTTAATTTTATTTAATAAAAATTTTTTAATGCTTATAACAAGAAGGTATCTCATCATGTTGAAAAAATCATTCATCTCTTCTTTTGTCGCACTAGCAGTAGGTTTAAGTAGCTATGCTGTTGCTTGTACACGTGCCGTATATTTAGGCAATAACCAACATATTATTACTGCTCGCTCAATGGACTGGAAAGTTGATACGGGTACAAATTTGTGGATTATGCCAAGCGGGGTTAGTCGTGACGGTAGTGCAGGCTCCAATTCAATAAAATGGACGTCTAAATATGGAAGTGTAATTGCCACAGGCTATGAAGTTTCCACAACAGATGGAATGAATGAAGCTGGCTTGGTTGCTAATATTTTATGGTTAGTGGAGTCTCAATACCCAGATGTGAAAAAAACGGATAAGCCTTTACTCAGTATTGCGGCATGGGCTCAATATGTACTCGATAATTTCGCAACTGTCGATGAAGCCGTTAAAGCATTAGAAAAAGAACCTTACACGATTGTGACCGATAATGTCCCAGGCGAAACACGCCTCACTACCCTACATTTATCTATTTCTGACAAAACAGGTGATAGCGCAATTATTGAATATATTGGTGGAAAACAAGTGATTCATCATAGTCGCAGCTATCAAGTCATGACTAACTCGCCTACTTTCGATAAACAACTTGCACTTGCCGAATATTGGAAACAAATTGGTGGAACAATCATGCTCCCCGGTACAAACCGAGCATCTGATCGCTTTGCACGTGCTTCTTTTTACATTAATGCAATTCCTAAAAATGATGATAGTAAACAGGCTCAAGCCTCTGTATTTAGTGTCATTCGAAATGCATCTGTTCCCTATGGACTAAATACTCAAGAAGAACCGAATATCTCTTCAACTCGCTGGCGAACTGTGGCCGATCATAAACAGATGCTTTACTTTTTCGAGTCTGCCCTATCGCCCAATGTGTTTTGGGTTGATTTGAAAAAGATTAATTTCAAAGATGGTAAAACACGTAGACTAGATTTAGGCCCTGATCAAAGCCATATATATGCAGGTGATGCAACTTCTTCTTTTAAAATTGCAAAACCATTTGTATTTTTAAGCCCATCTATGCGTTAATTTATGTCAAAATTTACTACACTTAACATAAATAATATTAAGCATACTCTCTTGGAATTTATATGATGAAGAAATCTCTACTCTTATTGGGTTCATGTCTACTTACAGCGGCTTGTAGCACCACACAGGTTAGTACAACAGCTCCTAAAGAGGTAAAGACAGCGGGTCAGCTAAACTGCTCACCAACTGAACTATGCCCAAGCTTGCTCGTGAAATGGAACGAAAATCAAAAAGATCAGCTTCGTGTAGATGTTCATTTAAGTAGTAGTTATAACTTTTATGATATTAACGAGTTAACATTTGATATTGATGGGAAACGATTTAACTATCAACCCGCTCAATCAACTGAAAAAACGAATGTGAGCCGATTAGTTCCTAAACATTCTACAACGTTCTTTGTTATTCCAAGTAAATTCTTACAAGAGTTTAAAAATGCTCAAAATGTAAATGTTTTGATAAAAACGGATAAAGGAACAATCGAACGCAATATGTATAGTCCACAAAAGCAGTCTTCGGTTTATAAAAACTTTATGCAGCTTTATCAAAATTCAAAATAAAGTACAAAGATTAAGTCATGCATCTATCCATTTTTTGGATAGATGCATTATTTTTTAATAATAAAAATGTTTTGGCTTTGCATGTAAAAATGCTGGAATCAATCCCGTTAAAGCTGCACGTATATCCGCACGCTCATTAATTAATTGATGAGATCCTTCTTCTAGCATTAATAACGTTTGCAACCTAAATTTGCGACGAATAAATTCAATGTTGTAACGCCAATCAACGGTCTGATCGAGAGCACCTTGTGCAAGCCAGACGGGAATACGACAAGCTGGCCGCTCTTCCATTTCTTGCATCCATTTAGACATTGCCAAAATCCAGTCCATACCCATCATTCGAGGTTGCAAAGGATCTTTTAAACGAATGAAACGTAAAAATTCAGGATTATGATTATTACGTCTAAAGTGTCTCGGTACTTGGCGCTTAATACGGCGAATAATGCCCAATCCAACTGGGTTATGCCACCATGCTGTTTTTGCAGGACGAATCAAAGGAGAAAGTAGCAAAACTCTATCTACAATCGGATCTTGGCGTTTTTCAGCATATTCCAATAAGTGATGCATCCAGATTGCGCCACCCGTACTTTGTCCAATTCCTACCCAAGGTTTTGGTAACTGATCTGCATGTTTTACATATTGATAAACAGCCATCAGCACTTGTTGATAGTGATCAAAATTTTGAATACTTGCTGGTGAGCCATTGCTTAAACCATGCCCTGGTAAGTCATAGGTAATGACACTAAAGCCTTGTTCAAGAATTTCACGAATAATAGGCTGATAAATACCACTATGCTCAAGATAGCCATGTAATAAGCAGACAGTACCTTGTATTTTCTCTACTTTAGGCTTGAAAACTTGCACATGTAATCGAAACAAAGGCATTTGAACATAGCCCTGCCAATGATCACATTCAAGTAAATGCAAACCATATAACTTACGGTAAGCCAGTAAATCTCGAGATGGTTCTTCTAATGTATTTAAATTAAGTGGACTTAAAACCTGTGGCGTAAGATCACGGTTAGGAACCGGCAAATCTAATTGTTTTAATACGGCAGGATTGAGAAATGGGATATCTGACATTAAGGTACCTCTCGACAATCACTTGAACCAAACAACATGTCGCGAATTGTCGCAAGTAATTCATAATTTGCACGACGGCTATGATCGTAATTTTGCACACTTGGTTGCCAGCGTGTCAGTGGTGTTGGCATTGGAGCCACAACAGGAATGGTTTCTATACCATTTAAAGCAAATAGTCGGCGAGTACGCGGCATGTGGTATTCATCTGTAACCAACATGACCGTCGGTGCTCCACCCTTTTTCTGAAGCAATAGAGAACTAAATCTTGTATTCTCACAAGTATTCATACTACGTTTTTCTAGTAACTTTGCATCAACGCCGCGCTCTTTTAACCAAGCTTGCATATAAGGCGCTTCAACACCGCTCAGTACAATAGGAAGCTGATTTTGTTTTTCAACTTCTAAGGTTTTTTCTAGTCTCAAGCGTGTATAGCCATTAACTACAATATCTTTTCCATTTTTATCAAGAGTCAAACCACCACCTAAAACAACAATTGCATAAGGTTGTGATAACTTTTTAGATGGAGCTGGTAAAGGATTTTTACGAACATACTCGATTTTCTGTTCAGGTTCGCTCACAGCTTTCTGGTGTTCTGGCACTACAGGTTTTCGTGCTAAAAACTCGGTATATTGCTCTGTAAGGGCCTTATTTTCTGAACTATTAATAAAGAGTGCTTCATCAATTGGGCTACTTGCTTCATCAGCAGCATCAATTTCTGAGTTTTTCACGACTAAAGGAACCGTTACAGAAGCGGCTGCCTCTGAATCTTGTTCCTTTTCTTCTAAAAGAATAATTTGCTGCAAAGCCTTATAGTTTTCTTGAAGATAGGTCAGATCTGTTGTCTTTTTTTCACGTAAAGCTTTTTCAGTCAGCTTTAAATACGCTTGACGAGCAATCCATAGATTTGAACCTGGCTCTAAATTATCATGTTCACTTAATGCAGCTTGTCTCTGACTTTCAGCGGCGACTTGATTCACATCAACCGGTACAAAATAATTAAGTCCAGCTACAATTAATTTTGAATAAAACGGCGAATATAAAAAAACCACGAAACAGCCTAATAGTACAAATAGCACGGTGACTACTTGTACTAAACGTACCATTAAGTGTACTTTTGGCATAAAACTATTCCGTATGATTTTCAATTAAACCTAAACTGTTATAAAGCACAGGCTCTGGTTCTAACATAATATGGAAACGCTGATCAACATCATGTTGTACAGCCTGATAAGTTTTCTTTACATCAGTAAGAGATGCATTGGCATAATTCACCAAAACTAATGCCTGTTTATGAAACATCCCTACCATATCGAGTTGCTTCCCTTTCCAACCCGCCTGATCAATTAACCATCCTGCTGCAATTTTAACGTTTCCACTAGCTTGAGGATAATGTGGAATTGTTGAGAATTGTGTGATTAGACGTTCAAATTCTTGAGGATTAACAATCGGATTTTTAAAGAAACTCCCTACATTTGGATATTGTTTTGGATCGGGGAGTTTACTTTGGCGAATATGAATCACTTGATTTTGTAAGTTCTCAGCAGTCTGATTATCACCAACTGCTTGCTTCAAATCACCATAGTTAAGTTTTAAATTTGGCTGTTTAAGTAATTTAAAAGTGACATGCGTGATGATATAACGGTTCGGATCATCTTTAAAAATACTATGGCGGTAAGCGAAATGGCAGTCAGCCGCTAAAATTGACTGAGTTTCTTTTAATTTACGGTCATACACTTGTACCGACTCAATAAACTCACCGACCTCTACTCCATAAGCACCAATGTTTTGTACAGGTGATGCACCTACTAAGCCTGGAATAAGCGCTAGATTCTGCAAACCAAACCAATTTTGCTTTGTACTATATAAAACAAAATCGTGCCAGACTTGACCTGCACCTACTTTAACCCGAACGAAATCATGATCTTCAGATAAAACTTCAATTCCTTGAATATCAAGATGAATCACTAAGGCATTGATCTGCTGCGGCAACAACATGTTACTACCGCCCGATAACACAAGTACATTTAAATGATGCTGCTTAGCAAAATCCAAAGCTTCTTCAATATCCTGAATATTACCGACTTTTGTGTAATGTGAAACTGTTGCATCTAAACTTAATGTATTGAATGGTTTAAGCTGTATCTGATTCTGAATTTGCATTGTGTTGAAAAACCTATTCTTAAACATTCAATTGTTTTTTTAAAATATTAATCCACGCCAAACTACTAGACTCACATTGGTCAAGTACGCGCTCGAAGCCATCAGCACCACCATAATAAGGATCAGGTAAGGCTTGTTGTAGATATTGAGGATCATGCTCACTCATTAAAGCTACTTTTGCACGAATTTGATGAGTACCAAACTGAGAAACCGCGCTTTGTAGCATGTCATGAATATCATCAAAGTTTTGGTGATCCATTGCCAAAATCAAATCAAACTCTAAAAAGTCTTGTGTTGAAAGCTGCCTTGCACGTAAAGACGACAAGTCATAACCTCTTTTTTTAGCGTGCAACTGACTACGCTGATCAGGTGCTTTATTTGGATGATAATTACTCGTTCCAGCTGAATCGACAATGACATTAAGTTGATGTGCATCACAATAATGTCTGAAAACCACTTCAGCCGTGGGAGAACGGCAAATGTTTCCTAAACAGACGCATAACACCTTATATTGTGTTTCCATTAGAAACTACTTCCAAACATTTGAATTAAATAGAAATTAATATGGAGCATGTAAAACCCTGACAAAACTATCAATGATTGTCAGAATCGAATTGACCATTGTGACGTGTTGCATTTTGTCAAAACTCACATGGCTTGAAAAGGAAAATAATGTTTATCAATAGATTAAAAGTTGATAAATCAGTCGATAAAGTAGCTGCCCTTCTAATTTTGAATAAAACAATAAAGCCCTCCGAAGAGAGCTTTTACAACAAAGTAGATACTCACATTATTAATAATTATATGAGCTTTAAATCCTAAAAAAGAATAGCAACTACTTAATGTACAACTTATGATTTTCTAATACAGCTTTAGTAAAAGGCCCAAAACAATCATTTAACGTTACTAATTAACTCAATCATTTCCTTCGTTGGCCTTAAGCTACCTAATTGCCACTGTTCAGGTGGATGTTCATCAATTCGAATCCAGACATGCTCTTGAAAAGCTGGATTTCCCTTTCCTTCTATCTCTACAAATAAATCTGTTATTCGTTTAAAAAGCTCGGCTTTACTATCTTTATCTAGTAAACCCTCTATAGTTTGTATATTTATAAATGGCATAATGCTACCTGAATTAAGTCTAGGTCTAAATTATAGACTCATGTTAATTGGAGCTCCCTAGAATGTCAAATATTATTCCAGATCATAGATTTTCAGTAGATGTATGTGGAATCTTCAAAATTGCTGAGATATTGAACGATAGTTGGACGATCCTATTGTTGAGAGAAGCTTTTTACGGCGTAACGAAATTTAATGATTTTCTAGAAAATACAGGTATATCGAAGCAAATTTTATCTAATCGTCTAAAACACCTCATTCAATTAGAAATATTTGAACTATCAATTTATAAAGAAGTGGGTGTACGAGAACGTAAAGAATACTTACTCACCAAAAAAGGTAAAAGTCTAAATATTGTTTTGCTTGCCATGCTTGAATCTGGTAGTAATTTTATTGAAGCAGATAAAGATGTCGTGAAAGTTTTTAAGAAGAATTCAGATGATCAACTCAAATTAAAGCTTGTTGATTCATCTAATCAAGTCATAGATCTTAATAATCTGGTATTGAAACTCATTCCTCGCAGAAATAAGGAATAATTTGTTCTGTTCATCTCACTTTCGTTTAACTGTAAAAAAGCCACTCGAAAGTGGCTGATGAGAATTTTTTTAAATTTAACAGACTTTTTATAAAGCTACTCCACAAATATCTTTAGTACCAGTCGGATAACTTTGTGTAATTTTTGATTGATCAAGTAGAAACTCAATCGAAACATCTTTATTTACATCAGTTACGGCTAAATCATAAAAATTAGAGGTTAATGAAAAATACAAGTTATCTAGTTTGGAAGGAAACGTTGCAAAATAACCTTTGTTAACCCCATTAAAAACTAAACCAACTTGATTAGAATTCTGATTAATATAGATACCAATCTTTTGATAACCATCAGAAGTAACTTCAGGAGCTAAATTAAATCCATTAGAAACTAATGCACTATCATTTGAAGTCGTTTGAATATAAAAATTATTAGTTGTGGGACCATGTTGATAAGCCACTATAAAATGTACAGCCTTACCGTTCTGCATGATTCCACCAGATAAAGCCGGGAAAATATTTACATAGCCTGTATTACCTAATGTTGGAACTTTAATTTTATATTCAAAAGCGATAATTCCAGTTGTCGGTAGTATTTTGTCACCACGCGTATAGAGCGAAGCCTGAGAATCATTTGCGGCTAATACTCTTGTAAGATAGTCCTGACTGTAAGCCATATAAATGGGACTTTGCTGAGAGGTCTTATAGGAAAACTTATTTCCTGTAATAGTTGGGAACTTCTGAACAGAAGTATTACCTAAAGATTGTAATTGAGTTAGCGTTGCATCAAAGTTATAAGTACATTCTGCAAAAGCACTCCCTACTCCACCAAAACTCATTATTGTCGCTAGTATTATCTTTTTCATATCATTATCCTGTTTTTATTTTGAACACTTAGTATAAACAAGTGGGTAAATATTTTTATAAAATCCGATAAGTGACAAACATACGGGTAGTTAACTATTTTCAATAACATCTCTGATTTTCTAATTAATTCGATAATTATTTTGCCTTACTATTCTATTCATCTATGATAATTAAGAATTTAATGTGTTAAGAGTCCGCATTAATTAAAACAAATGCTACCTTCTTCATAATTGCAAACCCATAAAATTTTTCAATGCCGGTAATACAACTTATTAAACTAGTCTTTATTTATATATTCAGAAAACCTAAATAAAAAACTGATTTTTCAGAGCTTATATAGTTTTTAATTAGTAATCTATTTTATCTTATATTTTCTAGAGAAAAGCCCAAATATTATGGGCTTTTAAGCAACATGAAGACAAAAATTATTTATTTTTAAATAATTTATCAGTCATAGTTCTATCAATCTTGCTACGGTGCCCATTCTCAAAATATCGATCGACATGACATAGTTTCATTTTGGTATCACAGAACACACCATTTGAGAGTGTAAATGCTGAAGTATCAAAATCGCCTTGAGAGAATGCTCTGTTGGCTTTGTGAGTTCCTAAGTATTTGGCGGTAAGTTTTTTAGATACACCCTTCTTGTCAGCACAAATATATTTGTCACAAATTACACCCTTTTTTGGTGAATAGACGCTAGAGCTAGTTTTAGCCATTACTGCGGAGCTCAGCATGAAGCAAGTGCATCCAATAATACTAAGTAAAGTCTTAGAAATTTTCATTTTTTGAACCGAATAAAATTATAAATTGTTAAGACATTATATGAATTAGCAGCCTTCAGGAAAATCTACATAACCCTATAAATAACAAAAAGCCCACCTTTCGATGATCTTTTAAATTACTTGCATGATCTCCGTCTATCATCTGACTCTGACCACATGAAAATAGTGCTTATCTCATATAACACTCAACATAATCGCCTCAGAACTACTTTATTTTAAGGTGTCTTATGCTAAGTTATTTGAAGATTGAATCTTATAGAACAGTTCAACAATAATTTTCAAAAATAAGGAAATAATGTATATGAGCCATTTTCAATTTCAAACCGTCCCAAATATCATCTCTGGCTTAGGCTCTATACAAAAATTACAGAATGTTTTGTTTTCAAAAGCTTACCGTAATTTATTGCTAGTCACAGATGCAGGCATGGTCAAAAATCAATTACATCTGCCTATTCTTCAAATTTTAGATACGCTCAATATTGAATATGACATTTATGCAGATGTGCAGGCTGATCCACCTGAACAAGTAGTACTAGATGCAGCCAATTATGCAAAACAGCAAAATGTAGATGCCATCATTGGTTTTGGTGGTGGCAGTTCTTTAGATGTTGCAAAAGTAATCGCTTTACTCGCCCACCCCAACCAAACTCAAAATTTGCAAGAGATGTACGGCGTAAACCAAGTAACCACTGCTCGCCTACCACTTATTTTGATTCCAACGACAGCGGGTACAGGTTCTGAAGTAACGCCTATTTCAATTGTGACTACTGGCGAGACAACAAAAATGGGGATTGTCTCTCCAGTACTGTACGCCGACACTGCGATTCTTGATGCTACTTTTACTCAAAACCTTCCAGCACATATTACCGCTGCAACAGGTATCGATGCGATGGTACATGCTATTGAGGCATATACCTCTAAACACAAGAAGAATATATACACCGATATTTTAGCTAAAAATGCTTTGAAGTTGTTAAATCATAACTTACCGAAAGTTCTTAAAGATAGTAATGATTTAGAAGCACGTCAAAACATGCTTTTTGGTTCAATGCTCGCGGGTCAAGCGTTTGCAAACTCGCCTGTTGCTGCTGTGCATGCTTTAGCTTACCCATTAGGCGGACATTTTCATTTATCGCATGGGCATACCAATGCTTTAGTGTTGGTCGAAGTATTAAAATTTAATGCACCTAATGCAAAAAAATACTATGCGGAGCTTATGCAATGGCTAGATCCATATAGTAATGGTAGCACTGATGGCTTGTGTGATCTGTTTATTGACCATATGCAGAACCACTTGGACCGTAGTGGTTTAACTTTAAAACTTAGAGATTTGGGTATTGATGAGTCGAGCTTACCTCGGCTTGCACAAGATGCCATGTTACAAACTCGCTTGCTACAAAATAACCCGCGTGACATGACAGAAGCCGCTGCTTTAGCAATTTATCAGGCGATTCATTAATGACTAAACCCGTTTTAAAAACCCGAGCTCAATTTAAGTTCTTTTTAGATATTCAAACGCGTTGGGCAGATAATGACATCTATGGTCATGTGAATAATGTGACTTACTATAGCTACTTTGATACAGCAGCCAATGCTTTGCTCATTCAAGAAACAGGTTTTGATATTCATGAAGCAAAGTCAATTGGCTTAGTGGTTGATTCAGCTTGTAGCTTTTTACAAGAGTTATCATTTCCAGAAATTATTCAGGTAGGTGTGGCGATTGGTAAAATCGGTACGACTTCATTACGTTATGAATTGGCAATCTTTAAACAAGGTCAAGATCAAGCCTCAGCTCAAGGGCATTTTGTGCATGTGTTTGTTGATCGCGAAACGCGTAAGACTGTGCTAATTTCCGAGACAGTTCGTGAGGTTTTAGAGAATTTCTTATTATAAAAAATGAGGCAAAAAGAAAATACACAGCTCTTTTTGCCTCGTTTTAGCTTACATCATTGCGGGATCACTAAAAGAGTCTTCACCCGTTTCAACTCGACCAGCAAAACGTCGGTAATAGTATGGATCACTCTGGCTCGTGATTTCAAAATCATACCAATGCCCGACATCAGCCAAAGCCCAATGTTGCTTAACAACCTGCCCCGCCTTTACGGTAAGTTGTAACGGCGCATCTTGTCGATATGCACAAGGTTTTACCGTCAATATTGTATCCTTGGTACCATCATTCATGAGTTCGACATAAACATCACCATTGGCAATGTCATAGCACACTCGAATTTCAGGTTTAACACTACTATCGACAATACGTTGAGTATCGCCTTTAAAATGACGATGGTAGCCATTTGGACCAAGTACCCATAGGTCATAACGGCCCAAGTTATCTTTTAAAACATCCCATTCATCATCTAGAGTTTTATTCGGCTCGACAATATAACGCTTTGGAATACGGTCTAGGTTAAGTTTGTCATATACATGAAAAACTGCTGCCTGTTTCCCCGTATTAGAGAAAATCAATTGCACTTTACCATCGGCTTTACAGCGCGCGCTGGTGTGCAGCTCGTAAGGTAGCGCACGCGACAGACGTATGCCACTCTGTTGAATCGGGAACTTAATATCCGTTGGTACAGGAACAGCTGGTAAAGCTTCTTGATTTTTTCTTAGCTCATCGGCCTGCAAACGTGTTTGTTTACCATTCAGCTGCGGTAAAACATCTGCATTTGGTGTTTTAAAGTTAAATGCACTGGTTAAATCACCACACACTGCACGGCGGTATGGACTGATATTCGGCTCTTTTACACCGAAACGTTTTTCTAAAAACATAAGCACAGAAGTATGGTCAAACACTTGCGAGTTCACCCAGCCACCACGGCTCCATGGGGAAATCACATATAACGGAACACGAGGGCCCGGACCATAAACGCGTCCATCAGGTGTAGGCTGAGAATGGCTTCCTTCAGGCGCAGCATGATCAAAATACTCATCCTGCATATCGGCACTGCTTAATGTCGATTTGCCTGCGTACTGGCCATTTTTGAGACGAGATGGCGCTGATGGTGACGGTACGTGGTCAAAGTAACCATCATTTTCATCGAAATTGATAATGAGTGCTGTTTTACTCCAAACCTCTGGCACAGCTGTTAAAGCATCAATAATTTCTTGAATAAACCAAGCGCCTTGGACAGGGCTTGAAGGGTCTGGATGTTCACAATAAATCGATGGCGCATTAATCCAAGACACTTGAGGTAACTTACCTTCACGAATGTCGCGTTTAAAAGCATCGAGATATTCTTCAGGTTTATTGCCCGGCAATGTATTTGCAATGCCTTTATAGAGTGGATTTTTGGCATTATCGGTCGCAGCATCATAGGCTTTGTATGGTAGTTTTTGTCCTGTATCAGCGTACGGTTTGTTTGGTTCACCACCGCTTGCAACAGGATAACCAGATGCAATATTAGCTTTTCTGAACGTACGAAATGCCCCAAGCATGTTATCGCCCCATTCATCTGGCATATTTTGATAACAAATCCAGTTTACCCCTGCTTCTTCTAAACGCTCAGCATAAGTCTTCCACGTGTAACCGCGATCTGCCGTAGCAGGGTTACCATCAATCCAGTCCCACTCATTGTTTACAAATGAACGCTTGGTCGGTGTCGCCCCATTTGTACCCGTTAAATGAAAAGAGCGGTTTGCATCTGTTCCGGTGTGCATAGAGCAATGGTAGGCATCACAAATCGTAAAGGCGTTCGCAAGTGCAAACTGATATGGAATTTCTTTTTCTTTAAAATAACCCATGGATATATCAGTTTTATGGGCTGGCCAATTCGCCATACGCCCATTGTCCCAAGCCAGCTGACTGTCATTCCACGTATGTGGCGTACCATCTGCACGCTGCGCATTATTGGCTGTACCATCTAAGTGAAAAGGCGTTAAAACTTGCCCATTACTTCTAAGCTGCTCCCAGACACGGCGACCACTTGGTAGAGGAATTGTAAAACGGTCAGTAAAACCTCGGACGCCTTTTAATGTTCCAAAATAATGGTCAAAAGATCGGTTTTCCTGCATTAAAATAATAACGTGTTCGACATCCTGAATGGTGCCAGTTTTATTGTTTGCAGGAATTGCTAAAGCTTTTTGAATACTAGATGGGAACGCTGCCAATGCCGCTGCACCAAAACCCATATTTAAAGAATAATTTAAAAATTTACGACGTGTAATCATGATCAGGTTCTTTTTATTATTTAAGTTTATGGAGCACAGCGCATTACAGGCTTTTTACCTGTATCTGGTGTATTTGAATTATCATTTGATGAGTCGTTACAACCACTCAGCAGAATCGCGCCGATTAATAAAAAATATGAATATTTAAAAGAAGTTATTCCAGTGCATTGCCTTTTCATTGCTGTATACAATCCATTTAAAATCTAAAATGGCTAACATAGAAAAGTACAATGACAGTGACATGACCCAAATATTTCAATCCAGTGAAAAATATGAAAATTCTATTATTTTCATATTCTGCACCAGATCAAAACTCAGTTAAATTTAAGGCTTTAATTGAATATTTTGTAGTTCGCCATCAAAGGTCTCTATAAGACTCTTAATGACTGGCTGTTGCTGTAATAGCTCAGCAGCTCTGTGAAAGGCTTTTTCTTTACGCGCACTTTGAATGGTATATGGTGTAGATGTATTCAAAGCACCATATTCAACTGTAAATTGAGTATTCGGCCATTGCTCATTTAATGCATCAATAAGGCCTTGCTGCAATTGGGTCAGCATATTTTCATATTCTTGAGGAATATGGAAAATAGTATTGCCGCCAATTTCACCAGTCATCACACCATGCTGCGCGAGTTCTTGAACAGCGGGTGAAAGTTGACTGTTTCTAAACCAATATTCCCATTTTTCAAGTGTCCACTCACCTTCTAAAACTTGAGGAGCCAGCTTCAAGATATCTTGAGGCATCAGCTGTCCGTTATCAGCTTCGCTAGACTCTTTCACAAACGCAACTGTTTCTGTTTGAACCATTACTTCGGCTTGTACAAATGACTGTTGTTCAATAATAGGTTCAGAAGCAAGATCAGGCGTATCTTGGGCCAGCGAAAATTCAGCGTTAGGCGTTTCAAATAAACCCATAGGTTCAGCAGTGAAAGCTGGTTCAGGTTCAATATTTTTAGTTTGGACTTCTGCCTGAACTTGTACTAACTTTTGTTCGGGTACAGGAATGAAATCTTCTTCCAGAACACTAACAGTCTCTTGAACAACTGCTGACTCAAGTCCAATCAACTCATGATGATTTGGATCAAATACCATTAAATCCTGATTAGACTGAGGTTCAGGTTCAGGTTCAGGTTCAGGTTCAGGTTCAGGTTCAGGTTCAGGTTCAACCATAGCGGGTTGACTAATAACTTCAACAGGCTGAACAGCACTTACAGGAGCAATATCTTGAACTTGTTGCTGTACTTGGTGATTCACCACTGCTTGTCCATTTTGTTGAACAGGCTCTGATACTAAAATTTCATTAGGCGCTAAGGGACGGAATGCCAATAAGCGTAAAACACACATTTCAAAACCTTGCTCTTGCGTTACGGCAAGTTGCAAGTCTGAACGACCTTTACATGCGATTTGGTAATAAAGCTGCAAATCTTGAGCAGAAATCAGCTTAGACAGCTGCATGATTTTGCGATTGATTTCATCGCTATATTTCAAACTCAAATCAGGTAGATATTGCAAAATTGCCAATTCATGCAATGTTGAAATCAACTGATCAAGCACAAGTGAAACATCTAGCGCTTGATGTCTAAATTGCAATAAAAGCTGGCTTACTTTCTCACGTTGGTTTTGATGAATCGCTAAAATCAAATCATAAATAATTGTACGATCAATCAAGCCAAGCATTTCTTTAACATCTTGATGATGTACAGAACCTTGACCATAAGCAATCGCTTGGTCAGTTAAAGATAAAGCATCACGTAATGAACCTTGAGCAGATTCAGCAATTTGCCAAATTGCATCTTGATCTGCATTAATTTGCTCTTTTTCAAGAATAGCACCAAGGTGCTTGGTAATTTCATCGACAGCTAAAGGTCGTAGAGTAAATTGCAAACAACGTGAAATAACCGTAATCGGTAGCTTTTGTGGGTCAGTCGTAGCAAACAGAAACTTAACGTGTTCTGGTGGTTCTTCTAGTGTTTTTAATAACGCATTAAAAGAATGCGTCGATAGCATATGCACTTCGTCAATCAGGTAAACTTTAAAACGACCTTGTGTTGGTGCATAAGGAACGTTGTCTAAAAGTTCACGTGTATCTTCTACTTTCGTTCTTGAAGCAGCATCGATTTCGATCAGGTCAATAAAGCGACCTTCATTTACCGCTTTACACGTTGCACAGACTTCACATGGTGTAGAAGTCACACCCGTTTCGCAGTTCAAACACTTGGCTAAAATACGTGCAATTGTAGTTTTACCTACACCACGCGTTCCTGTAAATAAATAAGCATGGTGAAGACGACCGCGTTCCAATGCACTACTTAATGCACGAGAAACATGGTTTTGCCCCACTAACTCATTGAAATTACGTGGACGGTATTTTCTAGCAAGTACTTGATACATGTATGCTCCTTTTTACAGGCATAAGCATACTTTGTTTTTAAAAGAGTGTGAACGCATAAAGCTCATATCCGTACAGATAAACTGCGAACTGGCTTCTTTTCTCTACCAGAACCATTTATTTATCTAAGGATGATCATGATGTAGCTCTTGATCAGTTACACCTTCATCCATGGTTTGGACCAGCCCGACACCATCCTTAATTTCAGCCGAATAATTTCCTTTCTCGGTAAAAATCTGCATGATCGTATAGTGATCTTTTTGACTTTGAGTAATGGTAAAGAAATTCTGGTTCGGATCGCCCTGATCAAATTTTCCAGTCCATCGAACAATATCTTGGTCAACAGGTTCGATCTCTACTATTTTGCCCGTGCGATTAATGCCATATTCCAACATTTGGAACTTAACAGTGTCGCCCACTTTTTTAAGTTCAATCACATTTGGATCATATTTAATGACCATACCTTTAGCATTTTTAAGCAGCGGAAAATTAATATTAGAAGGAAGCTGATCTTTTTCTATTTCATTAAAAACAATCTGTTGCTGAGACAATCTTTCTTTTTCGGAAGGACTCAAATTCAGCATATTTTGACGGACCAAACCATTTTGATTATCTGCTATTTTTGGCCCAGACTCTTGCCGACTTTCTAAAGGCGACGTTAAAGCAGAAGAACTTTGCTGTGAAAAAGCAAACCAGATTAAAACTGCTAACGCCACACAAGCGATAGCAGTTCCTATTAACAATTTATTTTTGTTCATTCGTTACAGCTAAAAATAGAGATTAGTTATATAGAGAAATTTTCTGTGCATTTAAGTTAATGACACTGACAGCATCAATTTTTCCTTCTACACCTAAACGTACACCATATTTAGGGTTATATAGATACGGGCTAGAGTAAAAATTAATATTATTACCACCCATTGCGGTACTTCCTAATGGATGGGCAAAACCTGAACCAATATTGGTTGAACCATTATGGTACAGGCCAAGATTGTGCCCGACTTCATGACGCATAGCGGCAAAAGAACAACCTGCAATATCATTTGCACCAATCATGTTATATGCAGAAGCATTAATCCAAGCCCAACCACAACCGCCATCACCTGGTTCATTACCTTGATAATAAACACCGTCTGCCAATACACGTTTTCGCTCATTTTGTACCGTCGTGTCATCTCGTCCAATAGAGATTGCTTCTTTTAACGTGGCAGCAGGAATTTTGTAAGTTAGGTAACCTACATCTCTTAAGTAAAAACGCGCATTCGAATTTTCAGCAGTTAAATTCGTTAAATTTACGCCTTCAATCATTCTAAGTTTTGCAGCGCTTTCTCCTAAAATTGAGTTTACCTCTGGGCTAGAAACCAACAACATATCAATTGTATAACTATCTACTGTCCAGCCTTGAGCGGTGTAAATAAAACGGCGATTTTCACCATTTTTAATTGCAGTAGACAAGCCATTAGCGGCATTAATATAGGTGTCTGCCGATGCATTAGACACAATAACAACTTTATCGCCGACTTGAGCTTTAGCAGGTAGCTGCAAGGTCGGCTGCCAATTTGATGTAGACAGTTTCACCTTTAAAGTGGGCTGAGTCATATTCGGTAAAGTTGCAGGGATTGTTGCTGTAGAATCAATCACCTTTGTTGGTGAAGAGATCAGCTGCCAATATCCTTTGTCACTTACATACATAAACTCATATTGATCACCTGTTTTAAGCGTTAAAGTCGCTTGGCTATTAATATTGGTATTATTAATTTTTGCAGACCAAGTCGCTGTAGACTTGATAATAATTCTATCCCTATCACTTGCAGTGGTCGGCAAAGTGAAATTGGAAACCCAATTTCCATCTCCAAATGAAACTTCGGTAAGTGGACTATTTACTGCCGCTAAAGATGTTCCAATTTGCTGAACATTTCGCTTCTGTGGTTTTATATATTCTGGAACCCATTTTCCTAAAGCAGAATAATATTTAAACCAATATTCAGAGCCATTTTTTAATGTAAAACTGCTCGGGAAAAGTAAATTTGTTTTATCAATATCCGAATTTGCACTTGCTGTAGAAGCAACTTGTACGGTTGTTCCGTCACGTACGTCACTTGGTAAAGCAATGGTTTGTGCCCATTTGTCATTTTGAATGAGTACTTTTTGCATTGATGCGGTTGTTAAAGGTACAACCTCATAGTTAGTACCATTGGTAGGACTAACCGTCGCTAACTGAGCAATCCATTTATTTTGACTGCTATTAAAGATGAATTGATAAACATCTCCGCTATTTATCTTCAACACTTCTAACGGAATATTCGTATTAGAAGTATCTAAATAACTACTATAAGCGGCACTAGAACGAACTGTAATCTTGTCCGAATTATTAGCGCTTGCCGGTAAAGAGAGATTTTTGACCCAATTCCCATTTGCTAAAGAAAATTCTAAATCTGAATAACCAGATGGAATTGATCCACTATTATTATTCTGATTTGGTGAAAGTACAGTTGCGGCATATACAAGTGAAGACGCAACAATTGCTCCAATAATGAGTGATGTTTTTAATTTAAAATTCACAGCTGCCTCTTTTATTTGTTTTTAGATTTTCGCATAGCAGGTTAACAAACCATTTTTTTACAGTCAATTTTCGATCAAAAAATTTTTCATTAAATTTCAATTACATGAATATTGAATCATTTTAAAATAAAAACATGAAACCTATTAAAGAATAGTTTATTTATGAGAATTAAATAACCAATTTTCGATATGAAGAAAATATTAAAAAAGATATTTAAGGATAAAAAGAAAGATCATCTCTCTTTTTATCCTCTATTTTGAATTTCTTAATTTACTTTCTTTGGAAAGCTAAACCAGACAAATACAGTTAAAAGGAAGAAACAAATGGCGGAGATTGTAAGCACCCAACTATGCGCATAGCTAAAAGCTTGCTGAGCAACTGCAATTAATTGCCCTACCAAAGGGCTTTCAAGGTTAGAAGCTAATTGCATGGTTTCACCAATCGAGATACTCGCTTTTTCAATTAAGTTCGATGGAAGCTCTGCTGGTAAAATAATTGAGCGGCTATAAAACCAAGACAACATTAACCCGAAAATAGCGACACCTAAACCAGCACCAAGCTCATAGGCCATACCTTCGATCGCACCTGCTGCACTTGCCTTTTGAGGTGGGACGGATGACATAATGGCGGCAGTTGAAGCCAATAAGGCAATTTCAATGCTAAAGCCTAAAAAGACCATACACGTCCACGCTAAAAAATGATCGGTCGAAAAGTTAAGCTGGGCAAGCCCCCATAGACTAAATCCACTTATTAAAATACCAACAGTAGATACAAGTCTAAGTCCCCATTTATTTAAACAGATTCCAGCTAATGGACCACCTAAACTAATCGCGATCATGAATGGAATAATAAACATGGCTGCCTGTAATGGTGAAAACCCATGTACAAACTGCAACTCTTGAGACAAGAGTAATTCAAAGCCAACCAAAGCAATCATGGAAACAATAGCCATAACAATGCTGGTAGAAATCACTGGATGTTTAAATAACTCCAAATCAATCATTGGCGTGGTCGTTCTTTTTTGGCTTCGAATGAAATGGATTAAAGTACTTATACCAATCACAAACATCACAACCGTAAGCACCGAGAAGTTGTACATCGCCGATTTGATTGAATAGATGAGGCTTAAAATGGCTACAACCAAAATTAAAGCTTGCCCTAAATTAATTGGCTGATCAGTTTTCACTTGTTGTTTTGGAATGATCATCGCGATCATGACCAGAACCACTAAAATAATTGGGACATTGATGAGGAATACTGCTCCCCAATGGAAATGTTCTAGTACAAATCCACCAACTAATGGACCAAAAGCTGCTCCGCCGCCACCCACTGTAGACCAAAGACCAAGTGCAAAATTTCTCTGCTTTTCTTCGGTAAAAGCATTACGAATGCCTGATAAAGTGGCAGGAATAAGCATCGCTGCCCCTAGACCTAAAACAGCACGGGAAGCAATTAACGCGTAAGCTGTTGGAGAAAAAGCCGCAGCTAAGGAACCGACTCCAAAAATTACAGTTCCAATAAATAATAATTTTTTAAAGCCAATACGATCACCCAGTGCACCCATCGGCAAAATCAAACCCGCCATAATCAGTGAATAAATATCAATGACCCATAAAAGCTGATTGGCAGTTAAATTCAATGCTGCACTTAAAGATGGGGTTGCAACATGCATCACCGTTGCATCAATCGTAACTGGTAAATATATAAGGACGATAATTGTCAGGATTAACCATTTTTTTTGCATAACGCTCTTCAATATCCAAAACTTGGACACGTGTTCAAATCATGGTTATTATATACACAATTGGACACTTGTCCAACTTTTAGTTTTAATGTAATTTGTGTCGAATTCAGTCAGGTGAAAGAAACATGGCCTATCTTAATCGCGATCAACGCAGAGAAATGATTCTGCAAGCAGCCATGCAAGTTGCTTTGGCTGAAGGTTTTACAGCCATGACGGTACGCCGAATCGCAACAGAAGCACAAACCTCTACCGGACAAGTTCACCACCACTTTTCGTCGGCATCTCATTTAAAAGCTGAAGCTTTTTTAAAGCTCATGGAACAGCTTGATGAAATTGAACAAACTCTAAAAACCACTAGCCAATTTCAAAGGCTATTCATCTTATTAGGCGCAGAAAACATAGATAGACTTCAGCCCTACTTACGCTTATGGAATGAGGCTGAACTCTTAATTGAACAAGATGTTGAAATACGAAAGGCTTATAACCTTGCCATGCAGAATTGGCATCAAACAATTGTGCAAGCAATTGAATGTGGTAAAAAAGAAGGTGAATTTAAAAATATATCTAATTCAACAGACATAGCTTGGCGACTCATTGCCTTTGTATGCGGATTAGAAGGTATTTATCAACTTGGTTTACAAGGTTTGGCTGAAGAAGACTTCAAGCGCCATACTGAAGCAATTATTCGCCTAGAATTATTATAAATATAGAAGCTGGCATTAATTAGAATACCAGCTTTAAAACACTAAAATTAGAACCAGCCTTTACGGCCTTTTAAAATTTGGTCAGTGCAACGTAAGGCTTCTTGAGTAAGCCCCCACAAACGATAATCACCCGTGATTGAACCAATCTGGAAGTTATGAGTATAGGCAAAACTCAGGTCGCGCTCAGGATCGCACCACGCTCCTGAACCATTGTAACCAATATGTCCAAAGCCATTTTTAGCGCGTTTACCCATAGTAATAATGCGGTGATACCCTAAACGCCAATTCATTGGAATTGGCATGACTCGATCACGTGCATAACTTTGAATGGTACTGAATTCTTTAAATACTTCTGGGCGAATGAGTTGCTGCCCTTCCCATTCGCCTTGATTTGCCAGCATCGCATAAATTTTAGCAAGACTATTTGCAGTAAACGTGCCGTTCGCCGCTGGAATGACTGCTTGTAACCCTTCATCACTAAAGAAACTAAAATGCTTCATTCCTTTTGGAATCATGGCATCCTGAAAATCTTGCGGGTCTTGTCCAGTCCACGTAATCATTTTTTCAGAGAGTGAACTCTTGCGTGCTTGAGGCTTTTTAGGTTTTTCAACTTGGGGAGCCGCTGTTTTTTCAGGTTTTGGTTGAATAATTAAACGTGCTACACGTTCCAGTTCACTTGCAGGCGTACCAAAATAAGCGCCGTCTAACTGCAAAGGCTCAACGAGATATTTTTGCATGAGCTGATCTAAAGATTGACCAGTCGCTTTTTCAAGCACACCACCCACAAGCCAACCAAATGTTAAAGCTTGATACGCATTGCCCTCTCCGGCAAGGAATCTAGGCTTAGTCGCTGCAATCACATTTAACATATGTGACCAGTCGAGCATTTCCCTCGCACTTTCAATAATATTTCGAACATCAAACATGCCGCTTTGATGACTTAGCACATGACGTAAAGTCATTTGCTCTTTACCATTTTGAGCAAACTCAGGCCAATAAGTCGCAATCGGTTTGTCGTATTCTAAAAAACCTTCACTTACTAAAATATGCGCTAAAGTTGCGAGTACGCCTTTACCTGTAGAGTAGCAAACTGCCAAAGTGTCAGGTTGCCAAGCTTCATTTTGTGATTTTAGACCGGTGTAGATATCTACAACTTTCTGGCCTCTAAAATAAACCGCTAATGCAGCACCACCTTGTCCTGTTCTAGCATCTTGAAGACGGCTAAATTGGTGAGCTAAATCAATAAAACGTTCATCTAAAATACCGTGATAGTTATGGGTATCGGCCAGTAAAATTTCTTTAATCACATGAAGTTCCTTGCATTTTTTGTTATTTTGCTCAAAAGCAGCCCAAACATCTGTTCAGGCTGCTGATATTTTTATAATGCTTTTACAGTTCCTGCAACATGCGGTTTTTGCGATTTCGCATTACGAATCAAGAAATCAGTCTTTTTATCTGCATTGGCCGTTAAAAACTCAACTTTTGATGGCAAGAACATTGGCAGCTTGAACCACACATCTGCTTCATAAGCATTTGGTAATTCAAGATTCGCTAGTGCTTTAGCTTTGCTCCACATACCATGCGCAATTGCTTGCTTAAAACCAAATGCTTTTGCAGTAATGGCATGAATATGAATTAAGTTAAAATCACCAGACACTTTCGCATAACGGCGGCCTGTGTTTTCTAAAATATCCCACTCTGCCTTTGGAACATAAGCTGGCGCTTGTTCTTCTTTGGCTTTCTCACCCACTCTTTTCTCAACTTTTTGGCGAGATAAATAAGTCGTTAAGCCTTCCATCACCACTTCATTGCCAACTTTTGCCGTGGTAATAAAGTCAAACTGAACACCTTTATCATGCGGTTTTAATTCCCCAAATTTGCATGACAAGGTTAGTTTTTCAGTTACACCAATTGGTCTGGTTTGTTTAATCTGGTTACGAATATGAACTAAACCTAAAATTGGAAATGGAAATGCTTCTGCTGTCATCATGTGCATTTGCAAACTTTGAGAAAGCACAGCCAAATAAATTGCCGGTACAAAGCCATTATTTTGAAAGCCACATACTTCGTTATAAGCTTTGAGATGACTCTGATCAATTTCTAGAGTATCTACTACATATTCAACTTGCGGTAAGATTTTTGGACCTTTCGGCTTTTTAAAAATTAAACCTTGTACCACTTTTGGGTAAGCTAATGCCGCTTTTGGTAGCTGGCTAAAATGACGAGTATTCATACCTAACCTTTTATAATTTATAGATTCTTGAATAAAAAAGGGATGCACAAGCACCCCTTTTTAGCTAAAAGTGCTTAAGCGCCCAACAAGCTTTGACCACATACACGTACAACGTTGCCGTTTACACCTGTAGAAGCAGTTGATGCAAACCATGCAATTGTTTCTGCTACATCAACAGGTAAACCGCCTTGTTGCATTGAGTTCATACGGCGACCAGCTTCACGAATTGCAAATGGAATCGCAGCAGTCATTTGTGTTTCGATGAAGCCCGGTGCTACTGCGTTAATGGTAATACCATTTTTTAAGATAGGCGCAGTAAATTTAACTAGACCAATCACACCAGCTTTAGATGCAGCATAGTTTGTTTGACCAAGGTTACCAGCAATACCACTAATAGATGATACACAAACAATACGACCATTTGCATTTAGACCATCGTTTTCTAACAAGTAGTCATTTACACGTTCAGCAGCAGACAAGTTAATGTTAATTACTAAGTCCCAAAGCTCTGGCTTCATGTTTGCCAAAGTTTTGTCACGTGTAATACCTGCGTTATGAACAATAATATCTAAACCGCCTTGTTTTGCCGCAGCAGTTTTAATTTTTTCGCCCGCATCAGCAGCAGTAATGTCAATTGCCAATGTAGAACCACCAATGTCAGCAGCCACACGGTCAAGGTCAGCTTGTTGTTGTGGTACATCTAAACAAATAACATGAGCGCCATCACGTGCAAGCACATGTGCAATTGCCTCACCAATACCACGGCTCGCACCAGTTACTAATGCAGTTTTACCAGCAAGCGGTTTTGCCCAATCAACATCAACCACATCTGCTTTAGACACACGAACAACTTGACCAGACACATAAGCTGAACGTGGAGAAAGCAAGAAACGTAAAGTTGATTCAAGGTTTGCAGCAGCACCTTCATCAACATAGACAACTTGGGCAGTAATACCCTTTTTAAATTCTTTACCTACAGATTTGATAAAGCCTTCAAGTGCACGCTGAGCAATTGCCTGTTTTACTGTTTTTGCAGTTTCAGGAGTTGTACCAATGACAATAACACGACCAGAAGTCGCAACTTGACGTGCAATCGGGTTAAAGAATTTATAAAGTTCGTTTAACTGTTCTGAGTTTTGAATGCCAGAAGCATCAAATACGACTGCTTTGAATTTTGATTCTTTGTCGCCTGCATTGAATGGGCGTAAATTTAAACCAACTTTTGCAGCTTCTTGTTGTAATGCAACATTATTGCCTACATAGCTGTCAGCATGAATATTACTAAGTACTTGTGCAATCGCACCAGACAATACACTTGACGGCGCTGCGCCAACCAATACTGCACCATTCACTACTGGCTGAGCACTTTCAAAACGCTCTAATGCAACTGGCGATGGTAAACCCAGATTTTTAACAACAAATTTACCAATAGGAGATTGTGTAAATGCTTGGTATTGATCAGTCATGATTATTATCTCTCAAAGAAATGAATTTTCTACGACAGGCTTCATTATGTTATGAGATGAATAGCAACAATATGAAATCAGTCGTTCATTAGAGTTACTCCAAATCATACTTGAGTTCATCTTTGGATGTCTTGACCTGAATGCTATCTACAATGTCATTCTAGTCAATACAGGTCTATTTGAATTGTGTTAATGTAGCTTATAAGAATATCGTTAATATGCTTGGAAAAGCCTTATGAGCAAGACAACTCAAGAAAATCCAGCAGTCGAGAATTCTGCTGAGGAAAAAGTGTCAAATACATCAAAGCCGGCTTCTAACACGGCTAAGCGTAACAGCACAACTCCTAAAGCAGCAACTAATACTCCAAAAACGACACGTACTCGTTCAACGACTGCACCTGCACGTAGCCCTCGTAATAAGAGCGCTGCTACAGCACCCCCATCTACATCTTCTAATAATGTAGTTGCAGCACCAAAAGCAACAAAAACCAAAACTTCTGTTCAACAGGATAAAACCATGAGCCAAAACACTGTTCGCCGCGTTGCAATTATTGGTGGCAACCGTATTCCATTTGCACGTTCAAATACTGCTTATTTTAAAGCGTCTAATTCTGACATGCTGACAGCAGCATTGAATGGTTTGGTTGAGCGTTTTAACTTACAAGGTAAGCGTATTGGTGAAGTCGTTGCGGGTGCTGTTTTAAAACATAGCCGTGACTTCAACATGACTCGTGAAGTTGTATTGAGCACAGATCTTGCTCCTGAAACTCCTGCTTATGACATTCAAATTGCTTGTGGTACAGGTTTACAAGCAGCTTTTGTTGTTGCAAACAAAATTGCACTTGGTCAAATCGATGTAGGTATTGCAGGTGGTGTAGACACAACTTCTGACGCGCCGATTGCTGTAGGTGATGGCTTACGTAAAGTTTTACTTGAGCTCAATGTTGCTAAAACTGGTAAAGATCGCCTTAAAGCTTTAACAAAAATTGATTTTAAAAAGCTTCTTGATGCACCAAGCAATGGTGAACCACGTACTGGCCTTTCAATGGGTGAACACCAAGCAATTACTGCTTTAGAATGGGGTATTACTCGCGAAGCGCAAGACGAGTTAGCTGCTAGCAGCCATCAAAAACTTGCAGCTGCGTATGAACGTGGTTTCTTTGACGACTTAATCACTCCATTCTTAGGTCTTAACCGTGACAACAACTTACGTGCAGACAGCACAGTTGAAAAACTTGCTAAATTGAAGCCTGTTTTCGGTAAAGGCGAAACTGCAACAATGACAGCGGGTAACTCAACTCCGTTGACTGATGGTGCATCTGTTGTGTTACTTGCTTCTGAAGAATGGGCAAAAGAAAACGGTCATGAAGTTTTAGCTTATCTTTCTTTCTCTGAAACAGCTGCTGTTGACTTTATTGGTAAAAATGGCCCTAAAGAAGGCTTATTGATGGCTCCAGCTTATGCAGTGCCTCGTATGCTTAAGCGTGCAAACCTTAAACTTCAAGATTTCGATTTCTACGAAATCCATGAAGCATTTGCATCTCAAGTGTTGTCTACATTGAAAGCTTGGGAAGATGAAAAATTCTGTAAAGAACGTCTTGGTTTAGATGCACCTTTAGGTTCAATTGACCGTTCTAAATTGAACGTAAATGGTTCATCTCTAGGTGCAGGCCATCCATTTGCTGCAACTGGTGGGCGTATCTTGGCAACTGCTGCTAAATTGATTAATCAAAAAGGTTCAGGCCGCGCATTAATCTCGATCTGTACAGCAGGTGGTGAAGGCGTTGTAGCAATCGTAGAGAAATAATTCTACGGTTCACCTTTAAAAAAGCACCCTGATGGGTGCTTTTTTAGTTTAACAACTTAATTTTTAATGAAGTGATGCTGCTTTAGCATCTGGGAAAAATTTGTCTTCGATATGGTCATAACACCACTGGAAAATAAAGGTATAAACCAAAATACATAAAGTTAAACCAATATCTAAAATAAGTGCATCAATGACACTCATCTGAAGCATATATGCAATCATCGGTACAGTTGCAATCAACAAGCCACCTTCAAAACCAATCGCATGTAAAATCCGTACAGGAATCGTTCTTTCCCAATTATATTTATGCTCTACTTTTTCGAAATAGTGGTTAAAAATCATATTCCAGAAAACTGAAACAACTGCCATAAACACACCGAGTGTTCCGGTTACGTCCATCGGCATATCAAAAATAAAACTTAATGCAATCGCAATGATGACCAATAAAATTCCTTCATAACTGATTGCATGAATGAGCCTTCTCTTGGAAATCAACATTTTTAAATACTCAATAATAACTTGGATAATGTGCATTTTATTTTTATAATATTGATTAATCCAATCAGGTTCTTTCAGTTTTTTTGACAGATGAATATTAATCAAGAACAACTACTCATGTTTCAGGCCGTGATTGAAACCGGCTCTTTTTCAGCAGCAGCACGTAAACTTGGAAAAGTTCCTTCGGCTGTAAGCATGTCTATTGCCAACTTAGAAATTGATCTGGACTTAACTTTATTTGACCGTAAAGGTCGTGAACCTGTCCCAACTGACGAAGCACGGGTGTTATACGAAAAGACATCTCAGCTTTTAATTGAGATGAATCAATGGAAACAACATGCACACGCGTTAAGTACAGGGTTAGAAGCCAATTTAACTCTTGTGATTGTCTCTGAACTTTTACACACCAATTGGACCGACTATATTTGTCTTTTAGAAAGTCGTTTTCCAGACTTACAAATTAATATTGTGTCTGCCCCTCAAGAAGATGCACTTCAAATGTTATTAGATGGGTCTGCCCAACTTGCATTGATGTTTGAACGCGAACACCTAGATAACAGAGAACAATTTGTAGAACTTAAACGTGAGGCTCTAATTCCGGTTATTTCAAATAGCCATCCCCTTGCAAGTCAAAATCAGGTTTCTTATGAACAAATCCTTACTACACGACAAATTGTAGTTGCAAGCCGAGATGAGACTTTAAAACCTGAATTGCTATTTTCGAAACATTACTGGCGTACAGACAACCACCACTCTGCTTGTTTAATGATTTTACGCAATCTAGGTTGGGGTGTTCTTCCTCAAGAAATGTTTAAAGAAAACCCCGAACTAAAAAACAATCTTAAAGTATTGGATTTATTAGATTTCACTCCAAGATTTGAATATTACGTCGACTTAGTGTGGAGCCGTGAAAGTGAACTCGGTGCGGCTGCTAGATTTCTAATTGAATATATCCGTAAGCAACGAATGCAACAGGCACCTTAAAATTATTTCAATTGAGATGCAGAACCTAAACGTTTTTCTTTGAAATATAACAATTGATATATCGACAGCATGAATAGACTTTGTGCTATAAAAGAAAGCATAAGATTTATTACTGAAGATGTTGAATATCAATGACTCATACAGCACTTGACCAATTAAAAACATTAACGACCGTTGTTGCCGATAGTAGTGACCTTGATGCAATTCGTAAATTTCGTCCATTAGACGCGACGACAAATCCTTCATTGATTACGGCAGCAGCAGAACAACCTGAAAGTAAAGAGCTGATTGAAGATGCTTATTATCAAGCCAAAGAAGAAGGCTATAGTAACGATGAGTTAATCGAAAGAACCATTGATATTTTGACTGTAAAATTTGGCGTAGAAATTTTAAAACTCATTGAAGGCCGTGTTTCTACAGAAGTTGATGCTGCACTTTCATATGACACTGAAGCCACCATTCAAAAAGCACATGAATTATGTGAACTTTACAAAGGTTATGGTATTGATCAGTCACGTATTCTGATTAAAATTGCGTCAACTTGGGAAGGTATTCAAGCTGCTAAAGTACTCGAAGCTGAAGGAATTGCTTGTAACCTCACTCTCCTTTTCGGTTTACATCAAGCTCAGGCATGTGCAGATGCAAAAGTTACTTTAATTTCTCCGTTTGTAGGCCGTATTTTAGACTGGTACAAAAAAGCCGAAGGTGTAGACGCTTACCCAATCGAAAAAGACCCGGGTGTAGTTTCAGTTAAAAAAATCTACACTTACTACAAACAGCAAAATATTCCAACTCAAGTGATGGGTGCGAGCTTCCGTAGCATTGATCAAGTGCTTGGACTTGCAGGGTGTGATTTGCTAACGATCTCTCCTGGTCTACTTACCCAGCTTGAGCAAGATACGCGTACAGTTGATGCAGCTCTTGATGCGACTAAATCAAAGCAAGCAGAGGCTATTGTGAGACCAGCTCAAAATGAACAAAGTTTTAAAGATGAACTTAATCATGACTTAATGGCATTCCAACTTTTACAAGGTGGTGTTGATGGCTTTATTAAAGCTCGTGACCAATTAAGTTTTTTATTACGTCAATCTTTTGGAATTGATGCGGAAATTAAACCTTAAAAAACTGCACTTTTCATACAAAATCACCGATTTTTGTTATCATGGCAAAAATCGGTTTTTTATTGGGTTTCTCGTGTTCGGCATAACAGATCTAACAACATATATTATTGGTACATTCCTAATTGTGTTATTGCCAGGGCCCAACTCTCTTTATGTGATGTCAATTGCTTCACGTTACGGGATTAAAACCGGATATATGGGCGCATTGGGTATTTTTACCGGCGATCTCATTTTAATGCTGTGTACCGTACTAGGAGCTGCGTCTCTACTTAAAGCATTTCCATGGGTATTTGTTATTCTTAAATTAACAGGTGCACTTTACCTATCTTATTTAGGCTTTAAACTCTTACAAGGTAGTATTCAACGCTGGAAACAACGTAATCAACCACAACCAGAAATGGCTGATTTACCCGCTTTAGATAAAGTTCATCCTTATAAAACAGCACTCAGTATTAGTTTACTTAACCCTAAAGCAATTTTATTTTTCCTATCTTTCTTTGTTCAATTTGTTGAACCCGACTATGCCTACCCCGCTCTAAGCTTTTTAATTTTAGCGGTTATTTTGCAGGTGATTAGTTTTAGCTATTTAACTGCATTAATCTTCTCTGGAATTAAACTTTCAGCATTTTTTAAACAAAACCATAAAATTGCTGCGAGTAGTATTTTTTTAGTCGGAATTCTATTCTTCGGATTTGGTCTAAAACTAGCAACCTCAACAATCTAATCATCTTTACCTATCGGTTTTTGCACTATAAAGTTAAAACATGATGAGCTGTTAAAATGCCAGCATTCCATCTGTTTTAACTTCATTGAGCACAAAAAATGTTCTGACTTGTCTTACTCCAGGTAAGGCAATAATCTTTTCACTATGGAATCGGTTAAACGCAGCTAAATCTTTAACACGAATTTTTAGAAAATAATCGACTTCTCCCGCCACCAGATAACACTCTAAAACATTTTCCAAATCACCTGATGCTTGTTCAAATGCCTGAAAGCTGTCTGGGGTTGAGCGGTCTAAAACCACACCAACGAGTACCACCGTATCACGCTGCACCATGCTTGGATTGATCCTAGCGCGTACATCTAAAATCGCCCCAATCTTAAAAAGACGCTGAGTATGATTCCAACAAGATGACGTACTTATGCCTACAAGCTTAGCCAATTCGGCATTACTTAAGCGTCCATTTTCTTGTAATGCACGCATAATTTTCAATTCGAGTGGTGATAAATTTTCAGCTTGCTCTTCCATAAAACAATATTCCAAATTTAGTGTTATTTATGGAAGGAATAATATCATTATTCAATATTTTAAAAATATTATTTCCATTTTAGGCTAAAAATAGAAAGCACCTTCTTTAAAAAAATTGTTAGATTTAGCGAGCTGAAAACAAAGGCAGAAACATATTAATTTTTCAGGGATTTAGAACATTTAGCTATGCAAAAGATTCTTCAAGATTTTTCTATTCCAGCCGTATTCGCGGGTTTCATTACCTTTCTTATTGGTATTAGTGTTTCGGCTATTTTAGTGATTCAGGCTGCCCAAGCTTTAGGTGCTTCACCTGAACAAATCACTTCATGGTTTTGGGCTTTAGGTTTGGGTCTTGGTTTATCAGGACTTATTCTTTCGTGGAAATTTAAATACCCTGTAGCAACTGCATGGTCAACCGCTGGTCTCGCTTTAATTATTGCAACTGGTGGTGGATATAGCATAAATGAAGCAATTGGTGCTTTTTTAGTGGTTGGTGTACTGACAGCGATTTTAGGTTTTTCTGGAATTTTTCAAAAAGCGCTTTCCTATATTCCGCAAAGCTTGACCAGTGCCATGCTTGCAGGCGTTTTACTTAAATTTGGTATTTCACTTTTCGCAAGTTTGCAAAATGATTGGGTATTCGTTTTATCTTTACTCGTCATTTATATCATTACAAAAAGATTATGGCCGCGTTATAGCATCGTGTTCACAGCTCTTGCTGGTGTTGTGCTCTGCCCTGTGTTTTTAGACTTTCATATGCCTACGCTTCACTGGTCTTTGGCTAAACCTGTTTGGATTAATCCTGTCTTTAGCTGGTCGGCTCTTTTGGGCTTAGCCTTACCTCTTTTTGTGATTAGTATGGCTTCGCAGTATTTACCCGGTATTGCCATGATTAAAAGTTATGGCTATGAACCACATGTTAACCAACTGATTGGCTGGACTGGTTTAACCCAAGTTTTGCTTGCACCTTTTGGTTGCTATAGCGTTAATATTGCTGCGATTAGTGCAGCTGTATGCCTTGACGATCAGGTTCATCCTGACCCAAGTAAACGCTATATTGCTGGCATAAGCTCTGGTTTTTTCTATGCATTGATGGGACTATTTGCAGCAACACTGACAAGCTTGCTCATGTCTTTTCCTCATATTTTTATTGTAGCTTTAGCTGGCATCGCATTACTTGGTACCATAAGCCATAACATTGCGCTTGCCTTTGGCCCTGTTGAAGACCGTGAAGCTGCATTATTTACCTTCTTATGCAGTGCTTCGGGCATTCAATTTTTTGGTATTGGCTCAGCCTTTTGGGGACTTATTGTCGGTCTTATTGTATTTGTAGTTCTTAAATTTAAGGTTAAAAAAAGTTAATAAAAAAGCGTTCATAGCCCCTTTTTCAATGCTATGAACGCTTTTAGTCTTATTTTTATAGCTCTCTTACTACCACTGATTTTGCCATTTTGTCATGCCAACCTTGTTTTTTAGCATCAAATGCGACCCAAAAAAGACCAATACCAAACACTAAAATTGACGGAATATAGCCAATATATCGAATGATACTCTGCGTGACTGTTAGCTTATTACCTGTTTTTTCATCTAAAACTTTTAATCGCATCAATCGTTTACCCAGCGTTCCTGCAAAATACAGCCAACATAAAACTGAATACAATAAAGGAAATGCATAGTTCACAATCAAATCGAACCAATAATTTTGTGGCTTAGTACTTAAACCTGTGGCAAAGACTAAGTCGTAATCCCCTTGATAAAAAATCCATGCTGCAGGAATAACAGCCAAAAAAAGAATAAGAGTATCAATGATCATTGCACCAAATCTTAACCAGAACCCTGCATACTCATACTTATAAGTCATGCTTACCTCGCTTTGTTATTGTTTAATAGCTAAAAACGCTTTTACAATTTTACTTTTATCCTAAATGAAACTTTTTTATTTTTAAATACTTAAATAAATTTAAAATATTCTACTTTTATATTTTATTGTAATAATTCTGATCTAATGAACGTTATTGCATCACTATTCATCATAAAAACTCATATTTTTAGAACTGAACTTTTTAATTTCAGTTCTATTGAGAAAATTTTACAGGAAATTAAAATACAAACTCATATTATATTTATTTCCAAAATAAAATATCTAATTTAAACTCTTTCTTTAATAATAATGCTGCAAATAATAGAGCTAATCCAATAACAATCAAAAAAACACTTAAACTGATTACTCCATAAACAATAGCTACACTGCCTAATATAGCTAACACATAAAATATAATTACACTGAATGTCGGCATTTCAATTTATTCCACTACTTAAAATAAAAGCAATTTATTCTATCGAGTTTATAAACGATTGCTGTTTTCAAATGTTGGCTACACTATTAATTTGTATCATCATACAATAATCATGTTATTAAACTTATTTAGTGTTACTTTGCTTTAATAACAAGTGATGTAGTTCACATAATTTTTTATTTAATTTCAAAGTAATGTTTTTCAGTGACGAGTTTAATTTTTAGATTTTTATATAAGCGTTCTTTTGAATCTTCAAGTGAAGGGACAACTTTTTCTGCAAATTTATCTTCGGTCATCAGTCTGGCATAAGTTTTATAGCCAATAACTAACTTTTCGGGTTCTTTACCTGTTTGACGGAACTCTTCAATTAGTTTATTAACTTTCTTTGCTGTTAAATCAGCCATCTTCCTCACTCTCCCCTTAATTCACTATTTTGTTATACGTTTTCTATATGACAGAAATATGAACAGTAATTTTTTGTAATTTTCATGTAAATATTATCGATTTTTTAGCAATGCCACCTAAACGCCATCTCAATCAACAAAAAAATAAATACAAATATATGATTTAAAATAAATTTATTTAATTTTTCTTTCCTATGACTGAATAGATGTTTACCGTGAATGAAATATGTTAATCTTTAATTAATAAATGCTTCATACATATAACAACTGTAAATAAGAGGAATAACATTATGAATTACCAACATATTATTGTACCAGTCGATGGTTCGGAAATTTCTTTAGCGGCAGCAAGACAAGCAGCTCATATTGCAAAAGCATTTGGGAGCAAATTGACCGCTATTAGCTTAGTTGCGGTAGATCCTTTTAGCGGTGTAGATTTTTATTACATCTCACCTGTTGTAAAAGATTATTTTGTTGAAGCACGAGCAAATGCAGAAAAAACACTCGCTAAAGTAAAAGCTTTATGTGCTGAAGAAGGTATTGATGCTGAAACTCAAATCATCCAAGGTGAAATCTCTTCAGACGGTATTTTGAAAGCTGTAGAAGACTTAGGTTCTGATTTGATTGTGATTGGCTCTCATGGTCGTAAAGGCTTCCAAAAACTTATTTTGGGTAGCTTTGCTCAAGATGTTTTAAACAGTACCAAAATTCAGGTATTGGTTGTAAAAGAATAAACTTTTTAGATGCAAAAAAACCCAATCGTTGGATTGGGTTTTTTAATAAAATAGATTGCATAAATTTTACACTAATCAAAAACCCAGCTAGAATAGTTTCTTATTCTTCCAATTTCGTGAGTCACGCCAATGAAGTAAGTCTTTTTTCTCATCAATTTTTCTTTTTTTTGATGTGCAAAATAGACTATTTTTTGTGATTTAACGTTTCTGCTTAAAACTACTTTTCCTATTTTGTACATCCTGTATTTATGAGGTTTTTTATGACTCAGCAGGCATGTGTAATAGCACAACTCTCTTTAGAATTTTCATCTAAAGTCATGTTTCAACAAATAAATTTTAGCCTTGAATCGCATCAAGTATCTGCTTTAATTGGCCGTAATGGTCAAGGCAAATCTTTGCTTATGCAAATGTTAAATCAGACGCTTAAATCAGATTCAATTTTGACATCGGGGCAAATATCTTGGCATGTAAAGCATGCATATTTAGCTCAGTTGCATCGTTTATCAGCCCAGACCATTGCCGAAGCATTAGATATCTTAGATGTTTATCACGCGTTTAAAAGAGTTGAACAAGGTGTCGCCAACTTTGATGATTATGATTTGTTAGAAGGTAAATGGGACCTCCCTGCCTTATGGAATAATTTATTGGAATCTGCGGGTTTACCAACAGATTTAGACTTTCCAGTGAAAAACCTAAGCGAAGGTCAAAAAACTAAATTGGCATTAAGCTGTTTATTTCTAAAATCAGATCATTACTTGCTACTTGATGAACCTAGTAATCATCTAGATCAGGAATCTAGAAAATGGTTAATTGATCATTTGAGGAAACACCCAGCTGGTGCGCTTATCATTAGTCATGATCGTAATTTGCTGAATGAATTAGACCATATTTATCATTTGAATGAACATGGTTTACATCACACAACGGGAAACTATGAAAAGTTTTATGACCAATATCAAACTCATGTTGCAGCTTTGGAGCAATCTGTTCAGCAAGGCCAACGCGACGTTAAAAACATGAGGCAAAAGCAGCATGAAGTATTAATGAAAGCTCAAAAACGTGAACGTGCTGGAAATAAATTACGCGAATCAAATTCTCAAGCCAAAATTTTGCTCGATTTTAAGAAAGAACAAGCAGGCCAAAGTATTGCTGCCATACAGTCTCAGCACCAACGACAAATTTCGAACAGTCAAAATGATTTAATAGACAAAAAAATGCGTCTTGAAACAGTCAAGCCACAACAGTTTGTCTTCCCTACTTTTCATAAGAAATCTGGAGAAATCCTTCGCATAAAAAAACTTAAACTGAAATATGGAACGCAAAAACCCATAGATTTAGCGGTTCAGGCAACCGAAAAAATTCACATAACGGGTCAAAATGGTATTGGCAAATCGACACTACTTAAAGCAATTCATGCTCAAAACAAACAGCCATGTGACAGCATTCACTTATTTGTAGAGTGCTTTTATCTGGACCAGAACTTTAGCTTTTTATGTGATGAAATGACGGTGATTGAAAATCTAACCCACATGAATAGTGAGCTTTCAGAACTAGAATGGCGAAATCTATTAGGTCAACTTCGAATTCGAGGTGATAAAGGTACACAACTTTTATCTCAGCTCAGTGGTGGTGAAAAACTCAAAGTAGCCTTATTAGCGCTTAGCCAAATACATCCTCCCCCTGAACTCTTGTTATTAGATGAACCAGAAAATCATTTAGATATTGAATCTAGAGAACTATTAGCTACCGCTATTCAAAGCTATGAAGGCGCTGTATTGCTCATTTCACATGATCAAACTTTTGTTGAAAGTTGTGCTATTCATGAGTCTTTTTCTTTAACCGATTAATCTTTATTGATATCTTTTTCAAATTTACTAGTTCTCTTTTGAGAGCTAGTAAATTTTAGCAATCATTACTTTTTTACTTTATTTAATATTTCAATATCTAAACTATATTTCACAGTTTTATTTTTACGAGCACTATTTCGCATTTGGTAAACCTGAACAATATAATCACCATCAACTGGTAAAGTAAGTTCTCCTTTAGATCCTATAGTTGAACCAATTAATAATGCCTTATCCTTACCTGGCTTTTTACCTGGGGCAAAAATATTAACATAGGCTAAATTACCAAGACTATTAATATTGAATTTCAATATTTGTCCATTCTTTGCATAAAGTCTATATCTCACATCATCATAACCCTGAAATTTCCCAGTTAATGTGGTATGAGTAGAACCTTGTAAAAAATTAACTTTTTGCTCAACATTTTTAGCTAAAGCTGTGAATGATGCAGTTGAAATTAGAGTAGATAATAATAAAGTTTTAATGATTTTTTTCAATTTTCCATCCTCAAAAAATATTTTTAATTTATTATATTAAAAATATTTTTTATAAAATTTTACTTTATGTATGAGTTTAACAAGTAATAGTTGTTTTTTATAATTAGTAACAAATAAGGTATCTCAAAGTTTAAATATGATTAACTCCGAGATACCCTTTTTAAAAAATATTAGAATCGATAACCTACCCCTAAATAGGTAATCAGTGGATCAATATCAACTTTTGTTGTGGCATGTATTAAGCGAGTTCCCGTATTTTGATTGACGACATCAATTTGGGCATTATTACTTAACTTTGCATAGGACACAGAAGCTACCGTATACCATGAATCGTTAAAATCATAGGTAAAACCAGCGGTAAAAATAGGCGCTATCGCATCATCTGCATCGACATTAACGACCATTTTTCCGCTCGACTCTTTTCGGTCTAAAGCCGCTCCAGCTTTGCCATCTAACACGTTTTGGATCATATGGCCTGCGGACACTAAATCAGAACGAATTCCATCGTTGAGTTTAATATCATTAAAATGAGCATACATTAAACCCACTCCAACATAGGGTCTAAACTTATTTACCCCACTTTTACCAAACTGATATTCTGCTTCTATGGTTGGCGTCCATGCTCGAATAGTTGCAGCTTTAGATTTATTGCCTAAGTTGGTAATCGGAATGGCCTGACCTAAAGTAATTCCATTTGGGAAAAGATATTTCACTAGGTCATTAGGAGACATTGCGACTCCACTTAATGGTGCAAAGATTTCACCTTTTCCTTTAACATCAACTTTAGGTGGAATTCCGCCAATGAATTGTAAAGACACATTATCATTCAGATAATAGTTAAAGGTTAACCCCAACGTATCTACATCATCAACCTCAAGCCCGGTCTCATTTTGTTGCCAGTTTTCGATTCCTTGAATCGTCGCAATACCGGAAACTTCAGATTTGATATTACCGTTCTCATCAAGAATAATCTCCCTCATGTACTCATCTTTTAACGCTAACTCTAGAAACTCCTTTTGATTAAAGACTTCTCCACCTAAGTCTACTTCTGTGGCATTAGGATCAACCGAATTTAAAAAACTAGTTGTTGAAATAGTACCGACTTTAGCTGCGGTTCCATTTTTAACAGCGGTATTAATATTAAATGGATTAGCTTTACCCTGTGGCATTACATGTAGCCAACCAGCAGAGACAGAGAATCTTTTAAATTCCTGCGCATAACTCATGCTTGTGATTACAGATAATGAACTCAATATTGCTATTTTTATTACTCTTTTTTTCATTTTTATTCCATCCTAGAAATATATTGCTGATTTTGCAATATAGATATGGAATATAGCCAAGTTGCCTTTTTTATCAATCGGTATAATTTTTAAACAAAATTAATTTAGATAAATCTATCAATTTATCTAATTAATTACATGAAATAGTTATCTAAATTTTCTGACGAATGACATAATTAAAATTAAAAACAATTTAACGAACGGTAAAATAACCAAATAAAATTTGTCTTATATGGGCTAGCTATCATGATTGAGTTATTTAAATTAGAATCTAACTAGACATTTAATTTTCGTTCATAGACATTTCATAAAAACCAACGAAGGGAATTTAACTAAAGAATTTACATCGTATAGTTAATCAATAAATCTGGAAGAATTTTTAATGAATATTATTATTCGTGATGAGCAAGTTGAAGATATAAAAGCCATCGAACACTTAACTAAAGCAGCTTTTCAAAATGCCGAGCACACGAGTCATACCGAACATTTTATTGTGAATAGTTTAAGAAACCACGGACAACTGACTATTTCTCTCGTGGCAGTTGAAGATGGTTCTATTATTGGACATGTTGCTATTTCTCCAGTTCAAATCAGTTCAGGGGAAATAGGTTGGTATGGTTTAGGCCCTATTTCAGTTCATCCAGATAAACAAGGGCTGGGTATTGGTTCCCTTCTGATGAATAAATCACTAGAAAAATTAAAAAACTTAGGTGCAAAAGGATGTGTTTTATTAGGTGATCCCAACTATTACAGCCGCTTTGGTTTTAAAAACTATCCTGAGCTAATTTTGCCTAATGTACCGAGTGAGTATTTCCAAGCCTTAAGCTTCTCAGGTCATTTTGCTAAAGGCTATGTAAGCTATCATGAGGCATTTAATGCAACACAATAATAAAAATTATTATCTTTCAAAAGAAAACTCCTAAAATAGGAGTTTTCTTTTTTTACTTTGAACAATATTGATATAAATAATCTAGTTTTATTTAATACGCTCAATCTTAAAAACTTCAATATCGGTAGGCTTAACTCGATGTGTATCCACCTCTCCTACAACACGCACTTTATCGCCAGCTTTTAGTTGTAGAGGCTTCCACAAGTCATCATCAATATCAATTACAATCGAACCCGTAGCATCTTTAAACTCGAAATGATCACCAGCAATATGCTTTACGATCGTACCCGTCAAAGTTACTCCAGATTCATCAGCCAAAGTTTTTGCTTTAGATACTGTGACTACATTTTTTGTCGCTTCTTTTATTAAGGTAGCATCGGGTTTAGCCAATACCGCATTACTACCCAATAAAGCCAATCCAGCGAAGGTTGCTAAGAATATTTTTTTCATTACCATGACCTAATTTTAATGTTCTTAGTTATATAAACAAATTCTTTTAAAGTTATAGATTTAGCTTTTGTGGTTTTTTGTATCTTATAAGAGAGTTTCTTTAATCATGTCATGTAGAAACACCAAATAATTTACGGCAAAAATTTAGAAAGACTCCATAAGGTCTTCCAGAAACGCTAACAATTAAAAGAATAGAACTGACAGCCGTAACTATCTGCACTAAAGTTGCTCCATTAAAAGCAAGTATCAAAATATAAAGTGGAATCTGGAATGTTAAATTAGTGAATGTGTCTAGCAAAAAGCTTTGTACAGCTGTTTTATGTCTTACCCATATTTTTTTAAAAATCCAATCGCGATAAAACCCATATGGTCGGCCAATCAGTAGAGAAACAGGTATTGCGGTAGCACGTATTTTAAATGTTTGTTCAAGTGTCAGACCCGTAATTACTAGTTCAACAAAAGTACCTATGGCTAACGAAAATAGAACCATTGCAAATGTATCTGCAAAGAATTTCATTAAGTTCACTTTTGCAATAACCATTTATAGCCTTTAGTTTTGTCATGAATTTACTTAAGAAAGCGTGTTTCTTAAGTAAATTAAACTCAGCATTAAAATATCATTTAATTGTTAAGCAACAAGTTGGCCTAAATTCAATAAAATATTTATGGCTTCTGACTCATCCTCTGTTTGCCCAACAATCATTCTGTCATATGAAATTCCACCAATCTCAATATAAATTTTTGGATGAGGAAGCTGAGGGATATAAACTTTGAGCGGTTGATAAAGAGCAAGAAGATAACCAAATGAATCATAAGGATAATGATCATCTTTTAATGTCTTCTTTATCACCATATAAGTGTTCAAAATATCTAGAATAAAACCATATTCATTTTCAGAATGAAATTTAGCGTCCATACTTACCTCCTTGATTAATTAATATTTTTATAATCAAATTTAAAGGTTAAATTTCTGATCTGATGGTGTAACCAATTCACTTTAAATATAGAGTTATATTTAAAGTGATTCCTGTTGAATTAAATATATTTAAAACCAAGTATATTAGTCAACATATTTTGAACAGTGCCATTAAAAATAAATATTTCGAGTTACAAATCACACTTTAAGATTAAAATAAAAAGATATAAAAAAACCCATCTTACGATGGGTTTCAAAATTCATTTGGATTATGAATCTTTGTCCATTGAATGAGGAGTAGTTGTTTTATCTTGCTGCTTTGTGTCGTTTTCACCTTGGCAAGCACTCACACTTAAAGAAATAATGGCAGCTAAACCCAAGGTAGCCATAATTTTTGTCATATTTCACCTCATGAATTATTCAGATAGTGAGTTAATAAATACTTTTTATTAGTTTTACGATCAGCATAGGTTTCTAGGCTTTTTTGTAGATTTAACGCAAAAATGTAAAGCGCTTTAGTTTGACCTTGAAATATCAACTTAAGATTTGAACATTAAACATTAACTGAGTGTCTGAGCGTTTTAATGAGTAATTCATATAGGTGATCTACAGCTTTTGACTCTAAAGAAGATCTACTCCGATAAACAGCAGCCTCCATCGGCTCTAATGGCCCAAGTCCATGATCTGCACCTAATATGGTTAAATGCTCAGGTGCACTGCATTGTGTGAACACAGCGATTGCTAAACCGCTTTCAACTGCTGCAATTTGACCAGCCAAACTTGAACTGTTGTATACCACACGGTAACGGCGACCTTGTAATGCCAAAGAATGAATAGCACTCTTTTTAGCTTGGCTGGTACTTTCGTAAACTGCAATTGGAAGCGGATCTTCTCGCCAGAGTTCAAATTGTGGAGAGCCAACCCATACCATCGGTTCATGAAATAACAATGTTCCTTGACGAGCGTTATCTCTTGAAATTAATGCCAAGTCTATATCACCACTTTCTACTCGTGGAATTAAAGAAGTCGACTGTTCACAAATCAATTCAATTTCAACACCTCCGTAACGTGGCGCAAAACGTTTGAGTACTGGTGTTAAATATTTAGCAGCATAGTCATCAGGTACTCCAAGGCGTATACGGCCCTTTAATTCATCTCCATGAAATGCCATTTGAGCTTCTGCATGTAAGTCGAGAATTCGGCGCGCATAACCTAAAAGTAGCTGTCCTTGCGACGTTAATTCAATTTGTCGATGTGTTCGTATTAAAAGTTGGCAATGCAGCGCTTCTTCTAGTTTTTTCAGTTGCATGCTAACCGCAGACTGAGAACGATATAACTCAGGTGCTGCATTCGACAATGAGCCTGTATCTACGACTGTGACAAAACACTTTAACCAATCAATCTGTAAGTTTTTTATATTCATTACGATTTATCTATTCGATTTTCAAATAGTATATAAAAGAATTATGCGCTTTTCTTTATTTATTCTCTCTCCCATACTGAAATTAGAAGAAGTTAAAACAATTCATATTTCTGAAAGAAAGCTCTCCGTGAATTGATTAATGTCTGAATAAAACGTTAATAGCGACACCTACTATCAATTTCAACACTTCGTATTTCTTAGATATTACGCACTAGGAGGAGGTTTTATGCGCCTAAATAAACAGATGCTTGCATCACAAAGTGCGACATCTATTTTCGTTTTACTTTGGGGAAGTGCCGCAATTTTTACTCGTTGGGGACTCGATAATGCCTCACCCATAGCCTTATTAATTCTGCGGTTTTCTACTGCTTTAATTGCTCTGTCGCTACTGGCTATTTTTAGAAAACGGCTCTTACCGAAGCATGGAACCCGTAAGCAAGTTTTACTAACGGGCCTACTCATGATTGCAGGTTATTCAATCTGCTATTTTAAAGCGATGGCTCATGGGGTCACGCCTGGCTTAATGGCCACAATTATGGGAATACAACCTATTTTAACGCTTTGCCTTCTAGAAAAGAATTTACAAAAAGAAAGGCTTTTCGGTTTACTCATTGCTTTAGCTGGACTCATTCTTTTAGTCTGGAAAAGCCTAACAATGTCGTTTATTGCGCCAATCGGCATATTCTTTGCCTTGGCTGCCCTCATCTGTATAACCTTTGGGGCTATCATGCAAAAGAACATTCAACAGGCTCCGACAGATGTCCTACCACTACAATATGTAGTTAGCCTTGCAGTTTGCTTATTTATAGTTCCCTTTGAAGATTTTGAAATAACGTGGAATTCACAACTAATTATTTCAGTCTTATTTCTTGGAATTTTAATTTCTGTAGTTGCGCAGCTTTTACTTTACCGACTTTTAAGTCAGGGCAATATTGTCAACGTGACAAGCTTGTTCTATTTGGTTCCCATTGTTACTGCACTCTTAGATTTTCTAATTTTAAAAAATACATTACCTCTGGCAGGTTTAATTGGAATGATTGCAATTTTACTAGGCTTATTGATTGTATTTAAAAAGAACTAACTCATAGAAATAATATAGAACCCTCAACTGAGGGTTTTATTTTGAATAAAAATTTAATCTAAATTTTTCCAGTCTGTACCAATTTGAGCTAATGCTGGAAGCTCATCACTATTAAAAACATTAGAATTACGGTCAATAGCAAATCGATAGATAGGCATAGAATCAGCTTCAGTTTTCTTAAAGAAACTGAAGTTTTCATTAAGATGATAATTACCCCCTTCTGTAGATTTTGCTGCTGTTCCTGAGGGTATATGAGTATAACTTTCACATTCTACTTCAACATTATTTCCGGCAAGATCTTGGTAGGAAAATTTCATGTTTTAATCCTTTCTAAATTTTTATGATTGAGAAAAACTTAACATGCTATCGGGCTAGATTACTGAAACTTTTTTAACTAATTGTTTAAGTGTGTATATTTGGTTAAAACTAGATTTTTTGTAAAACAGATGCTCATCCTTGTAATGCATTTTTTATAAACGTACCTTAAACCTCATCTAAATAGGATCTTTCCTGTTGAGTAAAACAGCATTACTCGGAATACTTTTAAGTATTTTCTTTTGTTGTCTCAGCCATTCTTTATAAAATTTTTGATCAGATTGTTCCGAAAAGTTATCTCTAGACTTGTTATAGGAAGCATCACGCATATTTTCAGATCGTACACACGGCCAATTGTTTAATTGGGGTGTCAAAACAGCATTACTTACCAATGAAAGCTCTTCTAATCTAATCAAGTTCATCTCTACTTCCTTACTTCCCTCTAGCGTCCTCACTCTTCAATTGATTCATATAAAGCTTAATTTTGAATAATCTATAGACGGCTATTGTTTATTCCCTAAACCGATCCACTTAGGGCTACACACAAATAACATGCCTTCAAAAATGCAAAGTGCAAATTTTGTGTATTGATTTATCAAACATGTAAGTTGCTATAGGAATGAATAAATTGAGTTTAAATAGAGTGATGAAGATATTTAGAATGTTTTCTTCTTTGTTGCTTCAATTTCAGCTATACTGAACTTAGTATGAGATGAGCCTTATATAGTTCATTGCTAGATCAATGAACGACTAAGCCCTTCGCTTTCGAGCAAGGGCTTTTTTAATGCCTAAAATTTGAGAAAACTTATACTTATATGAACTGTCTGGTCGGCCATGGGTTTGCCTTTATAGATCAGGTCTGTTAGATTGGTCTTGTTCATCAACTCCTATTGTCGATGAATACTGAAGCCTGATTCGTAGCATCAGGCTTTTTTTATGCCTAAAATTTGTATAAATGATACTATCAAAATGATGACATGCGATCTCTGTGCGATCTGAAACAACGTAAATCAAACTATAAAATTAACTAGCCTTATCTTACTTTTAGCCAAGTGCCCACTTCTTTTAGCACATCAACTAAACCATTTAATTTCTTGCCATCTTCTGTTAGTGAGTACTCAACTTTAACAGGAACTTCCGCAAAAACTTCTCTGTTAATAAACCCTTCTTCTTCAAGAAAACGTAATTCTAAAGTTAACATTCTTTGAGAAATATTAGGTATTGCGCGTCTGAGTTCATTAAAGCGCATAGGTCTTTCGATGAGAAATGAAATAATTAACATTCTCCAGCGGCCACCCAATACTGTCATTGCCTCTTCTACAGAACAGCCAGAAATATTATCTTTCATTGTTTAATTAGGTATAAAAAATATACCTATATAACAAAATAGTGCCTAATTTACAATCTATACCTAGTGGTAAATAATAGTTTTTTATCACCAAAAGACTGGCCTATATTATGGAATATAAAGAAGTTGCTAAAAAAACGATTAATCATTTGTACTCAGCACATGCATCTATTCGTACCTCAGGCATCGACCCTCAAATTATTGCTTTAGCTGAATTGTATGTGTCACAAATCAACGGTTGTGCTTACTGCTGCGCTTTTCATGCTCAGGAATTAAGAGATATGGGAGTAAGCCAAGAAGTGATTGATAAAATTCCGGGCTATAAACATTCGAATGCCTTTTCAAAGAAGCAGCACCTTGCTCTTGAACTTGCGGAGGCAGTCACTTTTCTATCTGACAAAATTGAAACTATAAAAGCTCATTTAGCTGAATATTTTAGTGAAAGAGAGATTGTAGAGTTAACGACCAGCATTTCGCTCATGGGGGCTTTAAACCGGCTTAGAATCACTTTAGGTGATAAAAGTTAATCTATTTTCTTCCTAACATGAAAAAGCCCTAATTATTTGGGGCTTTTAATGAATTTTTGACAAAGTTTAATAAAAATTGAAAGCACTATTTTGGTGATAAAAATAATTTCTTTTCGATTGCTCGGCGATTCACTAGCCCCTGCAACCGCTTACCACCAGCATTGACCCAGACATCAAACTGGTTTCCAGCCTCTTTATAATCACCTAAATTTAAATTTTTGAGTAAGGTCGAATTTTTAAAAGCCCCAACTCCAATGTTATAAGCTAAAGAGACTAATGCATCGAATTGATTCTGTTTTAAAGGCACTTTTACAGCACTATTTACTGCGCGCTCAAATATCTTTAAATCATGCTGCATATAAGCTTTAGCCTGTTCAAGAGAGCATCGGTCTCCTTCACTTACACGCTGGCCATTAGGATATCGCGTCGTGCCATATCCAATAGTCCATACCCCAGTACCATCGTCATAAGCACTAAGTTTTAATCCTTCAAAATTACAAATTAGGTTTACACCTTCTAGGCTAAGAGACATCTTATCAACAGCGACACCTATCAATTCATCGCCATGATCAATTGCTGTAGCAATCTGATCCACTGCTGCATCTTGCTGAGGCTTAGCAGTAAAAAATTTGCGGAGATAATCCAATATTTTTTGCATTTAATGCCCTGTTATTTACTTTTTCTCTGTAACCCAAAGCGTAATATACCCTTGAACTACAGGCTGCCCATCCGCTCTATAAGCATTAACTTTTACTTGCATATCTCCAACTTTCCACTTGTTATCAATTGTTGCCACTAACTTAATATCAGAATCTGCCTTCGCTACATAATTTACGTTCATACCTTTAGGTAACCATCTTAAATGTTGAGGTACTGATGCTTCAGCTAATACACCCATGACAAATTCCAGCCCATTACATATGGCAATAACGTGTACAGTCCCGATATGATTTTCGATTGATTTATTTTTTTTGATTGAAGCTTCGCACAGGTTCAAATCTAATTTTTGAATCATTGGATTTACAGTCTGAAAATATGGAGCAACTCGACTAACAACTTTTGATAATAGCGTTAATCCGCCTGGTACATTTTTCAAAGTCTTAAACGCGAGCAGAACATCATTGACCGGTGGAAGTGCTTTATTTTTGATTTTGTTGGTAAATGTAGAAATATAATTACTCATAGTTTTACTTCAATTCGAGAATTAATCATTCAATAAATATATATGTACCCACCTCTACACTCATTGCTTAGTTTTCAATTTTTTGAGTCATTAATGATAATGATTAAATAACCTCGAACGTACCGTGCTGTTTGACTAGAAATCCCAAATATTAAAAATGCCCAATATTGAATTGGGCTTTAATTTATTCTTCAATTTCGATGGGATCACCATCTTCAGGGCGAATGTGACGCTCACCATCATCGGCAGGATCTACACTCGAACCATCTTTGGTAATGCTGTTATACAATTCATCCTCTTTTTTATCATCGATAAACTCTTCATCAGCAAAATCGAGAGGCTCTTCATCATCGTCAAAATTTAAGGGTTTTTCTTCATCTATCATGAGATTCATCCTCTACTTAACTTGTGTCATTCCATGCTTAAATAATTAACGGCTACATTCAACACCAAACAATCATCATTTGTGTAACTGACACTTTCGGATACGTTTTAGTTTTTGTTATTTTCAAGATGGTTCAAAATACTACTAATTTTTAAAAGTAAGTAACCAAACAGTAGTCCATTAAATATAATGAAAAGACCGACTGTAACCATTTCTTTAGACCAAACTTGAATAATGTCTAAATTATCGTTTCTTGTTTCAACTTGCCCATATGACAAAATAAAGGCTATTCCCAAAACAATTCCAAATAAAATTACGCCCCACGCGACAACTGTGGTTGCCTTACTTTCACTATGGAGTTTGTTTGCTTGACTCATACTTTTTCTTGTCACATTTTAGGGCTCATAGCATTTTTTTATATTAATTTAACGCCTATTTAAAGTTTTGTTTATGTTATGTTTTGATAGCAATGTAACTAATTTTTATATTTTTTTATCTATCATTCAACTGTCTTATTTTCAATTTAAAATGATATGTTGTTTTTACTTTTTTCAATGAAATCTATATATCCATTAAACTAACTACTCCGCTGTTTCATGAAATAAGAGAGCAAATTTATATACATTAAAAGTTTTAAATTTGCCCCCCATGCTGAAGAAGAACTTACTTATTTAGCCTGAAATTTCATATTGAATTTTCTAGCTTGCTTTCTTACTTCAGGATTTGAAGGCAAAGCAAATGGGCTTGCACGCCAGATCGCCTTTTCAATACTTGTTTTAAATTTTTGTTCTTCTTTATCTAAAAAGATGATTTGCTCAATTTCTCCACTGTCAGTTAAAAATACTTTAACGCTTGCACTCATCCCTGTAGAAGACGTTGGAATATCCCATATTTTATAAATTTTCTTTTGATATTGCTTTTTATATTTTTCAGCTTCTGAAGTAATTTTATTATCGGTCACTTGAACAGGAGCAACCTGTTTGTGGCCAGTCGCACACCCAACTAATAAAAATAAAGAAGCAATAATAGTGAAGTTTTTCATTTAAAATACCTTTTTTCAATAATTAAAATTTAACAGTTTAAGTTTTAAAAAACTACCCGAAGGCGGTATTAATCACTGATTATCCCTAGTCAGCAAAGGTAGTCGGCCATCCTGATCTACCTTTGTTTAAACTAATGTTTTATTTTTCTTTAAAAAGGGACTTCATAACGAAAATTCATATTTGAATTTTCCGGCACATTATAGACATCTTGATCAGTAAAAATTCCGTGTTCAGGTGTTTTAAAACTATTAAATGCCTTATTAACTGGAACAGTTGGAGCGTTATTTAAATAGTTTTCTTGAGAATTATATGGAGATGAAGCACAGCCAATCAGCCCAAAACCCAATAAAGATATAAGTAGAAATGTCTTCATAAATTTTGACTACCGTTATAAAAACCACACAACTTAACAAATTGAACAGCTATTGTCACACCGCAACTATTTAGTAATACTTAATAATAAACCAATAAGACCCGCATCAATAAAATGAGTAACTCTATTTAAATCATATAAAAACTCATACATCTGGACCATATAACTTTTAGAAACTGGATGTATTAGATAAAGTCTACAGCTCTTAATCTATCCTCGATTTATCACGAATGATCTATTAATTAACGCTTAGATTTTGAGGACTAACATGCGCCTACATTTTATTGTTCATGAAGATTTTGAAGCACCCGGTGCATATGAAATATGGGCTCAATATAATGACTTCAAAATTACATATTCAAGAGTGTTTTTAAATGAAGCTTTGCCATCTTCTGCTGAAGATATAGATTTCCTTATTGTGATGGGTGGTCCACAAGATCCAGATACGACACTAGAGATGTGCCCTCACTTTAATTCATTAGCTGAACAATCAATCATTAAAAAAGCGATTGAAGCAAATAAAGTAGTTATCGGGGTATGTTTAGGATCTCAATTGATAGGTCAAGCTTTAGGGGCCAAATTTGAGCATAGCCCTGAAAGAGAAATTGGCAAATTTCCAATTATGCTTACAGAATATGGCTTAACAAACTCTAAGTTTTCACACTTAGGAAAAATGACCGAAGTTGGGCATTGGCATAATGATATGCCGGGTTTAACTCCCAACGCAAAAATCATCGCTTTTAGTGCAGGTTGTCCAAGACAAATTATTGAATATTCAAAATTAGTGTATGGACTGCAATGTCACATGGAATTAACGTCAGAAGTCGTTGAATTGCTGATTCAACACTCAGAAGCCGAGTTAAATCAGGCTCACCATTATAAATTCGTGAATAGTCGTGAAGAATTACGAAATCACGATTACCAAGAGATGAATCAAAACCTCTTTATTTTTCTGGATAAACTGAAAGAAGAATACTCAAAACAACATTAAAAAAATGAGTGTAAAAAGCCTTCTTAAGTTGGCTTTTACACTCACCTATAGATCTTATTATTGACTAGATGATCAAATTCACTCAAAATTCAATCTCCAAAAAAATCAACTTTAATGTTACAATACAGTGATTTACTCAATTTCAATTGGACTTCAAAAGAAATGAATAGATTGTTATTAATTTTTTTATCTTTAAATATTAGTCTTTTTTCTCCCGTAGCTTTTTCTGAAACAAACACATTTCAAATGAAACAAGAATATACCCCTCCTAACTTTAATCAGCATAAGAGCATGCTTGCAGTAAACGCAAATTCTCAAGAACATAAATTTAATGGGCAACCAAAAGATTTTTCTAATTCTGGCACCAATCATCAAAATGTAGATTTTTTTGAAATTGCAAAACAATATCAAGAAAAGGAAACTAAGCCTTCTTACTCCGCTGAAGAAACAGTCAATATGAGTAATCATGAGCGTAGTCTTTACTACATTAGAAATCATGATAATGTTGGCATTCAAAGAGAAATTAATGGTCAGCAGTTTAAGTCGCTAAAACAACAGCGCGATAAAGGCATGATTTCGAATGATGTATATAAAGAAAAGGTCTACAAAATCTTAAGCCAACCTTCTATTAGATAAGTTAAAAGCCCTCGCAAGAGGGCTTTTTGAATATTACTTAGCAGCTTGTGGCGTATTTCTAAAACTAATGGCCATACGGTTATATGCATTCATCAAGCTAATAGCTATTGTCAAATCAACCAGTTCTTTTTCATTAAATACAGAATGAGCTAGTTGATAAACATCATCAGGTACTCCCGTAGTAGAGACTTTAGTTACTGACTCAGCCCAAGCTAAAGCCGCTCTCTCCTTTTCATCAAAAAGATGACCACCTTCTTGCCAAGCCTGAACTAAAGCTAGTTTCTCGATGGCAACACCTTTTTTGATTAAGTCTCTTGTATGCATGTCCAAACAATATGCACAATTATTAATTTGCGATATCCGTAGATAAACCAACTCTACTAATTCTGTCGGTAAACCGCTTTGCATTACATAGCTATAGACACCGCCTAGAGCTTTCACACCTGCTGGAGTGACCTGATTATAATCAATACGTTGGGCCATAATAAACACCTATTCACTTTCAATTATTTTATTGGGGCAACTAATTCTTTATCATCAGTATCTACAACAAATACTGCCAATAACTTTGCTGGTTTGGTCTTACTCACATTGCGACTAATAGAATGAACTGCTCCTGGCTCTTCAAACCAGCTCTGACCTGCTTGATAAATTTTTGGCTTCTCATTATTCACTTTAGACTCAATACTCCCCTCAACCACATAGGCATATATAAAAGATGATTTCGCATGGGTATGAGGAATAGAAGCACCACCAGGTGGATAATCGACTTCTAAAGCAATAAGCGACTTACCCGGAATATTGGGAATTGTATGCTCAAAATTAGGCTTAACTTTTTCCACTGGCTCATGTGCCATAGACGGTGCAATACATGCAAGCATTAAACCTAAGCCTAAAAAGAATCTTTTTTTGATCATTTCCATTCAAATTAAACCTACATAAAGATAGGGAGTTGTTTTTATTTTATAGATCCGTAGTATAAATTCATGAACCAAAAATGCATTAAAAGGCTGTACCACGAATGTACCAGCAGCTCAAAATTAATTTAGATCGCAAATTAAAAACACCATTAGCAGAACAAATACGCCTTGGAATTGAACAAGCCATTATTTCTGGAACGCTACAACTGGGTGATCGTTTACCCTCATGGATCGATTTAGCTAGTCAACTCGGTGTATCTAGAGGTACTGTAAAAGTTGCATATGAAAGACTTGCCGATGGTCAATTTATCATTGCGTCTAGATCGCAAGGTACACGGGTTGCCTACCAAGCAGTTAAGCCAATCTCTACTCAAGAAGCTCATAAAAATAGTTCGTTTACACAGATGTATTTAGATATGACATCTATACATGGCATTTTTCAGTTAGGTGTTCCCTCAAAAGAAATCTTTCCTGCAAAGTTATTTTCAAAAATTAGATCAAGTTCTGTGCGTAATGAGTCAAGTGGGTGGCCAAGCTACCCTGACGCTCGGGGTGAATATGTTCTTCGCCGAGAAATTGCTGCTTATTTAGCTTTATCGAGAGGAATTCAATGTACTGCTGACCAAGTATTTATTACTTCTGGTTTCTCTGGTGGGTTGGGTCTTACATTACATGTTCTGGGATTAAGTGGGGAAAAGGCATGGGTTGAAGATCCGGGTTTCCCATTTTCCAAACATGCACTTGAGGTTGGAAGAATGCAAACATGTCCAATTCCGGTTGATAAAGATGGGATAGATGTTGAGTTTGCAATAAAAAATGTACCGGATGCATCCCTTGCATTAGTCACGCCGGGACAGCAGGCACCCTTAGGAATGTCTCTTTCTTTGGCCAGACGATTGAAGTTACTTGATTGGGCTAACCAGAATGGAAGCTGGATTATTGAAGATGATTATTTAGGAGAATTACAATTAGATGGCCGAGCAGCACCTGCCTTATTTTCATTAGATACTGCAGGAAGAGTTATTCATTTGGGAAGCTTTAGTAAAACGATCAGCCCCAAATTGCGAATTGGATTTGCAGTGGTGCCTTTTCACATGATTAATCATTTTGCAGAAACGACAGCAACATTAGCACCAGCTCCGTCTCCATCTTTACAACTTTCAATTCAAGAGTTTATGCATGAGGGACATTTTTTAAGACATTTAAGACGAACAAAAAGAACTTATAATGCTCAGCGCGATGAATTAATAAAGTGCTTAAAAAGCTTTAATTTGCAAACATATACGGCTGGCTTATCAGTTCTTATTAACTTACCGTCCTCGTTATCTGATCAAAAAATTGCTAATGAAGCATTAGCTTTCAATCTGGCTCCCTCTCCATTATCACTCTGGTATCAAGACCCTAAAAATGCTGTTTCAGGTTTAATGCTAGGAGTTGCAACATCGCCCATATCAAAGGTAAATCAGTCCTGTGAAAAGTTAGTGGAAATCATCGAACAACATAAAGTTCAGTCATAAAAATCTTTAAAGTTTAATTGCACAGTCAATATGACTTTTTACACTAATTTTTATTCGTATGAAGTCGTACTTTAATATGATTCATCTCATAGTTTTATTTGGAAAAATGGGCTTCTAACTTTTTTATTTTAATCAAGATTTTTTACTTTTTATCATAATACTTTTTGTACCAAATGGTTTACAATTAGGACTAATATCATTGGTTTTCAAATAGATTTTTTTACCCACTACTAAAAAAGCCTTATTAATCAATTTAAATGTAAATAAGCCATTAGCAGAGGAACTAAATGGATTATCATCAAGAGTTAATTGAAAATGGTTTATCAGCTACCTCTTCGCGTGTTGCTATTTTCCGTTTTTTACATGAGAACGATAAAGGAATAACTGCAGAAGAAATATATCTGTTATCCCAAAAGAAAAACCTAAAAATTAGTCTAGCCACTACATATCGTACTTTAGCGGAACTTGAACATAGAAAATTAATTAAAAGAGTTGTTTTGGGTAAAAGTAATAGAGGAATTTATAGACTAGCCTCTAATAAAATTAGTTTAAATCTGATTAATACAAAAACAGGGAAATCTCATCCTTTCGAATATGATGAAAAAGTAGAAGAATTATTAGAGTGTTTATTGAAAAAAATTGATGAAAAAGCATTAAATATTGAAGTAAATGTTTATAAGTAGCGTATTAAATAATTACGCTACTTAAGCACTTTTGTTGTTATTTAAACCTCAGCCCACTTACGAATTAAGTTGTGATAAGTATTTGTTAAGTTCAAAACTTCTTTATGATCATCGCCTAGTTGCATACGTAAGTTTTGAATAGCTTGATCTAGATTAAATAACATATGTCGATCTGCGTCATCACGAATCATGCTCTGTACCCAGAAAAAAGATGCTATACGACAGCCTGAAGTAATAGCAGTCACTTCATGTAGACTAGTAGATGGATACAAAATCATATCACCAGCAGGCAATTTAATTTCGTGATATCCGTAAGTATCTTCAACTACGAGTTCCCCACCGTCATATTCTTCTGGCTCGCTTAAAAAAACCGTACAAGATAAATCTGTTCTTAAACGCTGATTACTACCACGTATTAGCCGTATTGAATTATCTACATGAAAGCCGAAAGACTCATGATTTTCATAGCGATTAAATAAAGGCGGTATGATATTCAGTGGAATTGCAGCAGATAGGAATAATGGATGTTTTCCTAAAGCATCAAGAATAATATTACTCAGTTGATGGGTTAAAGGATGATCTTCAGACAATTGTTGATTATGTTTTACTGTAGCTGAAAGTGTACCAGCAGTGACTTTCCCATTCACCCACTCTACCTTGTCCATTTCTTGACGGAAAAACTGGACTTGCTCTTTACTAAGTACATTAGGAATATGGTGAATCACGGCGATACCTTTAAAAATAGCTTTAATTAATAAAATAGCCTCAAATTGAGGCTATTTTAGATTACTTTTTTAGACTAATAAATTTTTAAACTTATTAGTATTTAAAGTTAACTGATAATACTGCACTACGTCCTTCTGCTTCAGTCGCATAGTGTGAAGCATACGCTTTAGTAAAGTAACGCTTATCAGAAAGGTTATTTAAGTTAAGTTGCAAATTAACATTCTTGTTAACGTCATAACGAGCCATTGCATCATAGCGAACATATGATGGAACCCATTTTGTATTAGCTGCATCACCATATACTTTGTCAGCATAGAAAGCGCCAGCACCCACAGTAACTTGTGGCAATACTTTATATGTAGTCCATAAAGTTGCTGAGTTTTTAGGTACGTTTGGAAGTTGCTTACCTTTAGCTGCATTTTCAGGAGTACACACACCAGCACGACTACAACTTGGTCCTGGATCAGTATTTTCACTATCTAAGTAGGTGTAGCCTGCACTCATAGCCCATTTATCAGTGATATTACCATTTGCTGAAAGTTCAATACCATCAACTTTACTGTCACCGCCATTTGTATAAGTACTTGAGTCTACTTGGATACGTGTATTTTGTTTCTCTGTACGGAAAATGGCAGCAGTCAAATTAAGTTTTTCGTTTAAAACATTCCACTTTGTACCAAGTTCAATGGTTTGGCTTTCTTCTGGCTTAAGGTCCATATAAGCCTGTCCAATAGACTCAGACCCATCACCACCATCTACACCTACAGGGTTTGCTGAAGTTGCATAACTCGCATAGATACTGCCGTTTTCAGTAGGTTTAAAGGTGATGCCAGCATTGTAAGTAATAAAATCTTTATTACTTTCAATTTTTGCGCCAGTCGCATTTGTTACTTGCTCTGTATCAAACTTATCCCAACGAAGGCCTAGATCCAATAACCATTGAGGATTAAATTCAATATTATCTAATAGATAAACCCCAGTCGTTTTAGTTTTAGTTGTAGTCGTTGCTTTATTCGCGATACGGTCCCCTAGCCATACATCTTTAGAATTAGGGTTTGTTAATGAAGTACACCAAGCATCGTTTATAGCACAATCACTATTAAAACCACCTGTTGTAGAACCCGCATAACCTGGGTATGTAGTTGAATAACTACCTTTATCTGACTCTTGATCGCTGTATTCTGCACCAACATTGAAACTATGCTTGATAGCTCCAGTATTAAACTTACCTCTTAAAGATAATTGATCGGTAAAGATATCAGTGTCTGTAATTCGAGAGTTAATACGACGCCAAACTTTGCCGTTTGCCACATTACCTTTTGAATCATCTGGTTGAGTCCAAAGATAATCATTTTTTGATTTACTGTAGAGCAAAGTATTACTAAGCGTAAGATTTTCATTTAAATCATGTTCTACTTTAAAAGTACCAATATGATTTTCTTGTTTTTGGAAATCACGACCTTTTAAGCCATAGTAAATACCTTGTTTAACATCAACAGGTTTACCAACAGTAGCCTTTTTAGTTGTATCGTAATTATATGGAACACCTGAATCCGGAGTGTCATCAGATCTTAAATAGTAATAACTTAAAGTTGCACGTGTTGGTGTATCTAATCCAAATGTAATGCTAGGCGCGATACCTACACGCTTGTATTCAGCACCATCACTTTGACCCGCTTTTTCATTTTTGTGCCCCATTAAGACAACGCGAGCAGCCGTACCATTACCAAAGTCTTTATTACCATCTAAGGTAATACGTTGGTAGTTATCCGTACCTGCTTGAACAGAGCCCTCTAAAGAGTCACCTTTTTTAGCCACTTTAGAAATCATGTTGATGCTACCACCAACAGAACCTGCACCACCCATAGAAGAAGCAGAACCTTTAGTCACTTCAACTTGATCAATAGCAAACATTTCACGGTTTTGTGATGATGAGTTACGAATACCATCAACATACATTGAACTTTCTGAGTTGTAACCACGAATAAATGGTCGATCTCCATTCGGGTTACCGCCTTCACCTGCACCTAAGGTAATTCCTGGCACAGTACGAAGTGCATCACTTAATGTATTTACTTTCGTATCTTCAATAAGTTGTTTTGAAATTACTGAAACTGATTTTGGAGTATTTAATAGAGGTGCTACGAATTTAGAATTAGCAGATTGATCAACTTTAAGGCTTTGTGCAACTTCTGCGTCTGCTTGAACATGAATTAATGGAAGTGGTACAGAATTTTCCTGAGCAGCCATTGCTGTTGTAGCTACAATTGATAATGAAGAGGCTATTGCTGATTTAGCAATCTTCTTGCGAGACTTAATAAATTCCATATGTATTTTGTGTGTTCATGTAAATATTAGCGCGAATAATAATGATTATTGATTAATAAAACAATAATTTAATATAAAAATCCTATAACAAATGTTCAATAAAAATTAATAATTTATTGATTTTTATTAAAAATATTTATTAAATTATTTCCCTTTTCACACAAATGTCTTTTAAAGTCAACTTATTACTGACTTATCCATATCACGATAGCAACAACCAACTTTTGTGTACCTTAGTATGTTTATACTTATTGTGTCTTTAAACAGAAGTTGTACGCTGCTCTACACATGAAAATTTCCCTTTTATTAACATCCTTGTCTAGTTAGATCTTTATTGCTTGTATCTAAATCATTAGCAGTAATTTGAATTTTCTAATAATTCTAATTTTTTAGAAATTGTTTAAAATTCCGAGAAAAAACATAAACCAATTTATAAAATTTTGTTACTTTTTCGCTATAATGATTATAATTATCGTTTAGGATGTCGATACATCAACATGGACCGCTCAACCCCTCTTTCACTCCCAAATTTCAAGTTCAAAGTTTCTACGCTAAGCTATGCAATCGGACTGGCTTGTACTTATTTAGCACTTCCTGCACATGCCGAAGATACAACGACCAGTGCTTTACCGACCATCACCATTAAGGCTCAAGGTAACTGGTTAGAAGAAGCAAATGCTGAAACTGTTCACAAACATGCTGGCGCTCGAACTATTGTTGACCGCAAGCGTTTAGATGAAACAGCAGCAACCTCAATTCGAGAAGCTCTAAAACAAGTTCCCGGAGTTCAGGCGCAAGACAGTAGTGGAACAGGTGGTAGTGATGTGTCTCTCAATATTGGGGTTCGTGGTTTAGCATCTCGCCTATCACCTCGCTCAACTGTTCTTGTTGATGGTGTTCCGCTTTCATTTGCACCTTATGGCCAGCCACAATTATCTTTAGCACCTGTTTCAATTGGTAATATTGAGTCAGTTGACGTAGTGCGTGGTGCAGGATCTGTCCGTTTTGGGCCTCAAAACGTAGGCGGAATTATTAACTTTGCGACCCGATCAATTCCTCAAGATTTTAGTGGAACTGTTAGCCTAACTTCAGAATACGCATCTGGCACTGACCAAGTAAAGTTCAGCCCTAATCTATTTATAGGGGGAACTTTAGACAATGGATTAGGCCTTGCTCTCTTGTATTCAGGGACTAAAGGAAATAATTATCGAGAAGCAAATAACAAGATTGATATCGATGATGTAATGTTAAAGTCTGCTTATCAATTTAATGATAAAGATTCAGTTGCTTTAAATCTGCATCATTATGAAGGTCGAGGCGAAATGCCAGAGGGTTTAACTCAAGCCCAATATGCAGAAAATCCTTATCAATCTTCTGGTGAAAAAAACTATTTTGCAGGTCGACGTACTGATGTCTCTTTACGTTATAACCATAAAGATGAAAAAAATAACTTCGAAGTTCTGAGCTATTATATTGATTCTTTCCGCACAAGTAATCTTGAGACCGTGTTAGCGAGTGGTGACAAGCGCCTCGACTCTGCTCCACGTGATTATAAAGTCTATGCAATTGAACCGCGTTACTCTCGTATTTATCAACTAGGTAATACTCAAAATGAAGTAACGGTAGGCTATCGCTACTTAAAAGAAGAAAGTTCTGAGTTTGCTGGACGTACTGCATCTTATGCAGCAGATTCATCAGCTCCAGATTTTGCCCCACGTAGCAGCAGCGAAGGTGGTACAAAAGCGCATGCGGTATATATCGACAACCGTATGGAACTGGGCCGTTGGACCATCACACCGGGCGTTCGATTCGAATCAATTGAAACCTATAATAACTTCACCGGTTATAACAAAGGACAACCTAATACTGTTTATCCAAAAATTGATTCAGACGAATTTTTGCCAAGTTTATCTGTGATGTACTCGGCAAATGAAAATTGGAATATATTTGCAAACGCTGGTGTATCTTTCGGTCCACAGCAATACAGCCAATTAGCACGTCTTGAAGGAACAACCGCAACGGCAACAACCGAAGGCTTACATCCTGAAAAATCGAATAACTATGAAATTGGAACCAAATATCTAGGCAATGGTTTAAATGCTGAATTTACAGTGTTCTATCTAGACTTTGATAAAGAGCTTTCTCTAGTACGTGATGCTGGTAATAACGGGATCTGGACAGATTTAGGGGCAACCAGCCATAAAGGTATCGAAACGGGTATTAGCTATGATTTCGGTCAATTAACAGATGCATTAGAAGGCTTAAAAGTATACGGCAACTATACTTTCACCAAAGCAGTAGCTGAAGCTGGTCAGTTTAAAGATAAAGACCTACCATTTTACTCACGTCATGTCGGTAATGTTGGGTTAGGTTATACCGTGGATAAATGGTCTTTAAATGCTGACATGTTTGCGCAGTCTAAGCAGCATTCACCAGATCTTCCTGATAGTAATGTCTATCAAACAGAAGAAACTGCTGATGGTAAATATGGAGATATTCCGGGTTATACCACTTTTGCGCTACGTACCTCTTATGACTTAAGTTCACAAGTTAAAGGTTTAAAAATTGCTGGCGGAATCAAAAACGTCTTTGATAAGCAATATTTTACGCGCTCAACAGACTCTACTGGCGGCAAATATGTAGGACTGCCACGTACTTTCTATCTACAAACCTCTTTTGACTTCTAAAACCCAATTAAATTGAACAAAAAGCCCTCTTCGGAGGGCTTTTCTTTAAGCATTAAAGTCTTCGCCAATTTAAGTAAGCATCGACATAAAATATTCTAATAACTTATCTCTTTCATCGATCTTATTTGCACTTAAAAGTTGAACCATTGCCCCATCAATCACGAATAAAAACATGTAGGCGTCTTCAAGTGTAGCGGTAACTTTTACGGTTAAAATCAGCTTATAAATTTCTTTAATGAACCAATTTCGATAGTCACTAACGACCTTATAGGCGGTGGGATAAAGTTTTTCAATTTCAAAAATGGCTTTAAACTGCAAATGGTAAAACCCGTCTAAATCAGCGTGTAAAAAGAAAATTTTCTTTAACTTATCGAAAACCATAAGTTCACGGTACGAATGGATAATGGAAAACACCTCATCTTTTAACGCATCTTTTTGAAAAGTCAGACACATCTCAATAAGTTTTTCTTTAGATGAAAAGCAGTTATAAAAAGTGGCTTTGGGTATTTTAGCATCGCTAACAATTCGGTCTACACCGACATTATTAAAGCCATATTGATTAAATAAATTTCTTGCCGCGTGCAGCCCTCGCAGTGCTTTAAATGATGCTTCTAAAGTTGGCATAGACATACCGTTTAAAATAATTTTTTGTTGTATATAAATGAGATAAAAATGCCGTCACTCTTAAATTGAGTGCTAAAAACAGGCACATCAAGGCAGCACAAATCCTGCCTTACATATCTCAGGCTTTATTGTTGATATGATTTTTTAGTCGTAATGTTCTAAAGGTTAAAACCTATAGTCGATTAAACTGCTTTAAATGCAAGTGAGGTATAGACGTAAAGATTTTGGCAAGGACTGCCAATGAGAGAGATGAAATAGTACGCATGAGCGAACTCCTAGATGAAATAGAAGTTCTGCCAAATCACTGCTAAATGATTATGGTGGCAGAACGAAGAAGGGTTAGCAGACCAGTCATCTAGGAACCGGCACGCCCGAGGGCGTCCCTCCTCCGTCCTACCGCTACGAAGGGAGACGAACGAGTTCGACACCAAAAAATTACTTTTTTGATGTCCTAGATGAAAACGGTCTGCTAAAACCGACTGGCAATGTGGCCAGCAGGCAAAGGATAATCGGAGAGATTTTGGGTGTCAATGTGATATTGAGTGGAAAATGGTTAAATAATTATTGTTTTTCATTCTCTTAACTTAATTTTATTTAATGTCATACATAAAGCTTTTTTATCGGCCTCTTTAAGTTGAGGATGCTGTACAGACCACATATAGCTACAGCTATGAGGTGCTTTGTTATTATTTTTCTTGAGTTCATAGGTAATATTTTTTAAAAGCTCAGTATTTAGTGTACTAATTTTTAAACGTACTTCGGCTAAATCTTGTGGTTTCCAATTAGTTTCTGGACTCGACAACCAATCTGCACGATATCGGTATTGAATGGCCTTGGCAACATTCATTTGAGTCACAATAAATGGCTTAACTGTTTCACTATTTAGGCCAAAAGATTCCGCTTCTGAAAGTGATTGATCAAGAACTTTCTTTTCTTGAGTTAAATCTTCAATCGGTAAATGCTGTTCTGCTTTATAACCCGCGACATCTTTCATATAAGATAAACGCTCGTTAATTAAACGAGCAGTTTGATCATATTGATATGCTTGCGCTAATGAAGAAACACACATGAAAGCTGCCAACGTACAAACCACTTTAACAGCTGGCTGAGCACTCTTAATTTTTGTCATGTAAATACCTATCGAAATTATTGTTCTGTCGTCATTCCAGATCAGTACTGTATTTTAACAACATGCGAAAGTAAAATTTCAAGATAGGCTGAGTTCTTGGCTCCATGCCGAATTAGGCTGCTGATAGATGTGTTGGCACACTTGCTTAACAGATGAAATAAAATGCTGGCTCTGTCCATCCCATTTTTCAACCATGCAATAGCTAATATGAATGCCTTTAGGATGAAACTCTCTTGCTAATGACTGCGCTAAAGCACGAATACCTGCAAACATGCTTTGGCTTAACACATCGTAATGGGTCGAGTTGTTAAATGGTGCGCCAAGAAAAATAACAGTGCCCCGCTGCTGCTTTAACATCGGCTTAATCACAGCTTGCGCTACACTTACTGCACTTAAACCTGTGGTCTGCCAATTGTGCTCAATCTCTTCTAAAGATAAAGCCTCAATATTTGGCGAAGATGAAAAGTTCGGCTGAAACACACAGAGTTCAATTGTATGTCTTTGATTGGAAATATAACGCACCAAGCTTTTTAAATGATCTGCATTTACTAAGTTCAAATGAACTGCTGTCACGCCATCGTTGATGGAGTGAACTTGGATTTTTTGCACAGCTGAATCATGTACAACCTGATAAAGATGTAATGGAAATTGTGCGTTTTTATCTAGAATTACAAAATCACGCTCGATTAGGTGTAAATCATGACCAGCAACGACAACACAGCCCTGCTTTTTTTGAAATCTCTGACATATTTTTTTTAGCATTTTAGTCTCTCTCAAAATTTTTCTTGGTAAGGGCGTAAATCGAGTTCATGTGTCCAAAGCTTCGGCGTTTGTTGATAAAGCATCCAATAGTTTTCTGCAATTGCATCAATATTGAGGCCACCCGTGCCACGTGTAAGGCGGGCTAACCGCCCCAGACCAAATAATGCTTTATTTACTCTATCGCCATCGACCATTCCATCAATAATCACATGAGCAATATGTATGCCTTGTGATTTATAGATTTGAGCTAGATTGAGTGCATAAGCCCGCAAAGCAGATTTACCCATGGTAAAAGCTGCAAAAAAAGGTTTCCCGCGCAAAGAAGCGCTCGCTCCTGTAAAAATAAGTGTACCGTGGTTTTGATCTTTAAAGATTTTCAGACAACTTTGAGAAACTAAATAAGCCGATAAAAAAGTGGATTGCCACATTTGCGTAAAAAACGACAGCGGACTTCTTAAAAAGATTGAGGGAATATTTCCCCCCACATTATGAATGACAGCAGTAATGCGCTCATTTTGACTGGTGATTGTGTCAAATAAAGCTTGTACCTGCTTTATATCTTCTGCATCCAAACGGAACGCTACAGCGTCCCCACCTTTCGAATGAATTTCGGCAGCCACTGCTTCAATTTTCTGGAAAGTGCGCCCAGCGACATAAACTTTTAAACCTTCTTTTGCAAAACGATGGCAGACGGCTGCGCCAATACCTTGTGATGCCCCAACGCCAATAACAACTGCACAATCTAATTTTTTATCTGATGTTGCTAATGTCATGGTCATTTCACCCTGTTTGTTTTTTATACCATAAAGCAATAAACGGACGATCCAAAATTTCTTTACCAAATTTTTTGCTTGTGCGAACCACTTCACCAAGTTGAGCGACCACAGCAATGTCGGCAATTGTCTGAGAGTCTCCAACTAACCATTCACTTTGCGATAAAACTTGTTCGATACGGTCGAGGTGCCTTATAAACTCTGCTTCAACATTTTCAGCTTTCATTCGGCCTAAACCTTGAAAGAAAAGCTGTGTTTTTAACTCGGCTAAAATAAATCCTTTTACCATTGGTCTTTCATACGCTGGGCGGCCAATACTGCTAATGCGAATTGCTTCTTCTAGCGCATCTGGGTCATTTACACGTAAATAGACTTCATAAAAATAGAGAGCTTCATCTGCCCAGTCTTCCCACAACTCTGCAAGTGCCTTTTGATTTGGATCTTCTGGATAAAGCCGTGGTGTATCTGGGTAAGTTTCTTCTAGGTAGCGAGCAATTCGGGTACTGTCTTGTATTCGCTGTCCATTATGGTCAATTACAGGTACTTTACCCACTTTACTGAGCAAAGGGACCTTAGCTCCCAGAATGCCGTTATAGTTAACTGTTTCAAATGAGATTCCTTTAAATTTCAAAATTCTTGAAACTTTCTGACAAAATGGGGAAATTTCCCATTGATGCAAAATAATATCCGACATTTGTTCACCTTTATTTTAATTGCCTGTTTTACTTACTAGTTCTTTTTTAGAACTAACCAATAAATATACAGAATGTATTTTTAAGTCAAACTGTTTTTGATGACGAATAAGTTTTAAAATTCCAAAATTAATTGATTTATATCGTTTTATGTTTAGCCATTTTAATGAATATAATTGAAATTACGCGGAACCATACGACTAAAATAGAACCGCGTATATTTGATAAATTAATAAGTCACTGTCACAACAACACTATCAGAATAGCTTCCTGGTGTACTTGCAATGGAAGTACCTTGCGGAATTTTTCCATAGACAGGTGTGCTTTGAGCGCTACCTGTTCCCGTACCAGATACTCCCCCTGCTCCCCCAACATTGGTTACGCCACCTGTAGCATCCCATACCGCACTATAGTTAGAGTCTTTATATAACTGATAGGGAATATATTCATTATTACCATTAGTCATACGCCGGAATCCACCAGCAATACGGTTGTTTCCATCTCCTAAATAAATGCTATATGGCGTTCCATAATTACAGGTCGAATTTACTGCTCCTTGCGCTGTGTAATCCCGCTTAGTCGTACTAATATCATTAATATTGCTGAAATCTACTGTTGAGGTTGAGTTTAATTGGCACATACTTGGTACCACAAAGTTCGCTGTTAAAGTTACATTTCCAGAGTCCCAGCTGAGTAAATCACCTAAACATAACACCGCTAAAAGATCCATATCCCAAAATAGTTGAACCGTAGCTGTATAGGTTCCTTTAGGGTAGGCAATGAGTGACCCCGTTCGAGCTGGTACTTTCACATTTACTGAGTAGCTAAGAATATTATTTGAAGCAAGTGTTACCACTGGACCATACCAAACATTGGAGGTTTGGTTGGTGGTAGAAGAACCTGCTCCACCTACAGTTGCAGTGACCGTATATGGTAAAGTCACACTATTATTCGCAGTAGTTGCTCCTGTAAATACTGTCTTCATACACATAAATGGAGATATCTGAGGTATTATTCCTCCATTCGTACAAGTAATTGTTCCTGAAAGGTTTACAGTTGCATCACTATTAATATTTGCTGCTGTGTAGGTAAACGTATTATTTGTGGTTCCAGCTACCGTACAAGCAGCATGTGCTGGACTAAAAAATGCATAAACAAGATAAAATAAGCAAATACCTATAAAGTATTTTAAAGACAATGAAAATTTCTTATAGCTCTCTATTTGAGCCTTATTCATAATATTTAATGACATACATAAGGTCCCAATTTTTTAGTTGAGTACTGATTACTGTTATATGTGAAGTCAACTTGGCATGAACCATGATCCAGAAGATCGACTTCAAGCTTGTTTTGCTTTAATAGGTTTGGAATAAATACTTCACCGTCGTAGCCAACTACACCATCTTGCTGACGATTAATTCGAACCGTATAGCCCGGTAATAAAGGTGAATTATTCTGGTCAACAAGTTTCACTAATCCAGAAATGACCTGATGAGCACCAAAGTCAATAAGACCACCTTGGCGATAACCTACAACTGTTTTCTGATCTGTAGACTTCACGCTCCAATTCAAAGGCAGATACGATGGATCTAAATAAATATGGTTCTCTCTATATGGCATGAGGCTTGGAATAAGAAACCTTCCAGATTTATCTGTTGTTCCTAGATTTACTCCACCATTTAAAATTTGGCTTTGTGGCCCAGCATTGGTCACAACTGCGTAGCCGTCTCCAATTTCATTGGCCGCAAAAATCCGACCTGCTGCCGCAACCAATGATCCTGTCGCTGAAACTGCAACTTGGTCATTATCTCCAATTCGGTTATATCGACCTGTCAGATAAGCTGCCCGAGCTCGGTAAGAGCCATAAATTGAAGCATTATTCTCTTGCGCATCCTGATCACGTTCAACATAGCCACCCCATCCAAATGAACCGATTTGAGGTTCTGATAAACCGAATAATTCTTGGCGATACCTTAGACTGCCGTTGTCACTAGAAACACTCGTAATCGCATTAACTCGGGTAGATGGTGTATAGCGCAGCGCAAAGTAAATGCCATAGTCTTTTTGATTTTCATAATCTTTATAAGCTGATGCATAAAAGCCCCAGTTATTGTTCAGAGTTCCGCTTAAATTGGCAGATACTAATTTATTAGCATTGTCGCTATATTTGATCTGGTTATAACCCAGATAGGCGCTATAGCCTTCGTAAAAGTTATAGCTCATCCCTGCCCTAAAAATCTCATCTGCCAATGCACTGTAGCTCAGGTAGTTCTGCGGCTCAGAAGTTATCTGGTTATCTTTTAAATATCGAACTTGAGACACACGGGCAAGGTCAAAGTAGTTATCAAATACTTTGCGGTAACTGGTATTAAACGAAATATTCTTACTAATGCGTCCTTCTAATCCAAGCAAAGCAGAATAACCGTTTTCATCTTTATACTGGCTCGCTGCGATGTCAGCATTAATCACCCCAAAGCCAAATAGGTTCTTGGCAAAACCAGTGCCCAGGTTCGATAAACCATCTGTCGAAGCCTCTGCGCCACCACTTAAGGTCAGCGAGTTGCTGTAACCATATCGAATCGCACCCGAAGCAAAAGTGGCATCATCATAATCGTTTGAATATAGTCCATAGTTATAGCGTGGAACCCCAACATCTACTGAAAATTCATTAATACCTTTTGCCAGAATTTTTGATGAAAAATAGTAAGCCTGTTTAGTAATGCTCTGCTGACCCGTTGCATCAGTAGTCACAAGAGTCACTTCATTGCCTGAAATAAATGGGAGCTGCTTAATGTCAAATGGACCTGATGGCACAAGCCCTGAATAAATCTTTTGTTGGTTAACGTATAAATCTAGTGTTGAAGGAAGTGCTGCCGAGCCTGAAAATTGCGGCAGTGCCGAGGTGACAAGATCACCTCGTTGAGTATAAGCACTCGACCACTGGAAACCCGCCAAACGTACACTATTCCCCCAATCAGAACTATTGGAAATAAAATCCCCTAAGGTATATATCCTGACTTTTTCAGGATCTACATATTGCCACTTACTTTCTAAGCGCACCCATTTTTCATGGCTATAACTCGTTTCATTACTACCGTTGTATAAAACGCCCGAAGAAAAGTTACCAATTGCGCTGTTAAAAATCCCTTCTGCCGAACCTGAGAAAACATTCTCGTCATTGGTTATAGTGTTATACAGGCTGTAGTTCAGAATAGCCGCATTTAAGGGCTTCATTTTCAGCAAATGAGGGCTGGTGACCTTCTGGCCGCTTAAATCAACTGAGTAACCAGTTAACATGCTCGATGGAACTTGTAAATTTAGAGCCTGTTCATTCTCTAAATATTTAAACTGGATTCCTTTTAGCTCGTTAATACACACCCATTGGCTATCAGGAAGCTGCTCATCTATTTTTAGTCTTAAAGTTTTTAACACACCTGAACGGATAAATAACTTTCCATCCTTAGATTGCTTCGCAGCAACTAAGTCTTCAGATGCATTAGAATTAATAGAAACATTTAAAAATAATTTAATGAAATTAACATCTTGATCCTGCTCATTCGTCTCTAATTGTGTATATTTATTATTGCTACCAACTGATTTAGGAACACTAGGAACCGCAGTATTCGTATAATCTTGTAACTGTTCGGCAAAAGAATACGCAGGAAAATACGTAACACATAAGACACCTATAATGTATTTCATATAAGCCTCTTAAAGTGTGGTTTTCTTACCGTTAACTGTCAGAGATACACTGTATTTATGATTTGGCTGATAGGTAAAGTTACTAATCGAGTAGCTTCGTGCCTGCTCCGCAAGAATATAACCATTTACGGTATTTACTTTAATCGGGTAACTTTTATTCGCTGTTGTATCAACAAGCATTAAATTATTTAAGAGCGCATGTCGGTTTCCAATATTACTAATATTTAAAGAAGGCGCTTCCTGATTTGTATCAATTTTCCAATTTAGTTTAGTGATTGCATCTCTATTGACTACAAATACGGGTAATGATGAGCGAAGTAATACATTTACGCCCTGAGCAGCTTTACGGCTATCTATTGGTTTTGGTAATTCATCAATAATAATACGATAGGTTTTTTCACCAGAAATAGGTGTTGGATTAATTCTGACTACACGTAAGTTATACGAATCATTAGACTGTAATTTTAAAAATGGTGGGCTAATGGCAATCTCATCTGTAGGTGTTAACTGATCTTGTCCATTTTTTTGAGTCCATTCAAATACGCGAATCTGCAAATCAGTACTTTCATTTGACTGATTAAATAAACTAATTGATGAAGCATTTTGATTACTTAATATTTCTACATTCACAGGCGAAAGACGGATTGTCGCGGCGTTAATAGAGCTAGATAAAGATAAGAATAATCCCGTAATAATAAAAATATTTTTTTTCATAATTTGCTCAAATATAACTTTTTTAATGTATTAGCCCTTTTAAAAGGGCTAATGTATTTTTAATTTATACAAATTAATAAGTTACCGTTACAGTTACACTATCAACATAGCTACCAGCACTTGGTAAAGTTGTGCCGGCAGGAATACGGCCATAAACATTCACTGTTTGAACATTACCAGTTGCAGTTCCACTATAGGCAGTTGTTGCAATACCGATTGCTGTGGCACGTCCTGTGTCAGAGAAAAGGTTGTAAGGGATATATTCGTTGCTAGTTGCACCACCAATCATGCGACGTTGAGTTGATAAAACATTCTGACCACCATCAAATGACAAAGTCCATGGCACAGTATTATTACAAAGAACTTTAATTGAGGTACCACCTGTTGTTGTGGTATCTGCATCGACATTGCTAGTAAGTGAACTTAATGTACCAAAGTCTAAAACTGCATTTGTTGTCGTTCCGGTTGCAGAAGTATTTAAGACACAACTATTCGTTACGGTTGCCTTAACAGTTAATGTACCTGTTGCTGTAGCTGCATTTGCTGCATTGAGGGAAAATACCCCTACAGCAATGAGTGATAAATGAAAAAAAGTCTTTTTCATAGTTAAAACCTTTTAAATGAAATTGTTAAAAGTAATAGATATAAAAAATTTGCCACTTATTCTTACAATCATTTCTATTTAAGGGCTCCTTATAAAGCTTATTTTTTTATCCTATTTTAAATATAATACACAAAAACAATTAAAATGCATGTTCACGTTATTATTTTTATTTCCAATCTATAAAACAAATTTACCTAAACTTATTCTATGGATACAAAAAACAATAATTACAAAACATAAATATATGATTTAACTAAATTTAATAAAATTATTAGATAAAATATTAAATTAAATTTAAATAAATATTACAGAATCGAGCTCACCTTAAAAAATTAGATATTATTTCTTAATTTATTTATTTTTATATTATTTATCTCTTTAATTTTCATTTTATATTATTTCTTAAAGATCCATCTTCAAAAAATATTAAGTTTTATAATTTATAAAACAATAAAATGATACAACTTAGAGCTACAGATGAACTACAACAAGGATATTTTTGTTTATTTAAAACGTTGAATAACTATTACATATATAAAAAAGTAAAGGCCTCTTACGAGACCTTTATTAAGTATTTTTAAATAATTAAACGCTTAACATACTATTTAAAGTTTCAGAAACGTTTTTCGATTTCACTTTAGGCTGTAATGCTTGTAAAGCCTGTTGCACTTGAGTACGTTGCGGTTCAGCAAGTGTGTACCAACGCGACAATACCTGTAACAGACGTGAACCTAAAATTGGGTTCTTTTCATCTAGATATTGTGCAAGGTTAATAAAGTGAGCTACACCAAAGCCCCAAGTATTTTCAGGGTTATTTGACAACCCTCCACTCACCGCACGAATACGGTTTGGCGTTGTTAAATCATAGTCAGGATGTTGAGTCAGGTACTCGATTGTTTCTGCTGTCGCATTTGGGTTTGCTGCCTGAATCATGAACCATTGATCTAAAGACAAGGCTTCATCTTTAAAGCGGTCATAGAAATCAGCAAGTGCATCTTGAGCTTGAGGCGCATTTTGCCAAACCAATACACGTAACGCCCCTAAGCGTTCAGACATATTACCTGTGTTTTGATATTGCACGTGTGCAAGTTCAAATGCAGTTTGGTCACCCTGACGAGCCATCATCATCAGCATAATGTTCTTTAACGCACGCACACCCATTGCCAAAGAAAATTCTTTTTGCAAGTCTGGGTCAAGCGTAAGGTAAGTATCTTTCCAGAATGAACCCAGCTCTTGTGCTAAACGATTCAGCAAGGCTTCACGTTTGACATGAATATCGGATGGTGCATAGTTCTGATCGATACGACTACCTAAATAACCTTCACTTGGCACATCAAATAAACGCGATGCTAAAAGCGGGTCACGACCAACTAGCTCAGGTAAAGTGCTTTGAATAGCTTGAATGTACGCATCGGCAGAATGGTCTTCTAGCAAGATACGTTCAAGCAAGGTTTGTGTGGCTTGCCATTGGTTAAAACCATTCGTTTCGTGCTGAATTAAGAATGCTAATTCTTCATCGGTATAATCAAATACAAGATTTACAGGAGCTGAGAAATTACGCAGTAGCGACACCACTGGTTGCTCAGTCACGCCAGTAAATTCAATGCTTGCCTCAGCTTGGTCAAACAAGTACACGCCATCTTTAACATCGTTTACGAATAGGCTGTCACTGTGCAATGTATATTGCTCACCTGTTTTAGCATTAAATAGCGCCAAAGCTACAGGAATCGGAACAGCTCTTAAATTTGGGTATTTAGGATGTGCTTTCAGACTTTGTTTAAAGCTTAAACGGTAAGTTTGTGCTACTGCATCATATTCACCTTTTGCTTCAAGCTTTGGTGTACCTGGTTGATTATACCAAGTTAAGAATGCAGATAAATCTACACCTGAACCCGCAGTTAAAGCAGCAACCCAATCTTCTACAGTTACAGCCTGCCCATCATGACGGCGGAAATACTCATCAGTTCCTTGACGGTATTTTTCTTTGCCCAGTAAAGTCGACATCATGCGATTAATTTCCGCACCTTTTTCATAAACAGTTGCTGTATAGAAGTTATTAATTTCGACAAAGTGGTCTGGACGTGGCGGATGCGACAATGGACCTGCATCTTCAGGGAACTGATGAGATTTAAGCACAGCGACATCATCAATACGTTGAACCGCAGCAGATTGTAAATCTTCTGAGAAAGATTGATCACGGAATACCGTTAAGCCTTCTTTTAAACAAAGTTGGAACCAGTCACGGCAAGTAATACGGTTCCCTGTCCAGTTATGGAAATATTCATGGGCAATCACAGACTGCACACGCATAATCGCTGCGTCGGTTGTATATTCTTCGTCGGCAAGTACACATGACGTGTTAAAGATATTTAAACCTTTATTTTCCATTGCACCCATGTTGAATTGGCTTACCGCAACAATCATATAGTTGTCGAGGTCATAGGCACGGCCATAGTGTTCTTCATCCCAACGCATAGAATGCTTTAATGCTTCCATCGCGATATGGCATTTTGGAATATCTTTCTCAATCGCATAGATTTCCAAAGCAACATCGCGCCCTTCAGACGTCGTATAACGATCTTTAAGTACAGCTAAATCACCAATGACACAAGCAAACAAATAGCTTGGTTTTTTAGTCGGGTCTTGCCAGATGGCAAAGTGGCGGTTTTCGCCAACTTCACCTGTTTCTAGCAAATTACCATTGGCAAGTAACACTGGATATTTTTTGTCTGCTTCTACACGTGTAGTAAAGACTGAAAGTACGTCTGGACGGTCTGGATAGAACGTAATTTTGCGGAAACCTTCAGGTTCGTTTTGGGTTACAAACAACTCATCGGCTTTATATAAACCTTCTAATTGAGTATTGGTTTCAGGATGAATAATGACCTGTATTTGTAAAATGACTTCAGCTGGTGCGTTAGTGATCACCAATTGCTCACTATCGAGTGAATATTGTGCAGAAGTCAAAATTTGTCCATTTAACTGAACAGATTGCAACTCAAGATCACGACCAAGTAAAACCAGATCGCCCTCAGTTTGGCGCTTCATCACCAACGTTGAATCAACAATCGTTTTATCATCATATACTTGAATATCAAGATTAATTGATTCAACTAAAAACGCAGGTTTTTGATAATCTTTTAAATAAACTGTTTGATCTGCCTGAACTGGAGGCTGCGCCGCAATATTCATCTTTATTCCTTATATACTCGTCTAAAACGGCAGTATGAGTCGCCATGAAATATCATAAGCCAAGTCATACATACTGTATTTGCTTACCTTTATAAAATTAATGGGACTTCATTGATACATTTCAAATTAGAATCGGGTTTTATTAGCACAGATTAGACCAAATTTACGATAATCGTTGTTTATATAAGCAATCTATACAATAAAAATAAAACACCTTTAGCTTTTAACATTTTTTAGAGTCAGCTTACATTTTGGGCATGGTTCTTGCCTATTTAAATAGACCAATATGGGTATTTCAATAAGAGCAAGAGGTGTCAATATGGAATTAAAAGCACATTTTCATCGTTTAGAAAATATTAAAGCGATTCATGATTTACACGCAGCTGGACTCGATCACCATGTGATTGCGGTGTTCTTAACTGCGGAAGGTATTTCTATGACCACTCAGGAGGTTAGCTCCATTGTGAATACTTACGATGCACTAGGCAAAGTAAAATTACCAAGTAAAAAAGTACAGGCACTCATTAATGCCAAAAAACTTGGACAGAATGATGAGAACTTGCCGTGCCCTGTTTAATCAACAATTTAACTCGAGATGAAGACCTAAAATTCCCACATAGATTTTAGGTCTTTTTATTTTAACAACAAACGGAACTCGCAATCTCAGCCATATACAGTACGGCTGTGTATAATAGCCCCCATCATTTTTTATTTTATGTTCGGAGCAAAATGGCCTTACAAATTCTACAGAAACAACTGGATGAAAGTAGCCATTGTCCTCTCTGCCAAGCTTCAATGTACTGGGTAGATGCCGAGCAATTTGAACAAGACATTCAATTTCATGAATGCAGTCATTGTCAGCACCGCATATTTAAAGATGAAAAAATGACGTGCCACTGTGAGACATGCACAAAACAACGGAAAAAGCTTTTACAGCAAACCCGTTTACAAGAACAACGTCAATTTAAATCAAAAGAACAGCCACAACGCAGTCTGGAACAGCTCAGCTTCTTACATAAACTTTTCTTGCTGAGTCTTTTAGATGAATATGCACGTGAAGAAATCACTCATGATGAATATATTCATTGGGACAAAATTAAATATCATCACATCACCCCTAACTGGATGTTTCAGAGCTATTTAATTAAACAGCTACATAAAGATGGCATTTTGAATGCAAATGATCAAACTGAAGATCCACAGTGTTTTTATTTAAATATTCGTTTAGATGGCTACAGCGATCCAAGTTTATTTAGTGTGGCTCAACAACTGCGGAACTGGTTTTATGAAAATTTAAGTTACGGCGTTCCCTTTCGTAGTGCAGATGAAGTTAAAGATGTACTTTTTCAGGTGCTCTATCAAGAAATTATTCAGTTCATGCAATTTTATTGTCGAACTTGGGGCATCCAGATTGCTGGGAATTCAAATTTCCAAAGCTTTTGCTACCGCTTAATGGAATCATTGGCGATTGGACAGATCTATTATCTAATTCAGACGGCACTCGAATACCTTTATAAACAAAAAGCATTGCAGCCTCGCAATGATAAATTTATTAACACCAATTTATTAAAGAAAACATTAGAGCAATATCGTGAGAGAGCCTTAACTGAAAAGTGGGAAACCTCCATGCTGCCTCGTCCTCATAATATTCCCTATAGTAAAATGAGTTATATTTTGCTTAACCGTTTCTTAGGTTATGACGAACAGATATTTGTACAACCTGTATGGAAAGCATGGCGCAAAATTGAACCACGTTTAAATTTTTATTCTGTCAAACGTTGTATGCATTGTGGTTCAAATGATTTAACCGTTGATTATGATGCGGCAGATTATGTTTCTTTGATTTGCCAAAAATGTAAGCATCAGGACCACTATTTTACCCACTAAATCTATATCACTTTAGCTTACTAGGGATAATAATATGACATCGACATCTAGTTTGATTGAACAGGTCATTGAAGCTTGGCAAAGCATGCAGGCAAAAACGCCTCTTGTGCAATGTATTACCAATAGCGTTGCAGCTAACTATACAGCCAATGTGTTACTCGCTTCTGGTGCTTCACCTGCGATGATTGATAATCCTTATGAAGCAGAAAGTTTTACCAAAATTTCATCGGCTTTAAGCATTAATTTAGGCACCCCAACTTCAGAGCAAATGCAGGCCATGCAAATCTCTGCAAAAACAGCACAGCTTAATAACATTCCATGGGTACTTGATCCGGTGGGCTATGGGCCAGTTTTAGCTTGGCGCAGTCAAATGACAGATGAGCTTCTACAGTTTAAGCCGAGTGTTATTCGTGGTAATGCTTCAGAAATCAGTACACTTGCAGGTAATCAAGTTCAATCTAAAGGTGTTGATAGTACCCTAAGCAGTGATGATGCCTATCGACAAGCTTACGCGCTATTAGCACATACCGACTGTATCGCAATTTCAGGTGAGTCAGATTACATTTTATCTAAAGAACTCGATGTCGTTATCCAAGTTAACGGTGGCAGCCCCTTACAACCCAAAATTACAGCAACTGGTTGTGCTTTAGGTGCATTAATTGCTGCATATAGTGCGGTAACGACTCCAACCATTGCAGCGCTTTCGGCCCATGTACATTTTGCAATTGCAGGTAAACTTGCTGCCAATCAGGCACAAACCATGGGAAGTTTTAGTACCATTTTTATGGACTATATCCATATGTTAGATGATAACCTGATTGAGCAATATGCAAATATAAAGCTATTAGGTTTAAAGGCATAACCGCAAGTTATGCCTTTATCCAACTACTCTTATTTTAAAAGTAAGTAGATATCTGTAATAAGATCACACTCTTTCACATCATGCACAAAGTTATGATAGTGAAAGAAAACTGGATATTCCCCTACTTCTTCGGCTTGCTCAGGTAACCAGTTTCTAAAGATGTAATAAACACTATCTTTAATCTGGTCGTGGCTACCCAAATGTCTTACAGTCGCATAACGACCGGCAGGAATTTCCCCTGTTTGTACGCCGTAACTATTTTCGGGTACAGCCTTTTCAATTGAACCAGCAATATCAAATCGAAAATCATCACACGGAGTCTGGTCAGGGTCAGCAAACGGAATACCGTAAGTTCTAGACTTGGTCACAGGCGACAAACCTGTTTCTTTGCGCCAAGCAATAAAACGCGCAGCGGTTTCAAAGACTTTATCTGGACTGCCTAAATGAGAGAGATAGGCAATCTTTTCAGCAGGACGCTCAACAATATTTACATTCATTTTTAGCTCACTTTTTGGAAGTGTAAAAACAAACTTCTGGTGCCAAGATTCCCAGTCCGGTTTATCTCTAAAAGCCCGAGGAGTTTGATCAAATGAACGCTTAAATGCACGAGTAAATGCCTCTGGACTGTCAAACCCTGCTTGTAATGCAATCTCAATAATCTTGAGATCAGGTTCAAAAGCCAATTGAAAAGAGGCCCGCTTTAAACGAGAAAGTTGAATAAACTTCATCACATTTAAACCAATATGAATGGCAAAAATACGATGAAAATGAAACTTAGATAAGGCCGCAATCTGGCTCAATCGGTCAACATCTAAATCTTCATCTAAATGTCTTTGAATATAATCGCAAACCAGTTGCAGCTTTTGGATATATACAGCCATACATTTATGTCTGTTCATTCGATAGCACTACTTTTACATAGTGCTGATCTCTATTCTTGATCGAAATTGCGCTTTTTAGTGTTATACAACTTGCTTGAAATAATCTTCTCTTGGCATATCAACAAGCTCAACGCACAATTGAATTTCTTTATTAAACTCTTGTTGTAAATAATTTTTATTGCTGAGCGCCGTTAATAGCTGATCACCCATTAGCTGTTTTTGTTCGTCAGTTCTTCCAGACAAAATATAAACTTTTACATGAATATAAGCTTGATCAGCCCCTAAACCGATGAGGAAAACCTCGTCTTTACGCGCACGGCTTTTAATGTCTTCTGGACTAAATAGCTCTGTCTCAATCAGTGTGGTATTAATTTCTTCAAGTAATTGTTTTGCGTTTAATCCAGTTAAGTTTTCTGAATAATCAACTACAACGTGCGGCATAGCCACCTCAATTTATGTAATAAGTAATTAAGCTAATTAAACTTTACTCAATAAATAATAAAGCTAATCGAACCTGATCATATCCCATTCGAGGACTGGTTGCTTCAACAATTGGTCTTAGTTTGATCGAACCATCATCAGAAAAATGATCTGGATTTTGACGTTTTTTCAGCTTCTTATAAATTTTACGAATTTCTTCGACCACTTCTTCACCAGGATGGGCAACTGAAATATCCAGTTTTTGTTCTTTATGAAGCCGAGCCAAATGATTAATGATGGTTGCTGGTGTCAGACCACGCTCATGCGCGATGTCTTCAATTTCGTAGCCTTCTTCAAACAACGCACGTGTCTCGTCTAGCGTTGCTGCAGCATAATTTTGCTTTCCACCTTTTGCGAGTTTTTTCTCATTACGAGAAATCTCAGTTTCATTTAAGGTGCCGCCACAATGACGAATAAAGGCTTTGTGTTGAGCGCTTAAATCTACATCTGCAAAGTTGTCTTCAGCTTCTTTAGAAAGCTCTTGGAAACGGCGATCCGCTTTGACAGCTAAACTGTCTAGCTCTAAAGCTTGCTCGTTAATCCCTAACAACTTAAGACCAGTTAAAGATTTTAAACGCGACAATGCTACATAACCCTGACCTTTTTCGAAGGTATTCGTGAGGTTAATTTCAGCAGCTTCTAAAGTCATGCCTTGGCTTTTATGAATGGTAATCGCCCATGCCAAACGAAGTGGAATTTGTTGAAAACTTGCAATCACTTTGCCTGCTTCATTTTCAACTGACCATGTTTCAGGGGCAACTAACAATGTCGTGCCATCAGTTAGTTTTACCTTTGGCAGTAACCCATTTTCATCATCTTCTTCAAAGCCAATCACTTCGCCTAAACTCCCGTTGATATATCCCATATCAAAGTTGTTTTTGACAAACATGACTTTTGCATGTTTCTTCAAGGTGAGTTCTTCTGGAGCACGAACCGAAGATTTTAAAGTTTCTAATAACTTTTCATTACCATCTAAAACGGCATTGAATTGATGCCCTTCATTATCAATTTCATTTAAGTGCTGATAATTGATATTGTCGACATCCATATTGTGCGTATAAAGACGAGTAAAGGTCTCACCAATATCATGCGAGCGTGATTGACGTAATGCGTGTAAATGATCTGATTGAATATTCTGCGCACGAATGGCATTTAAAATCTGATTTAGAATTTCATCATCTTGACGGTGTTGTTCTGTTAAATAACATACGCGGAATTTGGCTTCGACCCATGCATCAGACATAAAACAGAACTTGTCACGGTTGGCTTCACTATTACGCCCAACGGGTGGTAACTGGAAGAAATCTCCAGCAACAATGACTTGAATACCGCCAAAAGCTTCATCACTTTCTTTAAAATATTTTAAAACCTGATTGACCAAGTTAAGCTGCTTAGCATGGAGCATCGAGATTTCATCGATGACGAGAACTTGCGCATTTTCAAGGTGTTCCTTGAGATATTTACGCTCTTTCATACGTTTTAGGTCATCGTCAGTCAACTGATCTTTAATACCGATGCCCGCCCATGTATGAATGGTCATGCCGTTCATATGTGTTGCAGCAATACCTGTAGATGCCGTAATTGCCACAGGCACTTTACGTGCTTTTAGGTATTGGATGTACTGATTAAGTGTATAGGTTTTCCCTGCACCAGCCGAACCGGTTAAAAAGACATTTTCACCTGCTTTAAGCAGTTTAAGCGCAGTTTCCTGTTTCATAATCTCATAAGTACATCTTCAACAGCCCATAGCTTAACGACTTTCCAAAAAAAATTAAATGAATGCGCCAGAATTTCTGTAAAATTATTATAAATCAACAATTAACAATAAAATAATATTTGGTAGGTTTTTGGTAGGTAGGAAAATAATCTTCACATCACAATACTAGGCCCATGGTGAGGCTCACCTGTAATAACAAACAATGGATTTATGGAAGAAGGAATCACTCCATGGCTTTTAAAAATATTGCAGATCAAACAAACGGTTTTTATATTCCATGCGTATCACTCTTTGGACCAGGATGTGCCAAAGAAATTGGTACAAAGGCACAAAACCTCGGCGCAAAAAAAGCATTAATTGTGACCGATGAAGGCTTATTTAGATTTGGTGTCGCAGATCTTATCGCAAACTATTTAACTGAAGCAGGCGTTGCGAGCCATATTTTTCCGGGTGCAGAACCTAACCCAACCGATATTAATGTTCATAACGGTGTAAATGCCTATAACGAAAATGGCTGTGACTTTATTGTCTCTCTAGGTGGCGGTTCATCTCATGACTGTGCAAAAGGGATTGGTTTAGTCACTGCTGGTGGTGGTCATATTCGTGACTACGAAGGTATTGATAAAAGCAAAGTGCCAATGACACCACTGATTGCAGTGAACACAACAGCCGGTACTGCATCTGAAATGACCCGTTTCTGTATTATTACCAATACAGACACTCACGTAAAAATGGCGATTGTTGACTGGCGTTGTACCCCTCTTATTGCCATTGATGACCCGAAACTCATGATTGCAAAACCAGCTGGTTTAACAGCGGCAACAGGTATGGACGCGTTAACCCATGCAGTTGAAGCATATGTGTCTACAGCGGCAAATCCAATTACCGATGCGTGTGCAGAAAAAGCGATTACGATGATCAGCCAGTGGTTACAACCTGCTGTCGCAAATGGTGAAAATATCGAAGCGCGTGATGCAATGAGCTATGCACAGTACTTGGCTGGTATGGCATTTAACAACGCATCTTTAGGTTATGTTCATGCCATGGCTCACCAGTTGGGCGGTTTTTACAACCTACCTCACGGTGTATGTAATGCAATCTTGTTACCACACGTGTGTGAATTTAACTTAATTGCTTGCCCAGATCGTTACGCAAAAATCGCGGAGTTAATGGGTGTAAGAACTCATGGATTAACAGTGATGGAAGCTGCATATGCTGCTATTGATGCCATTCGTAAACTGTCTTCGTCTATTGGTATTCCATCTGGTTTAACAGAGCTAGGTGTGAAAACTGAAGACCTTGCGGTGATGGCAGATAATGCTCAAAAAGATGCGTGTATGTTGACCAACCCTCGTAAAGCAAACCATGCACAAGTTGTGGAGATTTTTAAAGCAGCACTTTAATACTGATGTAATGGCATATCCCTCTAGTAAGTCAAATCCCTCCGACCGTTGACTTACTTTTTTCGGGAATACTTAGCTCCAGCGGTATTCCCTTTTTTTAGAAACTATATTCCAACCCTCTCTAAACCTGATTGACAATTCGCCCATTTCATTGAAGGATACTCAGCATGTCTTAATTACAATAGCTCGATAAAAATGAATACATCTTCAGCTAATCAAAATTATGTTCCAGATATTTTAGGTGCTGGCTACGAACAGCTCACACTCAACTTTCCTAATGATTACGAAGGAAAAGTTGTAGCTACCTTAATACGTAAAAAGGCCGCTCAATCGACTCAAAAAGCCGTGCTTTATATTCATGGTTTTTTAGATTATTTCTTTCAAACCCAAATGGCTGAGCAATTCAATGCTCATGGTTATGACTTCTATGCCTTGGATTTAAGGAAATACGGCCGTTCAAAGCTGCCTCATCAAATTTTCTATAATGTTCTTGATTTAAATGAATACGATGCCGAAATTACACAAGCATTAGAGATTATTGGCAAAGAACAGCACACACAAGTCTTGCTTGCAGGGCATTCGACTGGCGGTTTGACAGCAACGCTTTATGCTGCCCATAACCCAAACCACCCTCTGATTAAAGGACTTTGGGCAAACAGCCCGTTTTACGATTTTAATTTAAGCTTGGTCGAGAAAAAATTTGGTATTCCAGTACTCAGTCGAGTAGGAAAATATCTGCCAAAAGTTAAATTCCCAAGTCAATTAAACAAATGGTACACCGCGAGCCTTCACAAACAGCTCAAGGGCGAATGGGACTTTAATCTGGACTGGAAACCTACCTCTGCCCCTACGGTTCAACTCAGCTTTCTACATGCGATTCATACGGCACAAAAAGAAATACATCGCGGGGTTAAACTCAATGTTCCCGCACTGATTATGCATTCTCACCAGACTAAAAACCCTAAAAAATGGGGAACAGATGCGACTCAAAGCGATGTAATTTTAGATGTTAAAGACATTGAAAAATTTGGTAAAAAAATCAAAGGCGATGTCTCTGTTGTCTCTATTCACAATGGGTTACATGATTTAGTCCTTTCGGCCCAGCCAGTACGAGAACAAGTCTATCAACAATTGTTTCAGTGGCTGGATCAAAAAATCACTTAACTCAGCTTAGGTGAGTCAAGGTATTTCATCAGCAATTGATGCGCGGGATGTTCGCTCGGTACTAACTCCATAAGACGTTCTACCGCATCAATTGCTTCAGGGAAATGAGCTAAATGCTTAAGCAATAAATCAGTTTCTTGCGTTTTAAAAATTGCATCGCTCAAGCGTGATTCAAGGCAGTCACGCCATGCACATAAAAACGGACTTTCCGTTTTTGCCAGAAATACACCTGTGTAAAGCTGCAAAGCCGAGGCTGCATATCCTGCATCGAGTGCTTGTTCCGCTTGTAAAAAATCAGCTTCAACATGCACCAGCAAACGATATGGGCGTGAACCAAGTAAACCGCCCAAAATATCTCGTAGTTGAGACATTTCAGCTTTAAGCGTACCCATACTGACTTTACGTTCACCATAGAGCGCCTGATAAAGATGCTCTAAAGTTAAACCATGTGGACATAACGCCAATATGGTTAAAATTTCAATTTGACGCGGTGTTAATAATAAACTTTTGCCATTAAATTTAACTTGTGGCGTCGAAAATGCACGAATATGTAATTGCTGGCGCTGCTGCTCTAGCAAAGCAGACTGAATAATGGATGCACAACGTTCAGCAGCCAATATTCCTAAACTATTATGGTTCTTCCAAGTCGTTGACAAATCAACGACACCAAGGGTTTGTTTTGAGTATGGATCGATAATCGGTGCGGCATAGCACACCCACTCATGGATCGATTCCATGTAATGTTCATTTGAAAAAACACAGCTTGATTGTTGAGTTTTTAAAGATAAAGCTAAGGCATTTGTGCCCACAAATTCTTCACGCCACTGACCACCCTGCACAAAATGTACACGTTCAGCAGCACTTTGCATTTGAGGACTTGGTGCCGTCCAGATAATGGTACTACCGATATCACCGACAGCAATCACCATTGAAGATTGCTCTGCAATATGACGTAAATCGTCAGCACACTGACTTAAAGCCATATCTAAAGCATTTTGTGAAGCAGATTTTTTTTCGACTAAAGGAGCCGCAAAACGCTCTTTAGGAATCGCAGCAGAAGCTGACCGTTCCCATGAGCTTGCAATACTTTGGCCGAGTTTGGCAGCATTCTGAGGAGAGAGACTATTTTGCGTGCGCAGTTGATCAATCAACGTCCGTTGCTGCAATAAATCCTTTTTTGTGAACATTTGTAAATTCCTTATATATCCACATTTCTATTCCAACCTTTCTCCAACCTTCTTCTTTATATCCTAATTATACAAAGTACGAAAGTACCTACTGACAGGGTTCTTGTTAGTCTTTAGTCCTAAAAAGCAAAGGAATATTTATATGCGCTATATCGATCCAAATCAACCAGGCTCAAAAGTTCAATTTAAATCACAATACGAAAATTTTATTGGCGGTGAATGGGTTGCACCTGTAAAGGGTGCGTATTTTGACAATGTATCTCCTGTTGACGGAAAAGCTTTTACACGTATTCCACGCTCTAGTGCCGAAGATATTGAACTCGCTCTAGATGCAGCGCACAAAGCGAAAGCAACATGGAATAAAGCATCACCAACAGTACGCTCGAATATCCTTTTAAAAATTGCTGATCGTTTAGAAGCAAATCTTGAAATGCTTGCTGTTGCAGAAACTTGGGATAACGGTAAAGCAGTGCGTGAAACTTTAGCAGCCGACCTTCCACTTGCGATTGACCATTTCCGTTATTTCGCTGGATGTATTCGTGCTCAAGAAGGTGGCATCTCTGAAATTGATGAAGATACCATTGCGTATCATTTCCACGAACCACTCGGTGTAGTGGGCCAAATTATTCCATGGAACTTCCCGATTTTGATGGCAGCATGGAAACTTGCACCTGCTTTAGCAGCTGGTAACTGTGTTGTGATTAAGCCAGCTGAGCAAACTCCAGTCGGTATTTTGTTAGTGGCTGAACTGATCCAAGATATTTTACCACCGGGTGTCCTTAATATTGTCAATGGTTTCGGTTCAGAAGTCGGCCGTCCTTTAGCGACAAACCCACGTATTGCAAAAATCGCGTTCACAGGTTCAACTCAAACTGGACAAATGGTGATGCAATATGCGACTGAAAATATTATTCCAGTCACCTTAGAACTTGGTGGTAAGTCACCAAACCTTTTCTTTGAAGATATCATGGATAAAGAAGATGACTTCTTAGAAAAAACGCTTGAAGGTTTCGCCATGTTTGCCTTAAACCAAGGTGAAGTATGTACTTGCCCTTCTCGTGCTTTAGTACAAGAAAGCATTGCTGATCAGTTCTTGGAAATGGCCGTCGAGCGTGTAAAACGTATTAAAACTGGTCATCCACTTGATACTGAAACGATGATTGGTGCTCAAGCATCTCTACAACAACAAGAGAAAATCTTACGTTGTATTAACACTGGTCGGGAAGAAGGTGCAGAACTCTTACTAGGCGGTAGTGGTCGTAAAGAAGTAGGCGATGGTTACTATGTCGATCCGACTATTTTTAAAGGTCACAACGGCATGCAAGTTTTCCAAGAAGAAATTTTTGGACCTGTACTTGCTGTGACAACGTTCAAAGACTTTGACGATGCAATTAAAATTGCCAATGACACCATGTATGGTTTAGGTGCAGGTGTATGGTCACGTTCAGCTCACATTTCTTATCGTGCTGGTCGTGCTATTGAAGCTGGCCGTGTTTGGACAAACTGCTATAACATCTACCCGGCACATGCTGCATTTGGTGGTTACAAGAAGTCTGGTATTGGCCGCGAAAACCATAAGATGATGCTAGATCATTATCAACAAACTAAAAACTTGTTGGTGAGTTATTCAACTAAGCCAATGGGCTTCTTCTAAGTTTCGCACCAAGTTGATACCAAACTATCAACACTAGAAAGAAGTAAGATGACTAATTATATAAGAAGCCAGTAATTTAGATTGCTGGCTTCTTTATTTACGATTGTTAAGCTTGAATTTTTATCATTTAGAATAAAAAAAACTCCATCTACTCTCTGAAGTGCTTCATTTAGGCATTGCTTTTGCATTGATTCATACAAACCCACTCGCAGGAGTATTGTATGAATCAACCAGAAACAGCTTCCGTCATTTCTTCAAGTACAGAAGTCTCATCAGCAGAATATTTTGCTCAGCGTCAACTCAAACAAGGTACGGTTGGTTGGTTACTCCTGATTGGTTTAGGCGTAGCTTATGTGATATCGGGTGATTTTGCTGGCTGGAACTTTGGCATAGCCCAAGGCGGCTGGGGTGGTATATTTATTGCCACTGCCCTTGCCGCAATCATGTATCTGTGCCTATGTCTTTCTATGTCAGAAATGTCCACCATGATGCCGACAGCAGGTGGCGGTTATAGTTTTGCGCGTGCTGCCTTTGGTCCTTTTGGGGGCTATTTAACAGGAACAGCCATTTTAATTGAATACGCAATTGCCCCTGCGGCGATTGCAGTATTTATTGGCGGTTATTGCGAATCTCTATTTGGCATTAATGGCTGGATGATTTATCTCGCCTGCTACGCCATTTTTATGGGCATACATCTGAAAGGTGCTGGTGAAGCCTTAAAAATTATGTTCGCAATTACACTTGTCGCAGCTGTTGCTCTGGTTGTGTTTATTGTGGCAATGATTCCACACTTTAATGCACAAAATTTGTTAGATATTCCTGTTGGAGCAGCAGCTGGCGCAAGTCGTTTTCTACCTCATGGCTATTTAGGCATTTGGGCCGCTGTTCCTTTTGCAATCTGGTTTTTCCTTGCAGTTGAAGGTGTGCCATTAGCCGCCGAAGAAGCAAAAGATCCAGCGAAATCTCTCCCACGCGGTTTAATCGGTGCAATGCTCATCTTAACGGCATTTGCTATGCTCATTTTATTCTTGGGTGCGGGCGCAGCAGGTGCAAGTACTTTACAAAACTCTGGCGCTCCCCTCGTCGATGCTCTGGTTAAAGTTTATGGAACCAACACTTGGCTTGCGACTTTTGTTAACTTTGTTGGTTTAGCAGGTTTAATCGCGAGTTTCTTTTCAATTATCTATGCTTATTCCCGTCAAATTTTTGCACTCTCTCGTGCTGGCTACTTACCTACTTCACTCTCGTTAACTAATAAAAACAAAGCCCCTTATCTCGCAATTATTATTCCGGGCATTATTGGGTTCTTGCTTTCACTTACCAAAGAAGGTGATTCACTGATTTTAATCGCGGTTTTTGGTGCCACCATTTCTTATGTGTTGATTCTTTTATCCCATATCAAACTACGCCTATCTAAACCCGACATGCCTCGTCCTTATAAAACTCCTGGAGGAATCGTTACTTCAAGTATTGCCTTAGTTCTAGCAGTCGCTGCTGTGGTCGCAGGCTTTGTTGTTAATCCAAAAGTTTGGTTTATTGCTGCCGCTATTTATGTCGTATTTATTGCTTACTTTTTATTCTATAGTCGTTATCATTTAGTTAAAGGTACACCAGAAGAAGAGTTTGCAAATATTAAAGCCGCAGAACAAGAACTATAAAAAAGGATGGAACTATGAGTTATCGCAATATTGTCGCCAATCAACAGTATCACTTTGCTGACTTGAAGACCTTGATGGCAAAAGCAACGCCGTTACGTTCTGGCGATGAATTAGCAGGTGTAGCGGCCAGAGACGCAACCGAACATGTTGCGGCACAAATGACTTTGGCCGATGTACCACTTAAAACCTTTTTGAACGAAGTTGTGGTCGATTATGAAACTGATGAAATTACACGACTAATTATTGATGAACATGATCTAGCAGCCTTTGCCCCTATTTCACACTTTACAGTAGGTGATTTTCGAAATTGGTTACTTGGAGAAGAAGCCACTGCCCAAAGCTTAAAAGCATTAGCGTTAGGTTTAACTCCAGAAATGGTGGCTGCTGTCAGCAAAATTATGCGCAATCAAGATTTAATTTATGTTGCAAGTAAATGTGAAGTAGTTACCCAGTTTCGTAACACCATTGGTTTAAAAGGTCATCTTTCTACCCGTTTACAACCTAATCACCCTACCGATGATGTACTCGGTATTTCTGCCAGTATTTTAGATGGTTTGATGTATGGTAATGGTGATGCCGTGATTGGTATCAATCCAGCGACGGATAACCTACATAATTTGTCAGAGCTACTAAAACTACTTGATCATGTCATTCAGGAATATCAAATTCCAACACAATCTTGTGTACTTACCCATATCAGCTCAGGCATTCAACTGGCAGAAAAAAATGTGCCAATTGATTTAATGTTTCAATCAATCGCTGGCACCCAACTGGCAAATGAAGGATTTGGAATTTCACTCGATTTACTACAAGAAGGATATGAAGCCACGCTCGCACTTAAACGCGGAACCATTGGACAAAATGTTATGTACTTTGAAACGGGTCAAGGCAGTGCCTTATCCAGCAATGCACATCACGGCGTTGATCAGCAAACATTGGAAACTCGTGCCTATGCGGTAGCCCGTAAATACAATCCGCTTTTAGTGAACACAGTCGTTGGCTTTATTGGTCCCGAATATCTTTTTAACGGCAAACAAATTATACGTGCGGGACTAGAAGACCACTTTTGCGGTAAGTTGCTTGGTGTCCCAATGGGCTGCGACATTTGTTACACCAACCATGCCGATGCTGACCAAAATGATATGGATGTTCTCCTTACTCTGTTTGGTGCTGCGGGCATTAACTTTATTATGGGAATTCCGGGTTCAGACGATGTCATGCTCAACTATCAAACCACTTCATTCCATGATGCCCTCTATTTAAGACAACTCCTCGGTTTAAAACCCGCTCCTGAGTTTTCAGCTTGGCTTGAACAGCAAGGTATTTTTAAACAGCAAAACTCTCAAATCTGTTGGGCAGACCACATGCCTGACCAATTCTCTCGTCTGCTCATGAACTAGGGAGAACGCTATGAAACTGAACCGTGATATTCAATATCCATCTTTTACTCATCAAGACCAGTGGGAAAAACTTAAACAGTTTACTGATGCTCGTATTGCTCTGGGCCGTGCAGGTTGTAGCATCCCAACACAAGCCTTACTTGAATTTCAGTTGTCGCATGCACAAGCAAAAGATGCGGTTTATCAAGACATGGATGTTACCTATTTATCTGAGCAATTAGCGCAAAGACAGCTGCAAAGTCTTCATGTTCAAAGCAACGCCTCTAATAAGGAAGTCTATCTTAAACGTCCTGATTTAGGACGTCAGCTTTCAGATCAATCAAAAGATGTCTTAATTAAGAAGTATGCAGAAGACATTCAACAATACGATGTTTGTATTGTGATCGGTGATGGGCTCTCTGCAAGAGCAATTGAAGCGAATGCTATCCCATTCATTACCGCGCTAAGTGAGCAAGTTCAGCAAGAAAACTGGACTCTTGCGCCTATTGCACTGGCGACAGGCAGTCGGGTTGCTTTAGGTGATGAGGTTGCTGAGATCTTTAAGGCACCCATGCTAGTGATGCTCATCGGTGAGCGCCCTGGTCTAAGCTCTCCTGACAGTATGGGAATTTACTACACGTGGAATGCATATTCAGGCTGTCTTGATGCTAAACGTAATTGTATTTCTAATGTCCGGTCTGCAGGCTTAAGTATTCCTGTTGCGGTACAACGTTTAATGACATTAATGAAAAAATCAAAACAGCTCGGCTTTTCAGGAGTTAATTTAAAAGATGAGCATCAACTTTCAGATATAGGTCTTGAGGGAACTCAAAAGCTATTATTTTAAACAGTAAAATATGTTTAGGGATTTATTCATAAATAGATAATCCTTTGCATAACAACATCATTTTAACGAAAAATATCAATTTTCAGGTATTGACGATTTATACAGATATTTTCTTCTTTATATTTATCGCTATACTCCACCTATTGATCTTCTATGAATCATTTGTATGAGCACAACAAACGCCTTCCCAAAAACTATTTATGCCATTCAGCATCTTGCTTTCGAAGACTTAGGTTCATTAGAAGATGTCTTTTATCAACTCGGATTTCGCGTCCGTTATTTTGAGGCAGGTGTTGATGATTTAACCCCTGCTTTTTCACATGAAGGTTTAACTATTATTTTAGGCGGTCCAATCGGAGTTTATGAAACTGATGATTATCCATTCTTAAAAGATGAAATCGCTTTACTCAAACAACGTTTAGCAGCTGACAAGCCTACACTTGGTATTTGCCTAGGTGCACAGCTTATTGCTCATGCACTTGGCGCAAAAGTATATGCAGGACATCAAAAAGAAATTGGATGGGGTCCACTCAGCTTAAGCTTACGTGCCAATCAGGTTTTATCTGGTTTGCTTAACAATGTTCATGTTCTACATTGGCATGGCGACACTTTCGATCTTCCTGAAAATGCTGTGCTTTTAGCAAGTTCCGATGTTTATACCAATCAGGCATTTGAAGTCGGTAATAATATTCTTGCCTTGCAGTTCCACATTGAAACGACTGAAGAACATTTTGAAAAATGGCTCATTGGTCATACATGTGAACTTCGCCATGCAAATATTTCAATTCCAAAACTTCGCAAAGAAAATCAGCAATATGCTCAAAACCTCGAACATGCTGCTTTTGATGTTATTCAAAAATTCCTTAAACGAATTGGATATAGTGGTTAATCTTTAATTCAATATATTAGTTAAAGTATATCCATAAAACTAAATGCTTATTTTTCACCCAAAGATCGATTATTAATCTGTCTTTGGGAACCTTTATAATTAATTTCCGTGTATTATTAATTTATTAACTTTGTAACATAAAATAAACGCTGATTTACTATGGAAATCCTGAAATTTCTTAAAAGCTTTAATACAGTGAACACTTATTTAACGCTAGCATCTATTCTTCTTATCATCATTGTTCTTTATTTCTACGTGGTTAATCCAGCTTAGCTTATTTGCAAAAGCACTATAAAGCATAATATATGTAAGAAAATAGATATAAAAAAGCCCAACTAAGTTGGGCTTTTTTATATCTGCTATTTGCTCAAAAACATTTTATGCGTCTTACTTTTTCTCAGGCTTAAAGCTATCTTTTAAATCGAGAATACGGTTAAACACTGGTTTTTCAGGTGAGTGATCGTGTTGATCAGCAACAAAATAACCTTCGCGTTCAAACTGGAAACGATCTTCTGGACTCGCTTGTGCCAAAGCAGGTTCAATTACAGCTTCTAACACTTGTAATGAATCCGGATTTAAGTTCGCCAAGAAGTCATCACCTGTTTCAGGATCTGCTTCTGTAAATAAACGATCATAAATACGTACTTCAGCAGGAATACCTTTTGTTGCAGATACCCAGTGAATTACGCCTTTCACTTTACGGCCTTCAGGGTTTTTACCTAAGGTTTCTGGGTCAATTGAACATTTAAGCTCAATGACTTCACCATTAGCATCCTTAATAACTTCATCACATTTAATGACATAAGCATGGCGTAAACGCACTTCACCATCAGGAACTAAACGCTTGAAGCCTTTTGGTGGTACTTCTTCAAAGTCTTTACGGTCAATATAGATTTCCTTAGTTAAAGGAATCACACGGTCACCCATATCCACGTTAGGATGGCGAGCATGTTTAAGATCCATATCTTCTGGTAAATTAGTTAAAGTCACTTTAAGTGGACTTAAAACAGCCATTCCACGCGCAGCTGTATTTTCCAAAGATTGACGAATACAGAACTCAAGCATTGCAACATCTACAATACCGTCAGTTTTTGATACACCTACACGCTTACAAAACTCACGTAAGCCTTCAGGTGTGAAACCGCGACGACGCATACCCACTACAGTCGGCATACGCGGGTCATCCCAACCATTCACATGACCACCTTCCACCAATTTACGTAATTTACGTTTTGATGTAATGGTGTAGTCCACGTTTAAACGTGAAGATTCATATTGATGTGGAACCGCTGGAGATTTTACCTTTTCTACAATCCAGTCATAAAACGGACGGTGATCTTGGAACTCTAATGTACAAAGTGAATGAGTAATCCCCTCGATCGCATCAGACAATGGATGAGCATAGTCATACATTGGATAGATTTTCCATTTATCACCTGTTTGGTGATGTTCTGAATGCAATACACGGTATAAAATTGGATCACGCATGTGTACGTTTGGACTTGCCATATCAATTTTGGCACGTAAAACCGCTTCACCCTCTTTAAATTCGCCACTTCGCATTTTTTCAAAACGCGCAAGGTTCTCTTCAACAGATGCATCACGGTATGGTGAATTTTTACCAGGTTCAACAAAACTACCGCGGTTTAACTTAATTTCTTCTGGAGATTGTAAATCAACATAAGCATCGCCTTGCTCAATGAGTTGAACAGCCCATGCATATAATTGATCAAAATAACCCGATGCATAGCGTGGTTCACCATTCCAGTTAAAACCAAGCCATTTCACATCATTAGCAATACCGTCAACATACTCTTGTTCTTCAGCATCAGGGTTTGTATCGTCAAAACGTAAATTACATAACCCATCAAATTCTTCAGCCACACCAAAGTTTAGGCAAATTGCTTTTACATGACCAATATGTAAATAGCCATTTGGTTCTGGTGGAAAACGCGTTACGATCTGCTTTGCACGCCCAGCAGCCAAGTCTTCAGTAATGACTTGGCGAACGAAATCTAAGCCAGCCTGTTGTTCTTGCTGCGCAGAATCGACAGAGGCATGAGTATTCGGTGTCGGGTTATTTGGCAGGCTCGAGACAACATCATTAGGCTTCATAGTGTATCAATCACTTCTTTGTAGATAAAATTTCGAAAAATTTAAACGCTATCTTCATTTTTCACAAAGATTTTAACGTTTTTTACTTGCCTTGTAGTTTACAGTTTGCTTATGCTTCTCTCAACCAAAAACCCATGGTCATAAGCCCATGTTTAGGAGATTAATGTAATGAGTTTTCCTCAAGTCGAATTAAACACCAATAAAGGTCGTATTGTTCTTGAACTGAATGCTGAAAAAGCACCTAAAACAGTAGCAAACTTTTTAGAATATGTACGTGACGGTTTTTATGACGGCGTTATTTTCCACCGCGTCATTGATGGTTTCATGATCCAAGGTGGCGGTATGGATGAAAACTTCAAAGAAAAAGCGACACGCGATTCAATTGAAAACGAAGCTGATAACGGTTTAAGCAATGACGAAGGTACGATTGCAATGGCGCGTACTCAAGCTCCTCACTCAGCATCTGCTCAATTCTTCATCAATGTAAAAAATAACTCTTTCTTGAACCATACTTCTAAAACTGCTCAAGGTTGGGGTTATGCTGTATTTGGTAAAGTTGTTGAAGGTTTAGATGTTGTTGAAGCGATCAAAGGTGTTCGTACTGGCAACCGCGGTTATCACGCTGACGTTCCTTTAGAAAATGTAGTAATCGAATCTGCTAAAATTATTTCTGAATAATTTTAGGATAAAGCTGTGACTTATCTGTTTATCTCAGATTTACATTTGTCACCTGAACACCCTCGACTCGTTCGAGGGTTTTTAGACTTATTGGTGCATTACCAGCATAAAAATACTCAACTCTACATCTTAGGCGACTGGTTTAATGCCTGGATTGGAGATGACTATTCAGCACCATGGCTTGATGAAATTGTTGAGGCCTTAAAAAACTTTAATCAAAAAGGGAATCGGGTTTACTTTCAAGTCGGTAATCGTGATTTTGCGCTTAATCAGGTTTTCCTCAATAAATTTAATGGCGTCTTACTCCCTGACATTTATTCCCTCAATATCGCAGGACATCAATATCGTCTAGAACACGGCGATGCATTATGTACAGATGATATTTCTTATCAAAGATTTAAAAGGATTATTCGAAATCCGCTCTTAGTTGCTCTTTTACGCCGAACTCCTCTCAGTTTTCGCACTAAACTAGTGAATGGCTTTCGCAAAAGAAGTTCCGCTGATAAACAGCAAAAAAGCTATGAAATTATGGATGTAAATGAACAAGCTGTTAATTCTGCTTTAGAAAATGTAGATATACTAATTCATGGACATACTCACCGCCCTTCAATTCATCAGGTACAAGCTAAACAACGAATTGTTCTTGGCGATTGGCGTGAAGATCAGGCTTATATTTTGGAAATTGATCCATCCTCAAATACTCAACAGCTCGAATTGATTGTCTGGAATTATTAACTAGAAATTAGTCACTTTTTATTTCAACTTTCAATTCTTTAATTTTTTTATTTAAATCAGAATCGTAAATCACACACATGCTGGCAATAAATATAAATTTCCAGTTTATATGTGCATGATCGTGATAATCAATGTATAAAATAAGAAGACTCAATACAAATATAAGAATGATAAAGGCTTTAACAATTCTAATTTCTCGCAGCTTACTCTTTGCATCTGTTGGCAGTAAATCAATCATTTTCAATAAATTACTAAAATTTTATATAAACATTATATTTCTTTATCGAATTACATACGAAATGTTTTTGAATAAAATAGCGTATGATGGCAAAGATTAAATTCTCTCAATTGCCATAAGATTGATATGGAGCACACCTATGGACCTATTGAATTCTGTTAAAAGTCGCTATACAACAAAAGCATATGATTCTGAAAAGAAAATTCCTCAAGAAAAATTTAATAAATTATTAGAAATTTTACGTTTTACCCCTTCTTCAGTAAATATTCAGCCTTGGCATTTCGTAGTTGCAGATAATGAGGCAGCTAAAGAACGAATTGCAAAAGCCTTAACAGGTAAATATGCCTACAACGCTCCAAAAGTACTCGAGTCATCACACACACTTATCTTTTGCACAAGAACAGATATTTCAGCTGAATACTTAAATCAATTACTTGAACAAGATGATTTAAGCGGTCGTTTTAAAGATGAAAAAGCAAAGCTCGGCCAAAAAGATACTCGCCATGGCTATGTTGAATTCTATCGAAATGAGCAGAAAAATTTATTTGGGTGGATGGAAAATCAAACATTCATCGCTTTAGGGCAACTACTTTTTGCTGCGGGTTTAGAAGGAATTGATGCAACACCAATGGGCGGCTTTGATGAAGATATTTTAAATACTGAGCTTGGGTTAACTGAAAAAGGCCTGCGTAGTTCAGTCATTGTTTCTCTAGGTTATCGCAGTGAAAACGATTTCAATGCAAAACTTCCTAAATCGCGCCTACCAGATGAAGTTATTTTTACCTATTTATAAAATGAAAATAGTTCAAGAGATTCAACTCTCTTGAACTATAAACTCATTGCCCTAGCTAAACAAATTACACCACTGATCCCCAATAAAATACCCAAAGTGGTAGGCCATTTTAATTTTTCTTTATATAAAATAACGCCACTTGCAATTCCTAATAACACAACGAGAATATTCATACTTGCAAAAACAATTGCAGGTGAATCCTTTAAAAGGATATGAGCTTTCACATATAAAGCAATATTTGAAAAATTAATCACACCTAATACTAAACCAGCTATAGCACTTTTAAGCTGCCATTTTTGGGTTTTCTGCACCAATAAATATGAAATTGATAATATAAAAGATGTAATAAAAATAAGATTCAACGTGAGTGTAAATTGAAGACCTAAACTACTCGTATATTTTAAGAGAATGTCTACCGCGGCATATCCACACCAAACACTTAATAGAGCAACAATTGCTTTTCGAGATTGATGATTCGAAGAAGTATTCATTTGTCCAAATAAGACGAGTAAGACTGCAAAAACTCCTAGACCTATTCCCCACAGCTTTAATGCATTAAATTGCTCATTAAAAATGAAATAAGCGGCGAGTAAAGAAAGTACCACGGAAAGTCGTTGTGCAACCTCAGTTTTAACAATTCCTGCATATTCTAATGATTTAGCTAAACATAGAAAAATACTGGGCAAAATCATTCCTAGTGCAACAATTAACCACCAAGGCGTCTTTTCTATTGAAATATGTTGAATATCCGGCTGAAACCACCAAAAGCAAAGAAGACTTGCACTCGCATAATTCCATGCAATCATTTGTAGCGGCTGGTAACCTTTTTTCTTTAAGTTTTTTAATAGGATGGACACCAAAACACTGCTTAAAGCAGCAGCTAATATTAATAGCATCGATTAAAACTCTATTTATTTAGATATATCAGCCATAATGATCACATTACGACTGCTGTTGAATTAAATATTTTAAATTAATTTATAAATAAACATAAAAAAAGCCAGTCATTATCTGACTGGCTTCTTTTTAGATTCCAATTAACGATTATTTTCGTCTTCTTGACCATCTTCAAATTTAGTATCGTTGTCAAAACCACCTTGATGACCACCGAAACCGCCTTGACCACCAAAACCGCCTTGACCACCGAAGCCACCTTGACCACCGAAGCCTCCGCCTTGACCACCGAAGCCGCCTTGACCGCCGAAGCCGCCTTGACTACCACCAAAGCCACCGCCTTGACCGCCACCAAAGCCACCGCCTTGACCGCCACCGAAACCACCAGTAGGTTGACCACCGAAGCCGCCTTGTGTGCCACCTTGTGCTGGGAAGCCTGTACCTTGCGCGCCTGCTGGGCGTGGGTTACGTGCTGGAACAACAGTTGAAATAGCGTGTTTGTAAACCATTTGACTTACTGTATTTTTTAATAAAACAACATATTGGTCAAAAGATTCAATATGACCCTGTAATTTAATACCGTTCACAAGGAAAATAGAAACAGGGATACGTTCTTTACGGAGAGAATTTAAGAACGGATCTTGTAAAGTTTGACCTTTAGACATTTTTAACTCCAAAAAAAATTTTTAAATCAGCGCAAAAAAACTATCTTTATTTTTCAACTAAAAATTATAAAAAGACAGTGTGCAAATTTTGCTTTATCCATAAGAGTTTCGCAAGTCTTCTTTCGCCTGCTTTATCGTCAAGTAAGTTTTAAAATCGTGTATTTCTTGCAAAGAACGTAACCACGTATATTGACGTTTGGCAAGTTGTCGTGTTGCAAATAAAGCTTTATCCTCCATTTCACGTTTACTTTTGAGACTTAAGTCACTTTTTAATAGAAATTCTAGTGCTTGTCGATAACCCACTGAACGCATTGAGGGTAAATTTTCATCTAAATCGTATTTTTCAATTAGAGCTTCAACTTCACTCAAAAAACCGATATCCCACATTTTGCTTAATCTTTGCTCAATGCGTTTATGTAATTCTACCCGATCTGGAAGTAAAGCATAATTATGAAATATGTATCGATATGGTACGTTTTTTGGTTGTTCTGCCTGCAATTTAGTAATTGGTTCGCCCGTAATCTTATAAACTTCTAATGCTCGAATAATCCTTTGCTTATCAGTCACATTAAATTTTATAGCAGCAGCAGGATCTACAGAAACCAATTCATCATAAACGGCCTTCCACCCTTCATTTAAAGCTTTTTCTTCAATTGCTGCACGGACATTTGCATCCGCACTCGGTAAATTACCAGACAACCCTTCTAATAATGCTTTAAAGTACAACATCGTGCCTCCTACCAAAATAGGAGTTTTACCACGTGAATGCATATCATCAATTAACTTACATGCATCTTCAACAAACTGAGCAGCTGAATAAACTTCAAGAGGCGTAATAATATCAATCAGATGATGAGGATAGAGCGCTTGCTCTTCACGCGTTGGTTTAGCCGTGCCGATATCCATATCTTTATAGACGAGTGCAGAATCAACAGAAATTAGCTCAAAATTTCCACGCTCGTATAATTCACATGCCAAAGCGGTTTTTCCGCTCGCAGTTGGTCCCATTAAATTGATGACGGGCAATTGATTTGACATGTAAAACTACTCTCCTCGAGCAAATAATTTATCTAATTGAGATAATGGAAACGCACGCCAAGTTGGCCGTCCATGGTTACATTGGCTCGCAAATTCAGTTTGTTCCATTTGACGAAGTAAAGCATTCATTTCTGAAAGGCTGAGTTGTCGATGTGCACGTACTGCCCCATGACATGCCATTCCAGCTAATAACTCGTCTCTTTTTTGAAGTAACCCTTGGGCTTCATCATTTGGATCTAAATCATTTAAAAGTTCTGGAATAAGATTTTCAAAATCTGCTTTTTGTAATATGGCAGGCACACCACGAACAATAACTTGCTCATCGCCATATAAATCAATTTCCAAACCTAAGCGCTCAAGTTGAGGTTTTAACTCCTCTACCCTAACAGCCTGCATACGGCTAATAGAAATGACTTTAGGTATAAGTAACTGCTGAGATGTCCAAAATTCAGGTTTATCCCAAGCATTTTTCATTTGTTGTAATAAAATACGCTCATGTGCCGCATGCATATCAACAATAATAAGCCCTTCGGTATTCTGCGCTAGAATATAAATTCCATGAAGTTGAGCAATTGCGATACCTAAAGGAAATTCATCAACTTTAGTTAATGGTTCAATATTTTCATTTAATGAAAAAGTAGCAGGTTGGTCACGTAGAGGTGCCAAGTATGTCTTTAACGCATTATTTAATTGAGCAGAACCATTATATTTTGGTGTTTGATCTGCATAGTGAACAGCTTGCGGACGACTAGCATTAAAATCGGTTAATAACTCTGTTGGTGCGTGCTGAGTCTGTGGCTCACTATCTGCATTTAAAGTTTCATTTGCTCGGTGCAATAAAAATTGTTCTTGATATTTCGGCTGCGGCTGTACTGAATAATCTGATTGTTCATCTACTTTCATCGCTTGAGCTAAATCAGCACTCGCTGTCTGAAATTGCGATAGAGTTTCTTTTGCATAATGCCTTACAAACTCATGCACTTCTCTTTGATTTAAAAAGCGAATTTCATGTTTTGTAGGATGAACATTGACATCAATATTTTCAGGATCGACTTCTAAGAAGAGTAGATAAGATGAATGTTGATGACCATGTAAAATACCGTCATATGCCATGCGTAACGCATGCGAAATTGTTTTATCTTTTACAATACGTCCATTTACATAGACATATTGCATATCAGCCTGCGCACGTGCATCAGAAGGATGGCCGAGCCAACCCGATAAACGCATGCTAATACTTTCAGCATCCATCCAATATGCATTTTGTACAAATTGCGAACCTAATAATTGTTGAACTCGCTGAAAACGGAGCTCGCCGCTATCCGCTATAGGTAAATTAATTCTAATATTATCATTATGCTCAAGCACAAAACGTATATCGAAATGTGTTAGGGCCAGACGGCGAACAATCTCTTCGATATGGCCAAATTCAGTGGTTGGTTTTTTTAAGAATTTACGCCGTGCAGGAACATTAAAAAATAAGTCCTGAACACGTATATGGGTTCCCTTTTGAGCAGCAACAGCTTGTACTTCTTGATGATCAAATGCTGTGCCGTTTACTTCAACCTGATGGCCGATCCCACTTTCATCTTGGCTACTGGTCAATGTCAATCTTGAAACAGCAGCAATCGAAGCAAGTGCCTCCCCACGAAATCCTAAACTTACAATAGCGTGTAAATCTTCTGCCGTTTTAATTTTACTTGTGGCATGACGCATGACCGCTAATGCTAAATCTTCAGAATGAATACCATGCCCATTATCAATAATTTCTATTAGGGTCGAACCACCGTGAGCAATTCGCACAATGAGTTCAGTTGCACCGGCATCGATAGAGTTTTCTAATAATTCTTTAACAACAGATGAGGGACGCTCAATTACCTCACCAGCAGCAATCTGGTTGGCTAACGCTGCGTCTAATGTATGGATACGACGTTGTGTTAGCTTTTCATCAGTCATGAAGCTGTTCCTGCAAAGTCTGATACAAATGTTCTGTAGGTAAAGTTAGAGTTACTAAACGGCTCAACTCATCATCTGACTTTTGAATATCAATAATGATATCGGCCTCTGGAATTTCATCGCCACCTTTTGATGGCCATTCAAATAAAAATAATGCGTCTGTGATATCTAAATAATCACGGATTCCCATTAATTCAAGTTCATACGGATCATTCAGACGATATAAGTCAAAATGAAAAATTTCTTTATCATTAATTTTATAGGGTTCAACGAGTGTATAAGTTGGACTTTTAACAGAGCCCTTGTGGCCCAAAGCCTGTAAGAAATAGCGCGTAAGTGTGGTTTTACCCGCACCTAGATCCCCAATTAAATAAATTACACCCGACTGAACATGCTGCGCCAAAGCTTGAGCTAAACGCTCAGTATCTTCTTCATGATTTAAGACCAATTTCAATGAATACGACATAGCACACATAACATGATTCGAAATAATCGATATGATAACATTGCCCTGCCTTAAAAGCCTACTTAAGCCCTAGAAGTTGGCTTTTTTTATATCAATTTCCTTACATATTTACATTTTTTTATGTCTAGTCCGAACGATTTTTTGCCACCTATGATTGATGGTGTGAGCGCAAGCCAAGTCTATCTTCCTGCACACACGAATACTCAAACTATTTATGAGTATCTATGCCAACATTTCCAACATATTAAAGTGCAAGAGTGGCAACAACGATTTCAGGATGGTCTTATTTATGGGGCAAATGGACAAAAACTAACATTAGACAGTCCATACCAAAGTAATACCCATATTTTTTATTATCGATTTCTGGCTTATGAACCACATGTTCCATTTGAACATCGGATTTTATTTGAGAATGATGATTTACTGGTAGTCGATAAACCCCATTTTTTAACGATTAGCCCGACTGGACAATATGTTCAAGAAACGCTTTTAGTCCGACTAAAAAAACAAACAGGCAATGAATTTTTAACCCCTATTCATCGTCTAGATCGTGAAACTGCTGGTGTTGTTCTATTTTGCAAACGGGTTGAGTCGCGTGGTATATACCAACAATTATTTGCAGAGCGCCAAGTCAATAAAATTTATCACGCTATTGCACCTTATAAAAAAGATTTAAATTTTCCTCAGACACTACATTTACATTTAGATAAAGGTCATCCTTTTTACACCATGCGGGTTATAGAAAATGCAAAAACAAATACCGAGACCTATATTGAACTCATCGAGCATAACCAGATTTGGGCCAAATATCGCTTAACACCGACAACGGGCAAACAGCACCAACTTCGCGTGCATCTTAATTACTTAGAAATTCCGATTAAAAATGACCCATTTTATCCAGTAGTTCAACACAAGGCAGAAGATGATTTCTCGGAACCATTACAGCTACTAGCTAAGCACATTTCATTTATAGACCCCCTCACAAAAGAGGGAATGTCTTTTAATTCTGAGTTTGAATTGACATTGTAATGTAGCCGTAATGACAAAAAGATTATTTTTTATGCCAAAAAGCATTGAAATTACATTGCGATGGTTTAAAATAAATTCCTAAAAATTAAAAATCATTTGGTTTTGTTATTCATGCGAAAAACAGAAGTTTATCAGGTTCGACTTGACTCCCAAGAAAAAAAGCAGGCTTTTGCTGTTTTTAAACAACTGGGAATTACCCCTGCCCAAGCAGTACGACTTTTTTTTAAACAGGTCGTATTAACTAAATCTATTCCTTTTGCTATCGAAAATCAGAATATTAATATGGAACAATTATTAAAGCTGAGAAAAGCAAAAGCATCTTCATTGAACCAAAATCCATCAACTTTAACTGAAGATGATGACCATGAAGATTTATTTGAAGAACTTAATGCACTTCTTGGTGAAAGCGACAAAACTTAACACTGTTGCATTTATAAACAAGTTTTAACGTCAAAAAGCTCTTTTTTTCGTTATGCTCTCTTTGTAAAAACATAATGATAAGTTACAAGGAGTGCCAAATGATCGTTAGACGAGCGACTTTTGAAGATTTAGAGCAACTCGCCGTTTTATTTGATGAATATCGCCAATTTTATGGGGCCTCTTCTAATTTTAATGAATCACTTCACTTCCTTAAACAACGTTTTGAGAATAGAGAAAGTGTGTTCTTCATTCATATTAAAGACGATAAAATCACGGGTTTTATTTTACTCTATTTAGGTTTTTCTTCAGTTGCCTGTTCAACTTATTATATTTTAGATGATGTATATGTTACACCCGTTTTCCGCCGTCAAGGTTCTGCTAAACAGCTAATCGATACAGCAATCTTATTTGCAAAACAAGAAAATGCTTTGCGGATTAGTTTGGAAACTCAAAGTAACAACCATGAATCTCATCGTTTATATGAACAAATGGGATTTATTCGAGATAGTGAGTTCCAAACCTTCCATTGTTTTCTCAAATAATATTTTGAGCGAGCTGTTTTTGTTGTTCAGATAAATAAACCCACTCACCATCTTCAAGTTCAGGTAAAACCAATTGCCCTACTTGATGGCGATGTAATGCTTCTACCTTATTTCCTACAGCTGCAATCATTCTTTTTACTTGATGATAAACACCTTGATGAATCGTCATGGTTAATTGATGCGTTTCTAATATCTCCACATCTGTTGCAGCAAAAACACCTTTTTCTTGATGCAAGTTTACGCCTTGGCTCAACATTTCAATTTGCTCAGGTGTAACCGGATCTATAGTCGTAACATGATACACCTTTGGTACATGTTTACGAGGATGAGTTAAAGCTTGAAGATATTTACCGTCATCAGTAAGTAAAAGTAAGCCGGTTGTGTCTTGATCTAAGCGACCAATAGCCTGCACACCACGTTGAATCAGGATTTCTGGTAAAAGGCTAAATACGCTTTGATGATGATGGGGCTGGTGTGAACACTCAAAACCTTTTGGTTTTTTTAGAGCAAGGTAAACTTTTTCTCGATATTGATAAGTTTCACCAAAGAGAGAAAACTCTAAATTTTCTGGAGAGAATTGCTTTTTGAGATCATCTGCAACCTCCCCATCAATACTTACAGATCCGTTTTTTATTAACTGCTGACAATATTTACGTGAACCAAACCCTTGTGATTGTAAAATTTTTTCCAGCAGCATGAAGTTTTCTCATTAGAACTAAGCTGTTATTTTAACGTAGTTTCCACTTTTTACTAAACGCTACGAGCAGCTCTTTACATTTACTTCATGTAACTCGCACACTATTCTTCGACTACTCGATAAATATTTTCATTCTGTTCACTTTCAAATAATAATTCGGTAGTAGGCAAAATAATTTCATTATCAACAATAATATGTTCAATACGTTGGCTCAGCTTTAACGATTCATTCTCATGTTCAACTAAATTTTTCTTTAGTTGCGCTTTTGCATCATGAATCTGATCAAACTGATCTTTGATTTTGATATCTATAATGTCCATAAATCTATCCTGTACTCATGAGTAATGACTATTTTTATATCACAATTTTTAAAAACTAAAATTTTTAACTTGTTAATTTATATAACATTGTTTCCAAGCGTAACCAGAAATTAAAACTCTTTAGGATTGAGAGATATACAATCATTTATTCTTAAAAATAAGATTTAAAATCGGCTATATCTTTTAAAGCGTTCACATTACCTGTCTTAAATATTATACAATTCCATTTATTTACTTCCTCCGCACTCCCCATGCTTGCCCAATTTGATGTTAATTTAGTTGTTCTACTCGTTCTCTTAATTTGCGGCTTATTAAGTCAAAATGCAGCTGTAACGATTGCAGCTGGTGTGCTCATTGTCGTTAAAATTACGCCTTTAAATGAGTTTTTCCCCTATATTCAAGCTCACGGTCTTAATTTAGGAATTCTTATTTTAACGATTGGTGTACTTACTCCCATTGCCAGTGGGAAGCTCAGTGGGGAGAGTATTTTAAAGTCATTTGTTAGTTTTAAATCACTTTTGGCTATTGCAATTGGCTTATTAGTCGCTTGGTTGGGTGGTCGTGGAGTAAAACTAATGTCAAGCGAACCTGATGTGGTGGCAGGTTTACTGATTGGTACGGTTGCTGGTGTTGCTTTACTGCGTGGTGTACCAGTCGGTCCTCTGATTGCAGCAGGCTTACTCTCTTTATTTATTGGTAAATAAGAAGTCGATATAAAAAAGGTGCAATTAAGCACCTTTCTAACACTTAGGCTAAATTTTTATTTTTAGCCAGAATAATAGGCATTTCGTTTTAAAGAGAACTTTTCTAACTGCTTTAAAAATCCTTCAAAATAACTTTTCTCTTTTTCTTCAGTTCGATAACCCGCATATAAAGTACGTCTTAAACCTGTAGGAGAAACACAATCTAAACGACGGCTTGTGACCCAGCCCTTTTGTTCATATTCATTTACCACCCAATCAGGTAAAGCAGCAATACCTCGTCCACTTGCAACAAGTTGAATAAGCATTTGGGTTAAATCTGTTGTTCGTATTTGTTTAGGCTGAATATTCGCAGGAATGAAAAGTTTAGACATAATATCTAAACGGTGCTTATCAACCGGATAAGTAATTAAAACTTCTTCGGCCAACTCTTGAACTGTAATATTTTCAGCTCGTACCAAAGGATGCGTATTTGATAAGACTAAACGTGATTCGTATTCGAAAATTGGAAAATACTCAATTCCTTTTAAAGCAATTGGGTCAGCTGTAATCAGTAAATCAAATTCTGCATTTTGTAAGAGTTCATGCGGATTGGCTTCAAAACCTGAAGCGAAGTCTAAATCGACATCTGGGTATTGCTGGCGATACTGATTTAATAAAGGCATTAACCAGTCAAAACAACTATGGCATTCCGATGAAAAAATAATTCTGCCTGTCTGTCCATGCACAATACGCGTGATATCACTGTGGGTAATCTGAATTTGGGGCAAAACATCATCGGCTAACTTTAATAAGCGCTGTCCAACATTAGAAAAACTAACAGGTCTGCTTCGACGATTAACAACCTCTACCCCATACCAATGATCTAATTCTTTTAATTGATGGGAAATGGCAGATGGCGTTAAACAAAGGTCATTTGCTGCCGAAACTAATGAACCATGCTCGCGTAAAGCAACTAGAGTTTTAAGGTGGCGTATTTCTAACATGGGCCCAAGCCTAAAAAAGAGATTTATCTATAAATGGGTAAAGCTCATGTTTGCTTTTCCATAAAATTTTCGACAAATCTTCATTAATGAATTTTATTCACTTTAACACAAAATTAGTTAGTTTGTCTCAACATGAATTTTATTTCACTATTTTTACATGGGATGAATTTAGGTATCTTCAAAAATGAAGGGAAATTAAAACGATTTCATAAAGTTTTTAAAGTGGTTAAAAAGCATAAGACAAAAATAGACCTTTATTAGGTCTATTTTTATAAAAAACTAAAAACTATTGTGCTAATACATTTAAGCTAATAATCGTATAACTCTGGTTTTTAGGTTTTACTTTCAAGTTTAGGGGAGCTGTTACTTCTACTAAGTACTCTCCAGCCTTTGGAAATCTAAGCTCAACCTGACCATTCTTTTCAGCCTTAAACTGCTGCACTTGTTTGTCAGTTGCACCTTTTTCTCTTACATTAACTTCAGCATAAGCTAAAGGCTGGCCCTTTTCAGTTATAGCTAATTTAACTGGTTGAGCAGCTTTAATCTGGTTTGGATGCACAGAAAAACTAACTTTAATCGGTGTATTAGGAAGCTGAATATCTGAAATTTTTCCCTTAGAAAGATAACTCTGCAATATCCACTCACGTGTTACTTGTTCTGTTTTAATTGTTTTTGTTTTAAGGTCAGTCGGAATCAAATATTCACGTTCTGCTTTCGGTGGAGCTTTATCAGCTGGCATATCAAAAAATAGATGCCATTCTTTTTGGTCAAATACATATTTTAAAGGGTAACTCGTCTGAGTTTGAACAATGTATGTACCTTCTTCAGGTAGATCTATATCAAAAACAGTTACAGACTTATGCACAGCTTCTGAGTTAACGGTTTTAAGCTCATTTTTAGGTGTAATTACAGTAAGCTTGGCATCCTTTAAAGGATATTCACTATTTAATGCTTCTTCAGCATAACCAGCAATTACAGGTACTTGAGTCTGGTCAGTTTTATAAGCTACAGGCGCTACATAAGGTTCATGAGCAAAGCCCGTTGTACATATCAATGCAAGTGACGTCATTAGAAATCTATTCATTATTACAAAATCCTGTTGTATGCAAAGTGAAAAAATCAGACAAAATATAAGCGAATACAGTATACACAAATAAAAATAATTCTTATTATCATTCGTTATTTTTTATTATTTATAAACCAAAACGTGAAGGCTTAAATTTACCTCATTTAAATACGTAATCATTTTCTCAATATTTCAGTTTTTTATTATTTTGTTCTCTTTTCCCTTATACTTCCCTTTTTTGAGTTTCCCCTTAACTTATTATGGCGTCCCCGCAATCTCCCCTTTCTACACATCAACACTATTCTCTCTTTTTAGCAATTTTCTCACTCGCTGTAGGTGGTTTTTGTATTGGAACTACCGAATTCGTCGCAATGGGACTGATTCAGGAAATTGCAAATAATTTAAATATTACAGTACCTGAAGCTGGCCATTTTATTAGTGCCTATGCATTGGGTGTAGTTATTGGTGCTCCTATCATTGCTATTCTCGGAGCCAAAGTTCCGAGAAAAACTTTATTACTCGGCTTAATGCTTTTTTATGGTGTAGCTAATGCCTGTACTGCTTTAGCTCATACACCTGAAACTGTCTTAATCTCACGTTTCATTGCAGGTTTACCACACGGAGCATATTTTGGAGTCGGTGCCTTAGTTGCAGCAGAACTAGCGGGTCCATCAAGAAGAGCTTCTGCGGTTGCCCAAATGATGATGGGTCTTACAGTGGCAACTGTAATTGGTGTTCCTCTCGCAACGTGGTTAGGTCAAAATTTTGGCTGGAGAGCTGGTTTTGAGTTTTCAGCAACCATTGCATTCGTTACTTTAATTGCTGTCGGTTTCTTTGTACCCAATATTCCAGTCCAAGCTACTGCGAGTATAAAAACAGAATTAGCTGGTCTTAAAAATATCAATATGTGGTTAACACTAGCGGTAGGTGCTATCGGTTTTGGAGGCATGTTTTCTGTTTATAGCTATGTCTCACCAATTTTGACTGAATATACAAAAGTTAATATCCAAATTGTCCCTATCGCTTTAGCTATCTGGGGTATCGGTATGGTTATTGGTGGCTTAGCAGCAGGATGGCTTGCAGATAAAAACCTAAACAAAACGATTGTAGGTGTATTAATTAGTTCAGCAATCGCTTTTGTTGTTGCTAGTTTCTTAATGAGTAATATCTATAGTGCTATTGCTTCATTATTTTTGATTGGTCTCACTGTAATGGGATTAGGCGGAGCTTTGCAAACCCGCCTAATGGATGTTGCAGGCGATGCCCAAACATTAGCAGCATCACTTAACCACTCTGCCTTTAATATGGCCAATGCATTAGGTGCATTTTTAGGTGGATGGGTACTCAGCCACCAAATGGGTTGGATCGCGCCAATCTGGGTAGGTTTTGTTTTGAGTCTCGGTGGTCTTATCATTTTACTTATTGCATTTGCTGTTGAAAAAGCCAGTAAGTAAATTTAATCAAAGAAGATGCTAACTTGTTATTTCTAATCAGTTAGCTTTCCGCCACAGTGTGGGCAATAACATTTTTTCTCTCTAACGAACTCTTCTTGCTCTAATACTTTTTCTCGCATAATTTGAACAATCAGGTTATGCGCTTGCTCTTTGGGTAGACCTACTTTTTGACGGATTCGTTCTATTTCAACTTCATCATGTAAAATATCAATACCTCGTACTTGAAGTAATTCACGAAATTCTTGCTCTAGACGTTGATTACGCTGGTTAAGTTCATTTGCAAGCCCCGATGCCAAAATACCAGCTGGTAAAGCTGCAATACCAACACCCAAAATTGTAATGAGTGCCCCCAATAACTTTCCTAAACTTGTCACTGGTGTTACATCGCCATAACCCACTGTGGTTAAAGTCACTACAGCCCACCACATAGATTTAGGTATTGAACTAAAAGCTTCTGGCTGAGCCTTGTTTTCAACCACATAAATTCCAGAAGCGGTCATAATAATCATAATGATTAAAATAAAGATAACAGCCTGAAAAGAACCTTTCTCACGTTTGATCACGCATAACAATATCTGTAGTGAGATAAAATACCGCGTTAATTTTAATAAGCGTAGTAAACGTAAGATTCTGAGCATACGAAGATCAATTCGTACAAAGAAATTGAGATAGGCAGGTAAAATTGCCATCAAATCAATAATTGCCTCCCCGCTTTTCATCCAGTTCAAGCGAATTTTCCATGCAGATTGTGTCGTATCTCGATCTGCAACACTCCACAATCTTAATAAATATTCAATACTAAAAATTGCAATTGAAATAACTTCAAAATAGTCGAACCAAACACGATAGCTTGTGTACAAATCATTTACTGTTTCTAATAAAACGGCAGCAACATTACCAACAATTAAAACAACTAAAAAATAATTAATACATCTACTTACCGTAGTTTCATAGTCATGATTATGAAGATTATTATAGAAAAACTTACGCAATCCCTTCAACGCTGAATTTTGCATATTGATCTGACCACTTGATATTGAAGATATAGTAAGCTCTCACTGTCTATTCACCAATATAGTCTTTAATAAATTTTCCTTAACACGCTTCGGTAATTAAAATTTTATATTTTTCTACTTTAGCTCGCCGCTACACATCGGAATTCATTTTCTTTCCACCACATCACATCATAGATTCCTGGATGTGATTTTAAGATAATATTTATATAATTTTGCAGCACCATAATATGATGGGTAATATCAATTTTTCGAAATAAAAACTTTCTTAAAATAGGTGTATTCGGTGAAATAAAAATTGCGAATCCATTTCTATATTCTTCATAGACACTTATTCCCAGATACATCGTTATTTCAGGCAATGGAATTTCAATTTGCCATCCCCAATTTTCACTATATAGTTCTACATTTAAATGATATCTATTTCTCAATATACTAAAAATATATTGCGCGATGTCTTCAGTTTTTTGAACTAAAACTCCTCCTTCGTTGGAGTGTATTTTTTGTTCATATAGTTGATAATCATCAAATTTAAATTCAACTATTGTCTTTAGCATTCTCAAATTCCCTATATAAAACACCCATATTTTTTTTAATTATTTTTAAGTTCGTTTAATTATTTTAAAACAAAAAACCAGTTAATTACTACTACTATATTCAATTTTATATATATCAAATTTTAAAATGATATATTTAACGTTTTTAAACAAACTCATGACTCATTTCACGCTTTCAATAAAATCAACAACTCAGAAAGACCAATTTTTATCCAATATTATATCTAAGTTATTTTATTTAATAATTTTTTACATCAGTTATATCTTAATCTAGATATATAATTTATTTTTTGATCTTTAATATTTTCTAAAAATTAGTATTAGAATATATTAATTTAATTAGATATCTTTATAGCTTTTTTTAAAATTAACCATACTAAGTACTATTTATTAGACTGATATCTATACAGAGAATTTATCATTCTGACATCCATTTCAGAGTTAAAAGTTCAGTAAAACTTAATAATTTAGGTTTAAATTAAGAAATATTTAACTTAAAAGAATGACGTTTTTCATAGAAATGAAGGCTAGTACTTATTGCTTGTGATTTTTTGAATTCTTGAATCATTTAATCGATAATAGAACTTTAATACTTATGTCTTTAGCGATTTACTCATAAAGAACTTTAATTTTTAATCATACGAAAACAAGGGGAAATTACATGGGATTTAAAGCCCTCCCTACACTTATTTCTTTATTTATTACATTGTTAATCTGGTTCGTTATTCCTGTACCAAATGGTGTTGATCCTGATGCTTGGCATTTGTTAGCGATGTTTGTCGGTGTAATTGCCGCAATCATCGGTAAAGCGATGCCAATTGGTGCCATTGCCATTATTGCAATCACTTTAGTCGCTATTACTGGTGTGACTAACACGAGCCCAAGCGGTGCAATTCAAGATGCTCTTAGTAGCTTTGCTAACCCACTCATCTGGTTGATTGGTATCTCCATTATGATCTCTAAAGGTTTGCAAAAAACTGGATTGGGTGCAAGGTTAGGCTATTTATTTATCGCAGTTTGGGGCAAGAAAACCATTGGGATTGGCTATAGCATGGTACTTTCAGAACTCATTCTCGCCCCTGTAACTCCAAGCAATACGGCTCGTGGTGGTGGAATAATTCATCCGATTGTACTGGCAATTTCTACTAGTTATGATTCTGATCCTGCTAAAGGTACCGAAGGTCGGATGGGAAAATATCTGTCATTGGTTAACTACCAAGCCAACCCGATTACCTCTGCAATGTTTATTACGGCAACTGCCCCTAACCCATTAGTAGTTGATTTAGTGGCAAAGGCGACCAATAGTGAAATTTCATTAAGTTGGAGCACTTGGGCATTGGCGATGTTATTACCTGGTTTGATTGCTTTAATTATTATGCCTTTGATTATGTATTTGATGTATCCACCCGAAGTCAAAGAAACGCCTAATGCAGCTCAATTTGCTAAAACTAAATTAAAAGAAATGGGCCCAGTCAGTAAAAATGAAATCATCATGCTTGGTGTATTCGGTATTTTATTGATGCTATGGGCAGGGATTCCCGCCATGATTTTGGGCTCTGCTTGGGCTGTTGACCCAACGACGACTGCTTTTATTGGTTTAGGATTATTGCTACTTACAGGTGTTTTAACTTGGGATGATATTCTTACGCAAAAGAACGCATGGGATACAATTACTTGGTTCGCAGCATTAGTCATGATGGCAACTTATTTAAATAAGCTTGGTTTAATCACGTGGTTCTCGAGTGTTTTAGAAACTAGTATTGGTCATTTAGGTCTAAGCTGGATGCCTGCTTGTCTATTATTAATGCTTGCTTATCTGTATGCACATTATATGTTTGCTAGCACCACGGCGCATATTACCGCTATGTTTGCAGCCTTTTATACGGCAGGACTTGCACTTGGTGCACCGCCAATGCTCTTTGCTTTAATGATGGCAGCAGCTTCTAGCATCATGATGACCTTAACCCATTATGCGACTGGCACTTCCCCTGTTGTGTTTGGCTCAGGCTACACCACACTTGGTGAATGGTGGAAAGCTGGCTTTGTCATGAGCGTGGTTAATATCATCATCTTTGTGGTGATTGGCGGACTTTGGTGGAAAGTGTTGGGTTATTGGTGATTTTATAAATATGGAGGAACATTGTTATGTTAATAGGAATGTTTCTCTAAATTTAAATGCCAATGTATAAATAATATTACCATCAGTATAGATATCTCTTAATCTTAAAAATCTTTTGCCTAATTTTAATTTAAATAAGAATTCTCTCTATCGATCAAGGCATTCCACTCTTCATGACTATAAAGTTTAAGATTGGTCAATTGGGTACCCACTAATAAAAAGTGATCATCCCATGTCAATACTTCTCTACTGTCCTCTAATGTTCTGTTTGAAAAAATGGGAAATAAAATCTCGTTAAAATGCATTATTCCAATTTCAAGTAAATGCTTCACCTCTTTAGGATTCTCAGGAATTGAATAAAAGACAGGTATATTTTTGATTAATTTAGAGGCGATTTCGCGCGGTTCAGAATATAAATCATCTAAATACCATTTTCCATCATCACATCTCCATAAATAGGCAGTAAAACTATTTTGCTTAATTAATAAGGTTTCAGTAATGGCATTTGGGTCTTGATACCAAACAATAAACTCTAGAGCCCTTGTTGGAATTATTGAAAACGTCGGTAATTTTAGATAAGGGTAATCTTTTAATATTATGGAGAATAATTGCTGAATTGAGCTTTCCAACTCTTCAATTTTTTGTTTTTTATTCAAAATATTTTCTAATTCAAAAATATTTTTTTCTATATTTAAAATGCTTTTCATTATAAAAAATAAGGGCTGATTAATCAGCCCTTATTTTTAGCTAAATCAACAAATTAAGTCAATTGAGCAGCTTGGATTTTCTTAGTATCAACTTGATCAGCTTCTTTAGTATATTCGCTCATCTTGTCGAAGTTTAAGTATTTGTAGATGTCAGCAGAAGCGCTGTCGATTTGCGACGCGTACTGTTGATATTCTTCTGGGCTTGGCAATTTACCAAGAACCGCAGCTACTGATGCAAGCTCAGCAGACGCTAAGTAAACGTTTGCACCTTGACCTAAACGGTTCGGGAAGTTACGAGTAGAAGTCGATACACATGTTGTGTTCGGCGCTACACGTGCTTGGTTACCCATACATAATGAACAGCCTGGCATCTCTGTACGCGCACCAGCACGACCATAGATGTTATACAAGCCTTCTTCCATTAATTGGTGCTCGTCCATACGAGTTGGTGGAGCCAACCATAAACGAGTAGACAATGAACCACCAGGTACTTTATCTAGTAACTGACCAGCTGCACGGAAGTGACCGATGTTCGTCATACAAGAACCGATGAATACTTCATCAATTTTGTCGCCTTGAACGTCAGAAAGAAGTTTCGCGTCGTCTGGATCGTTCGGGCAGCAAAGAATTGGTTCTTTGATGTCAGCAAGATCGATTTCGTAAACTTTTAAGTATTCTGCATCAGCATCAGCTTTTAACAAGCTTGGGTTGTCTAACCACTTCTGCATGTTTTCAGCACGGCGCGCCATTGTACGAGCATCGCCATAACCTTCTGCGATCATCCACTTTAACATGGTGATGTTAGAACGTAAGTATTCAGCAACTTTCTCTTCAGAAAGTGTGATTGAACAGCCAGCAGCAGAACGTTCAGCAGATGCATCAGAAAGTTCGAATGCTTGCTCAACAGTCAAGTCATTTTCCATTTCTGACAAATCGATCTCAAGGATACGACCAGAGAAGATGTTTTTCTTACCTTTCTTCTCTACAGTTAAGTCACCCGCTTGAATTGCGTAGTAAGGAATTGCATGTACAAGGTCACGTAAAGTGATACCAGGTTGCATTTTACCTTTGAACTTAACAAGTACAGACTCTGGCATGTCAAGTGGCATAACACCAGTTGCAGCTGCGAACGCAACAAGACCAGAACCCGCTGGGAAAGAAATACCGATTGGGAAACGAGTATGTGAGTCACCACCAGTACCTACTGTATCTGGAAGTAACATACGGTTTAACCAAGAGTGGATAATACCGTCACCTGGACGTAAAGATACACCACCACGGTTCATGATGAAGTCAGGTAATGTATGGTGAGTTGTTACGTCAACTGGTTTTGGATACGCAGCAGTGTGACAGAAAGACTGCATTACCAAGTCAGCAGAGAAGCCCAAGCAAGCTAAGTCTTTTAACTCGTCACGAGTCATAGGACCAGTTGTATCTTGAGAACCAACTGTAGTCATCTTAGGTTCACAGTAAGTACCCGGACGGATACCTTGACCTTCAGCTAAACCACATGCACGACCAACCATTTTCTGAGCTTGCGTGAAGCCTTTGCCAGTGTCAGCAGGTTGTACAGGTGTACGGAACAATGTAGAAGGTGCAAGACCTAATTCTTCACGTGCTTTAGTTGTCAAACCACGACCAATGATCAAGTTAATACGACCACCAGCACGTACTTCGTCTAAAAGTACTGGAGTTTTAAGTTCTGCTTCTGAAATTTGTACGCCATCTTTAAAAGCAGTAACTTTTGCAGCAGCGTGGTCAATTTTCAATACAACTTCGTCGCCCATGTTCATGTTAGCAACGTCGATTTCTACAGGTAATGCACCTGCGTCTTCCATTGTATTAAAGAAAATTGGAGCGATTTTAGAACCTAAGCACACACCACCATCTTTTTTGTTTGGAATATGTGGAAGTTCGTCACCGAAGAACCAAAGTACAGAGTTAGTTGCAGATTTACGAGAAGAACCTGTACCAACAACGTCACCAACATAAGCAACTTGGTTGCCTTTCGCGATGAGTTCTTTGATTTGGCTTAATGGACCAACTTCACCTGGTTTTTCAGGGTTGATACCATCACGCTCGTTTTTCAACATTGCATTTGCATGTAATGGGATATCTGGACGGCTCCAAGCATCTTGAGCTGGAGACAAGTCATCAGTATTTGTTTCACCAGTTACTTTGAACACAGTGATTTTGATTTCTTCTGGAACATCAGGACGGCTAGTGAACCATTCTGCTTCTGCCCAAGATTGTAAAACAGCTTTAGCTGCAGCGTTACCAGCTTTTGCTTTATCTGCTACGTCATGGAATGCATCAAATACAAGAAGTGTTTTCTTTAATGCTTCAGCAGCTAGGTTTGCAAGTTCAGCATCGTCAAGAAGCTCAACAAGTGGTGCTACGTTGTAACCACCAAGCATTGTACCAAGTAAGTAAACTGCACGTTCTTTAGAAACGAGTGGTGAAGTTGCTTCGCCTTTTGCAATCGCTGCCAAGAACGCTGCCTTTACGTAAGCTGCTTGGTCAACACCTGCAGGAACACGGTTTTCAAGCAAATCAACCAAGAACGCTTCTTCGCCTGCTGGTGGATTTTTTAATAGTTCAACAAGCTGAGCTGTTTGAGCATCATCAAGTGGCTTCGGTGGGACTCCGAGTGCGGCACGTTCTTCAACGTGTTGGCGGTAAGCTTCTAGCACGGTGTTCATTCCTCTTTTTTTGAAAAATTACTTGCAAATTCCAGCTTTCTTAAAAAGCTTCACAAGTAATATGGACTACAAAAGTTTACTAGAGTTCAAGGTAAAAGTTAATGAAAACGGGGTGTTTCTCCGTGATGCCCATTATTTTGTATCTAAATACCCATGTATAAATAACGAACAAATTAGCCAAATTTGGATTGTTTTTGAGCAAAAACACCCCTCAAGAGAGGAAATTCAATAACCTTACACAATTAGAACGATTTATATTTTGGCATTTTGTCATGAGGCGTTATCAAACATTCATCCATCGCTTGCTTTCTAACTTTTTCTTGGAGTGCTTGAGAATCTTGAGTTAATTCTTCTTTTGGAATCGCATAGACTTTGTCAATAATATTAAGAATGAACTTTTTGGTAATGTCATCTTCAATTTTATTTGCATGCTCAACGGCCTGAGTTTTTTCAATTGCTTGCTGACGATCAAAAACAATGCTTCTAGCCGCATTTCCTACGCTAGTACAAAAGCCATGCCATTGCTCTTCAGGTGTTAATGGCTTCTTCTCTGAACAACCAACAAAAAATAAACTCACTGCAATCAATAAAATCTTTTTCATCATTTCACTACACTAATTATTGCTGCCCATATCATACGGAAAATCATCATTTTTGCAAAAACAGTCAAAAAAACCGAGATGATTTCCCCTCGGTCTTTTTTTATATCAAGCATTAGAAATGCGAGTTTGAGTTAATTAAAAAATTTGATATCAGTCGGTGTTGATATTTTTGCTGCATCACCAGCGGGTTTTAAGGTGCCTTTGTTGGCATCAAAACGGAACAAGCTAATATTATTACTATAAACATTGGTTACATACAGATATTTACCCGATGCATCGAATGAAAAAGCACGTGGTTCAATACCATTGGCCTTATAAACTACTGGTTTAGCTAGTAATCCATTCTGCTGAATTTTAAATACCAAAAGTTTATTGTCTGCCCCTCTGTTAGCAGCAATCACATATTTGCCATTTGGACTAAGAATAATTCCACTCGCGCTCTTAAATTCAGGTGTTTTATCTTCATGAATTAGTTTTAACTCAGCCACTTTTTTCAAATGACCATCTTGCACATTAAATGTCACAATTTCGCTTCGCATTTCTGCGGTAACGTACGCATGTTTGCCATTTGGTGAAAAGACCATATGACGTGGGCCAGAACCATGCCTAAAAGTCACATCTCGGCTATTGTCTGCTTGGAGTGGTTGAGGTTTATTCGGGTTATAGTGAAAAGTATAGACTTTGTCATTTCCAAGATCGCTTGCATATAGATACTTACCATCTGGACTAAATGTGGTCGAATGCGCATGACCACTGTCCTGCCGACCTTTGACGTGACCAGAACCCTCGCTAAAAACAATATTTTGTACTTTTTCACCTAAATGGCCGTTTGGCAAAATTGGAAAAACAGCTACCCCACCACGACCTTTATCAAATGCTGAATAGTTCGACACAAATAGGAATTTACCATCTAAACTGATTGATGCATGTGTTGGATGTCCACCATGGCTATCCACTGTGTTCAACACATCCACCTTTCCATTTTGAATTGATAATGCAGTCACCGCCCCTTCATTTTCTTCATTAGTGGTATAGGCAAAGCGGCCATCTTTCGATTTCACAATCCAAGAAGGGCTTTTCATTTTCAAGACACTAACAGGAGTTAAGGTTCCGTCGCTATTCACTTTAAGCTGGTACAAACCTTCACTGGCTTGTTTTGGTTTTTGCGCAAGTGGTGCGTTAGGGATCGATGTCCATGTTCCTACCAAAGCAATTTGTTGTTGTGCAGCATTTACGGTAGAGCCCCATCCAAATGACAAAAGCGTCATCGACAATGTTGCTGTTAGTTTTTGAATTAACCCACGATATTTAATATTTGTATCGTTTTCCTTGTCATATTTAATTTCAACAGAAGTATCTATTTTCACTGCTATATCCTTGGGAAAAACCACCTTATTTGCACTTATCAGCAAGGTATTATCAATTTAGTTTCATTTAATGATTCTGAAAACTAATTTATAAAATAGTAATTTTCAAGTGAGTTTTCTTTAATTAAAAGCCTCTGCAAGCTTTGGTTCTTTTTAAGAGAATCGATATTCTATATCGATAAATATTCAATTTTTTTTAAATCCTATAGAAATGTTTAAAATAAAAGCCCACTAAGAAGTGAGCTTTTATTTCATTATTACTTGAGACTAATCAAATCATTATAGGTACAAAGGTACTTTCTAATGTTTAATTTCCATCTACTAGAAACGCCAGTTATAGAAAAGATCGATCGCTCTTTCTAAAGACTGACTTGCTTCTAAGTATAAACGTCGATTCATTTGATAACGTAAAGTCAGTTTGTTCACTGGAGTGAATACGCCAACACCATAACGAATAAATAGATCAGGTGTGATATAACCCGTTAAGCTCACCTGCGTATCTTCACCCGTACCTTGTGCATCTAGAGCTAAGCCACTCAAACCGAAAGTACGTCCAATCTGATTCGTTAAAGCACGTGTACCACCCAAGCCCATACTAATCCCTGCAGCAGCAATGGTGTTATTTACATCGGACTTAAATCCTTCTGCATTACTTAAACCACTTGAACCTTCATTAATACGACCCGTAACGAGTGCGTTCAATGCTTCTTGCTCAGATAGTCCGGCATCATTGTAAACCTGAATGTTCGGCGATGTTGCAGTACCTGTAACACGTACCCCAACCATACTACCCTGAACATTTTTGTTTGCATCGATATCTAAAGTCGGATTTGCCAATGGACCATTAAAACGCGCAATTGCTCGATTCAAATCTAGACTTTGTCCATAGGCTTCGATTTTCACTTTTTGGCTGACACCAATTGCTCCATTCGCTCGCATTGCAGTCTCGTAGCCACGTTGGCTTAAATTTAAACGACCAACTAATGGAATATTACTATTGAAGCCTTGAAATATCACTTGGTTTCCAATATTAACAGCAATATCAGCTCGAATATCCCAAGGTTTAGCAGCTCGTAAAATTGCAAGCGGATCTTGGCCTTGTCGAACTATGCGAACATCTGATGAGGTGTTAATGACTGGAGCAGTTGTTTCTGGCATTGAAATACGTGCACGAGGAACATCTACCGATCCTTTTAAGCTTAAACGCTTATCGAAAGGATACATATCAAGTGTAAGGTTTGGATTAGCAATTGCAGTAATTAACGGAGCCTGACGTACAAGTAAATTATCACCTTTGAGGTTTAATTGAAGACGTGGCGAATCTTTCCATTCAAAACTACCTTTTAAAAGCCCTACACCTTGACCGCTGTTAAACGCACCATCAATTGTTGCCATGTCCTGACGAATTGATGAGTAAACCTGAACATTCGTTAAATTAACTGGAAGCGAAATCATACTGATTGCGCCATTTTTCAAACGCATTTCACCAGTAAATTGTGGCTGAGTTAATGTACCGTTGACTTTACCTGCTAAAGCTAAGGTACCACTCAGCTTTCGGACATCTTGAATAAATGGTTTTAAGACTTTTAATTGAACATCATTAAATGCGACTTCACCATGCATTGGCATTGATGGCTGGAATGGATTGATAATGACGTTCGCATAACCCGTACCAATATCAGGTGTTTTCACATCAACACGGAATAACAGTCCTTCAGATACACTTTTTGCAATAACACCCAGCTCATCATAAGCCAGCGTGGTTGCAGGATCTTGTGGATCTTCAGCAGCCAAACCAATTTCACCTTTACGCGTAATTAAACGTGCATCAAGTTTTGGATGTCCACCATTTACCCACGCAGCCTTAGCATAACCATTTAATTGCCCAGTCATCGCCAAGCCTTCTGGCATAAATGCCGCGAAGTCACTTAAATCCATGTTTTGGGTTACAAACGAAATATTACCGCGAGCCTTACTTACTCGTACTGGCTGATCAAAGCAGAGCTGGCTATTCGCACTTTGCCAACAATGTTGACCTACATATAGCTCAGATCTTGCAGAAGAATAAATCACCGGAGCATTTTGATTTTGTGCAAGACGAATACGTCTTGAATCAAAACTACCTTTTTGGATTTGACCTAACCAATCATTGTTCTGGTTAAACCCACCTGCTAACTGAACATAGAACTTAGAAATACTATTATTGCCAAGTACTTTCAATAAATGCGCTTTTCTTGTTCCTGTCAGATTCACTTCAGCGGACTGAATTTGTCTATTTCCACTACGTAAATTATCTAATTTTGCGGTTAATTGAGTTGGCGTTGTTTCCGATGTTGGAAGTTCACCCTGAATACTCAATCTCTTCACGCTCACTAAAGTATTAAAAGCAAAATCATCTACGGCAATATTTGCTGTTGCTTTTAAACGTGGCTGTGATTGTACATTCAGATCACCATAAGCTCGACCGCGTAATCCTGGGTATAACTCGTAAAGTGCTGGTGCATTGAGCTTGATTTTTAGATTTTGAGCATTACCTGTCGCTTGTAGCTGATTCTGGCCATACACTAAAAATAAATTATTTGCTTCAAATTGCTGAGGTAAAAAGCCGTTTTGGTTAGAGTCCATCAATAAAGATAGATTCCCCTTACCTCTAACAGGCTTATTATTTATAAAGCCAGCAAGATTCAGTTGTTGAATATTAATTCGTTTTAAATGATCTGACCAAACCCCTTGAGTTTTCAGATTACCTGAAATTTCACCTTTTACAGCTGAGGTAAAATATTGAGGTTTAAAGCGCACCAACGAACTATTAATATCCCATGCAATGCGATCTTTCAAATTTACAGAACCTGTTGCATAGATTTTCCCAGCGACACCATCATGCTGTAACTGGTTAATTCGAATAAAATCTGGTGTGCCCGCTATAGAAAACTTCAATAAACCATTTGCCTGTTTTAGGGCTTTTAAAGATCCATCATAATTAACTGCAAAACCTTTAAAGCCACCACCAGCTTTTACATCATGGAATAATAGTGCTGCAGTACTTTTCCCACCCAAACTAACAGTCTCTTGACCTGCTTGAGCCAGTCGACCAGTTAAATCAATTTTCTCAAATTGAATGATTTGCTGATTTGGTTTAGCAAAACCATTCGCTTTAATCGAACCATTTAAAAGATTAACAGGTGCTGCCGCATGAATACTTTGTGGATTAAAATCTTTTGCATTTAATAATGCATTCCAAACCAACTGACGTTTTTCAGTCGGAAGAAACACTTTAGCCTGACCAGTTAAGCTACCTTTTTCAGCAGCAAAACTAAAATTAGGAACATTTAAAATATTATCTTTAACATTCAGATTGGCTAGATATTGTCCTGCTGGCAATAAAGTTTTTTCATGCTGATATACTTTTGTTGCAACTTTAATATCTTGCTGACCATCACGTAACGTTAAATCGACCTGACCACTGTCACTACTTAACCACCCAATATAAGGCATTGCACGATCTATTTTCGTCCAAGCTACATTCATGAGCATCGGTTGAGGTTTATTATTTTTTTCAGGGGCCTGATTAAACTTAAGCTTCCAAGACTCATAACGGTCAAAATCAACGTTAGCAAATACTTCAGTACCTTTTTCCAAAGAACCAGTTGAGGCAACAGCAGCATCTAAACTTGGCGGTAAAAAGTCTTGTACAACCTGAGGAATGGCTTTGTCCTTCGGATTAATATGGTCTAAACGGCCTTTGATATCCCAAGTAACATGATCTTTCCAGCTGACTAAACCTTTCAGGTTAACAGCGCCTTTCATGACTTGGCCATTAAAATCAGTGATATTTAACTGATGAACCAAATCAGTATTCATTAAAGCGTTGTATTGACCTTCAGGTAAATTCTCACCTTTTAAATCTGTATCAACGGCCAAATTAAGTTGTTTAATATCACCTTGAAACTTGATCACACCATTTTTGGCAAATAGCTTTTGTTCAACCAATAAAGGTAAGTGGTAATTTTTTAGTAGTAACTCACCTTGCATTGGAACTTCATCACGAACAGGATGCAATACCACCCAACCCGTTAACAAATCGGGAGTTGTTGTTGCAACCCCAGCTTTTAAAGTATCTAAACTTCCGCGTGCTACGACTTTAATATTTTGAATATTTAAACTTTTTAAAGATGGGATTCTTAAATCTGCTGTAGCATCTAATGGATATTTACCACTGAAATCCATTTTTCCTGTAGCATTGTGGACTGAAAGATACCCCATATCCATACTGGATTTTTCAAATTCCAGTTTAGTCTCTGACCAAAGTGCATCTTGCAAATGTACATCATGAAAATTTACATCTGAGGTTGCTAGCTTAATTTCTAAATGATCAACATCAGCTTCATCGACACGTAGAACAAATGGTAATTTAATTGGCTTAAATTCGAATGCCTTACCAGAAGGCGGAGTTTTATTAATAATACGTAAATTACGCACATCTGCATGGCTTAAATGCACTTCTTTTTCTAATAATAAAGAGCGCCAACCTAAGCCTACGTCAGCTCTGTCTAATGAAACATCAACTTCCGTTAATTGCACCAAAACATTCTTAAGAATAATTCCGCGCAGTAAGTTTCCGCCTTCGTATTCATATTTAATTATTTTCTGAGCTTCTAAAACCCGATCTAATAAAAAACGACTTCCGCGATCTGTTGACATCATGATGACTAACGAAGACGCTAATAATAAAAATATGATCAATATCGTCAGCAGGAAACTACGCAAAATGCGCCGCTTCTTAGGTGAGCGAGGTGCCGAAGTTGGCTGCTGTTCTACATCCGCCATAAAATAAACCTAATAAAATTTTATTTTTAAAGTTGTGGGCCTATAAAGAAATGTAAACGAATCGGATGGTTTTCATCTGAAATACCCGAAGCGACATCTAAACGGATTGGTCCGATTGGAGACTTCCAGCGAATTCCAACCCCAACGCTATAAGCTGCTGGATTATTAAAGTCTTTATCATAGGCATTACCAAAGTCTGAGAAAACAGCGGCTCGCCAACCGTCCTTAAACTGATAGTTATATTCTAAAGAACCTACAGCCAAAGCTTGTCCCCCAATTTTATATCCATCTACTTCTGGGGAAAGACTCTTATAGTCAAAACCACGAATTGTCTGGTCACCACCAGTAAAGAATCGAAGATTGTACGGAACTTTGTCAAAATCGTCGGTAAAAATGTAGCTAAGGTCAGATCTTCCAACGAATTGATGATCATCATTTTCACCAAGAGAATAAATAAACCTCCAACCTGCACTTGCGATAGCCATATTGGCATCGGACAGTAAACTCTCACTACCTAATTCTAATTTATAGGTTTGTTTAAAAGCTTTCGTTGGGTTTAACCGTGTATTACTCGAAGTTTTAGATGTTTCATAACTAAATAATAATGCTTCTTGCTCTGATGCCGCAGTTTTAAATGCATCTGGTAGCTCAGAAATATCAACATTACCCTGTTGGGTTAAACGGTCTAAACGGTAGCGGACACCAAAAGTATGTTGCCAGTTCCCTAGTGGACGCTTAATGATTCGCTCACCACCAACAACAGCGGATTCAGTAAGCAAACTTACATCTGGACCAATGTCATCACGAGTTTCACGCTCATAACCGCCCACGATGTTAAAATAGTCATTTAACGGATGTTTATAGGGAATACTATATCGGCCATCAATAGATTGACGAATTTGTGAGACTTCTAAGTTGGCATCAAAAGAATGACCATATTTATTGACAATAGAGCGGCGATACTGACTACGTAAACGTGCACCTGTATCGGTCCCATAACCAATACCCGTTTCTAAACTATTTAGCTTATCTGCATTTAAAGTCACAATAACTGGAATTCTTTTCGTTTCACGTGCTTGAGCTTGTAAACGATCTTGTTCAGTTTCTTTATCATCTTGCTGACTTGGAGCACTTTGCAACATTGCTGTTTGAGGTTCTCCCTCTTTTACTTTTTGTGTTCCAGCAAACTGTTTTTCATCTACTACGTTTTGTGTAACTTCTTTATTAGATGTGGCTAATTGACGTGCTTTAGCAAGTTGTCTTTCTTCAGGTGAAAGTAAATTAGACTCATCCACATCTATATTTTGCTCATCGACTAAAGCTTGCAAATCTGGTGGTAGTTCAAGTGGTTTTTCAATTGGATCGGGTTTAATGCTATCAACTAAGGTGTAGTTAAAATAACGAGAGTTGGTTAAGTTATTTGCTAAAGTATTTACACGCCAAAATGCATAGTCATCACCCTCTTTCCAAGGCGCCATACTTTCTAAAATATTTTGGTTCAAAGGCAAGGGTTTCGATGGATCGCTCATGCGAAACTCAACCTTATCTAATTTATAGCGCTCACCTGTTTCATAGCGCAAATTGATATCAGCCTTGTTTTCTGGCTGACTCACTTTCACATCGTGCAGTCGCCAATAAGCATCAAAATAACCGTTATCAGTGGCTGCGTTAACAATTCGGGTTTTCGTGGTTTCATATAAACCATGATTAAAGATATCCCCAACATCCTGATCAGGAATTAAGCGAATAACCTGAAACTGAGGGCGTTTTTCACCAGCACCAGTAAATTCGATATTTTGCTCATTAATTCGCACTGGTTCATTTGGAGTAACCTTAACGCGAACTCGGCTCGGACTTAATTTTTCAAATTTAAACTCAGCATTATAATAACCAACTGCTTGAGCTGCCTGATTACTTAATGTTCTGAGCTGAGGTAAAGCTGCATTAAAATCTTCGAATGATTCTTGGGTGAAGGTTGATAGTTTCCCTTTAATATTTTTAGCCAGTGCATCTGAAGCACCTTCCACATCTGCACTAATACGCGGCACTTGCTCCATCGGAATTGCACGTGGCGGGCGCACTTTATTTAAAATACGTTTAAAGAAACCAGCTTGCTCAGGTGGCTGCTCAGCCTCCGGAGTTAACTCAGGTAAAGTTTTTCCAGTTTCATTGGCTTCGACTACAATCTGACTATCAGATTTAATCTCTTGCATAAGCTGATCAATATTTACAGGCGCTTGATTAATCTGATTTAATTCAGACTGAGTTGCATCACTGACTGTAACTTCGGGTAGCTTCTGAGTACCATTTTGGAAGTTTTGCGCCTCACTTTTAGCTTCTTCAGCGACTTTATAAATTTCGTTTGCCATGTTTTGATCAACAGGCATGTCCGGTAAATCATCAAGATTATCAAGCGTAATTGGCTTAAATTCATCAATTTGATTTGGAAATTGTTCTTGTTGTTGCAATATAGCCAAGCTATCTTGTTGTTGCTGAGCTTGGGTCACAAGAGTAGCAATATCTGTGATTGGAGCAGTTGTTTGCTGATTCACTGGAACTGATTGTTCAGTTGATGCATCAGGCACCGTTTGATTTAAAGTTGAAGTGTCACTATCAACTGAAGTTTGAGCAAAACTTTGTGTTACACAAACTGTGAACAACAAGCTGCTACAAATAAGTTTAGGAATCCCCTGCATTTTTAAAATTAAATGCATAGAATGAGAGAGAGTTGACTGTTTAAACTTAATTTTAGAAGGCATAGAAAACTCTAGACTTATTTTTTAATAAAACGCACCAAGGTAAGTGTAAAACTCACTCAAAACCATTGATTTTTCATTTAATCAAGCGTTAAAAATATCATACATGGTTTTCGATGCAAATTAACAATCGGTCACATTTTTTTATAAAACACAATGAAGTTTGCACATGATGAAACAAGATGAGCACCTGATGACATCACGTCGGTTCGTACCGATGTTTTTTACCCAGTTTTTTGGCGCATTAAATGATAACGTTTTTAAGCAAGCTTTATTATTAGTGATTACTTATGGCTTGATTCAACAGCAATCTGCCCCTGTAAGTACTCTCAATAATTTAGCAGCTCTCTTGTTTATTTTGCCCTATTTCTTTTTTTCGGCCACTGCTGGACAAATTGCAGATAAATATGAGCGCTCTCAACTCGTCCGTGGCATAAAAATTTTAGAAATTATTATTATGCTCATCGGTACTGCGGGTTTCCTGTTGGGGCACTTATGGTTACTTCTTTTTGCCTTATTTTTGATGGGGACACATTCAACGTTCTTTGGTCCTATCAAGTACGCAATTTTGCCTGAAATTTTAAAACCACAAGAATTAATGTCTGGTAATGCTCTGTTTCAGTCAGGCACATCAATGGCAATTTTATTCGGGATGATTTTAGGTGGTGCTGTAATTGCATCATCGCATGGGAACTTATTGTGGATTAGTCTTACTGTTGTAATTATTGCTTGCATTGGCTATTTATGTAGTCGCTTCATCTTGCCACAGAAAGTTGCTGCTCCCGATTTAAAGATTGATTGGAATTTTCTTCGCACAAGTTTTCAAACGATTAAATATGCTAAAAGCTTACCGTTAGTGTTCACCATTTTGTTAGGTAACTCGTGGTACTGGTTTTATGGCGCTACTTATTTAACGCAAATTCCACAGCTTACCCAACAAAATCTGCATGCATCAGAAAATGTTGTTAGCCTTCTGCTGACTTTCTTTTCAGTCGGTATTGGCGTCGGGTCTCTTCTTTGCCGTAAAATTGGTGGCTCAGAAATTAATATTAAAATGGTACCAATTGGTGCGATTGGCCTTACCCTTTTTGCGCTTTACCTTGCTGCCAGTTTAGCTTTTGTACCTGAAAGAACTGGCGCATTACTCACGTTAAAAGATATTTTTACCCAAGGTTGGGTTTACTATCACGTCATGTTAGCGGTGACTTTACTGGGAATTAGCGGTGGTTTTTATATTGTTCCTTTATATGCCATGATGCAGGCTTATTCACCACGTTCACATCGTGCTCGTGTTGTAGCAGCAAACAACATTTTAAATGCCGTTTTTATGGTTTCATCTGCAATTTTTTCAATCTTAATCTTAAGTGTTTTAAAAATTGATATTAAAATACTATTTATTATTACAGCTGTACTTAGTGCAATCTTTAGTATTTGGCTTCTAGCACGTCTAAAACCAATGCTTGCCACAGCACATCTTTCTTTGGAGGACTAATTTATGCGCCACTATACTGGAATTGATCAGCTCATTAACTCTTTTGATCAAGCATTACGTAGTCTTGTTCCGGGTGCAACAGCAGCACAGCGCCAAAATCCGGCCGAATCGGTTGAAGCAAAACTAGGTGTAGAAGATGCTCGTCATGTTGCAGGCTTAATGCGTGTTAACCATAGTGGTGAAGTGTGCGCACAAGCCCTTTATCATGGACAAGCATTAACGGCGAAATTGCCACATGTACGCAAAGAAATGCAACAAGCAGCAATTGAAGAACAAGATCATTTAGCGTGGTGTGAAGTTCGTTTAAAAGAGCTAAATAGTCATACCAGTTTATTAAACCCAATTTGGTATGGGCTTTCGTATGGCATGGGCGCACTTGCTGGTATTGCGGGTGACAAATATAGCTTAGGTTTTGTGGCCGAAACTGAACGTCAAGTCAGCCTTCATTTACAAGATCATTTAAACCAGTTACCTGCTCAAGATGATCGTTCTCGTAAAATTTTAGAGCAAATGAATGAAGATGAATTACATCATCGCCATACAGCGCTTGAAGCAGGTGGTGTTGAATTACCATATGCAGTAAAAATTACGATGACTGCGATTTCAAAGCTAATGACAAAAACTAGTTATTACCTTTAAAAAACAAAGGATTGATCTAATTCGGATCAATCCTTTTTTAAATATTATTTTAAGCCATGATCGTATTTAAAACGTTCAATATCTCGAATTGAGTTCCAATAGTTTCGATTAATACGGTCACGATCATTTTGTAATTCTCTTAAAAGCTTACGATAACGTTCACGGTCTTCTGGCTTTAATTTTTCGTTATAAGCACTCTCAGAATATTGCTTAAACTTTTCGTCATAACGATCATATTCATTTTTTGCATTATAGTAGTCGGAAGCTGCCTGATAATAAGGTCTTAAACGATTACGCTGCTCAACTGGGCACACATTGATATTGCCACTACCCTCTAAAGCGCTATAAAAAATATTTGTTGGCTGGCAATAATACCTTAGACCTTCTTTATATCCACGTTCATATGACTTTTGATCTGGAACAACGTTAGCTTTTCCGCACGCTTTATAATATTGATCTAAACGTGGTGATGAACCTTTCGAACCATCTTTCTCACCCACTAATGACCAATTCGCAGTCTTACATTCTTCTACGCTCATTGCAGCACAACCTGAAAGGCTGATTGCTAGAATGGCTAAACCGATATTTTTCATATTAAGAGAACTCAAAAAATAAATTTAAAAAAACGCAAAAATAAAATTCCAGTAAACACCCTAAAAGGTCCTGCTCTATTCAAAACTTCAAAAATAAGTGATTCACTGGATAAGTCTTAAGTTTAAATCAGTTTGACCCTCTCACCAAATTGAAAGGTCATAATTGTTAATATTGTTTAATTTAAAAAAGCAAATTCGCAGAAATTTGCTCACTCTTAAACGACTTTTATACACTAATTTTACTTAAAACAATTACTTCAAAAATTAATTACAAGTTTATGATTATTAAAATAAAAAACTAAAACCACTCATAAGTTACTGTTTAATCATTTTACTCTTTTTTTACGCGATTAACTTTCAAGGCTAAGGTAGGATTTTAGCTAAATAACCAGCAAGGTTTTTTATAATGAGTACGCATATTTACCCAAGTTTAAACTTACAAAATCCTCACTTTAAGGCATTTAAAATATCAGATGATTTTATTCCTCCAACACAACCTCATATTTTCAATTCCGAGCTTTTTTTAAAAGAGGTTGATGAATATTTAAATTTATATCCTCATACCCAACACATTGATATTTGTCTGCACGACTTAAACGGACATATTCGTGGTAAACGAATTGATGTTAAAAGTTTAAAGAATCTCTCTAATGGATGCTATTTTCCACTTTCTGTTTACGCTATGAGCCTTGATGGAAAAGTGATTGAAGAGACAGGTTTAGGAAAATATATTGGTGAACCAGACAGACTTTGCCTGCCCATTTTAGGCAGCTTACAACCCAGTGCATTATTTCCTGAATTGAATGCTCAGCTTTACCTATCCATGCAAGAAGAAGATGGTTCAGATTGTCCCTATGAACCACGCAATATATTAAAAAAACTATTAAATCAGTTACAGGCTACCAATTATTTTCCTGTCATGGCTGCCGAACTAGAGTTTTATCTTTTCTCACCTCAGCATCAGTCTGAAACCTGCATAGAAAACCAATGTTTCGATATTGATGCGCCGAATAACTATCAGCAGGTCCTAGATGAAGTTGAGAAAGCAGCCCTACTTCAATCTATTGAAATTACCGCTATTGTTGCGGAGTCATCACCTGGACAATATGAATTAAACCTCCAACATAGTCATGATATTTTAAAGCTCTGCGATCAAATTAATGCTTTAAAAAGAATTGTAAAGCAAGTCGCAAGAAAGCATGACTTAACTGCTTGTTTCATGGCAAAGCCCAACTTAGCAAAGGCTGGCAGTGGCATGCATTTTCATATGAGTCTGCTTAATCAATACCATGAAAATATATTTAGCTCAGAAGTAGAAAAAGATGAGCTTTCCGTCAAATTACTAAACGCGATTAGTGGACTCATTGAGTTAATGCCTGCATCTATGGCGATTTTAGCGCCTAATATTAATTCTTATAGACGTTTTAAAATTGGTCATCATGTGCCATTAGAAGCCAATTGGGATACCAATAATCGTAATGTCGCAATCCGAATTCCATGCTCAGATGTACAGAATCAACGTTTAGAATATCGGGTTGCTGGAGCCGACTGTAACCCCTATCTGGTTACAGCGACTATTTTAGCTGGCGTGTCTTATGGCTTATCTCATAAGTTACCGCTGCCAAAACCTGCACATCTTTTAAAATTTCAAGACGAGCATATTTTATTAGCCAACAACCAACCAGAAGCCTTAAAAATATTTAAAGGAAGTCTTATTTTAAAAGGATATTTAGGGGCCGACTTTGTAGAGCATTGGTACACAGTGAAACAAGCTGAATATCAAAATATTTACAGCCAAATGACTGAAGCAGAACAACATTGGGATATTTAAATAAAAAAAGCAAAAAACTATAAATCACTTTGCAAACCCTTAGGGAGAAATACCCTAAGGTTTTTTATATCTCATTAATGATTTTTCTGTTGAGCTAAAAAACGTAACCCAACACCCGGCTCAGTAGCAATATAACGTGGCTGAATCGCGTTATCCCCTAGTTTGCTTCGCAACTTACCCACCAAAATACGTAAATAGTGAGTATCTTCCTGATGGGTTGGCCCCCATAATTCTTTTAAAAGTTGTGGCTGTGTTAAAAGCTGACCTTGGTAGCGCATTAATAGTGTCAAAAGTTGAAATTCTTTTCGAGTTAACGTAATTGGCTGTTGCTCAACCCACACTAAACGTTGCGTAACATCAACTTTGAGATAACCATCGTCATATACATGTACTTCTTGCTGAATCGGTTGGTTTCTTAAAATGACACGAATGCGCGCCAAAAGCTCTTGCACACTAAAAGGCTTGGTCATGTAATCATTTGCGCCAGCATCGAGCAGAGCAACTTTTTCATACTCATCGGCACGTACAGATAACACAATAACAGGTACATTCGACCAGCTACGTAATTCTTGGAGTACTTCTTTCCCGTCTAAATCGGGTAAGCCTAAGTCTAAAATAACCAAGTCGGCACCTTGTGTCGCCAAAGTTTCTAGGCCTTTGTAACCTGTCTCACAGAGCGTGGTTTTGTATTTTTGTGTTCTTAAAGCGATGTCTAAAAATTTACGGATTTGAGGCTCATCATCAATAATCACAATACGTGTTTCAACAGGTGATGTTTCTGAACTTATCATGACTTTACAACTTATTCTTTTACTGGATGAATGGGTAATCTGATTTGAATTAAAGTACCTTTATTTTGGCGCCCTGAAAATGCTTCTATTGCACCCATATGAGCACCAATAATCGCTTTTACGATTGTAAGCCCTAAACCTGTACCAAATTTTCCACGGTCTCCGCGCTCCATGGTGTAAAACATATCAAAAATACGGTTTCTTTCGTCTTCAGGTATTCCTGCCCCCCTATCTTCAATTTCTATTTTTACTTCATCTTCTGATGAAAGATGAGCACGAATCATGACTGGTTCATCTGGAGGTGAAAAGTTTGCCGCATTTTCTAAAACATTAAAAATAGCTTGCTCTACCAGTGCTGGGTGTACATATAAACTAATCGCTTGTTCAGGTAATTCAACCGACACTTGAGTATCTGGTTTATAGCGCTTTAAACGGCGGGTTGCAGAACCAATTAATTCATCCACACCAATCCAGTCTCTTTTTAAAGATAGACCTTCATGCCCCAAACGTGTCATATCAAGTAGGTTTTGAATATAACGATCTAAGCGTTCGCCTTCTAAATGAATGGTTTCGAGTAAATCCTGTTGGTCTTGTTCTGACATATCAGCTTTAAAATGGGCAAGTGTGTCTGCTGCACCAATAATAGAAGCAAGCGGTGAACGTAAATCATGCGATACCGAAGATAATAAAGCAGAACGTAATCGCTCTGTTTCACTGGTGACTTTTGCTTGTTCAAGTTCATTGACCAATTGAGTTCGCAGTGCTGCTTGTGCAATATACTCAATTACACTTTCCGTCAGTTTCTTTTGCTCAAAATTTAGAGAAACCACATCATCCTTAAAGTAAATCCCCACAATACCTAGGCTATTTTTCTGCTCTAGAAGTGGTAAAAACCACCAGTTCGATTGACTAAGAGTATCGGTAAAACGTCCGCACGGCTGCCTGTGTTTTAAGCACCAATCTGCCGCGACTTTTTCTTTATCGCTTAGCTCTATATCAGATGAAATGACTCTATCTTGAATAGAAATCCACACCTTAGTTTGAAGTTGGGTTTCTAAAGTCATTCGGCCTGTTTGCATAACTTCCTCAAGGTTTACTGCACTAGAAAGCTTACGCGCTAAATCTTGCATTACTGTAGTGTAAGCATTTGCAGCTTTTAAAGATAAAACCTGTTGACGTAATTGAGAGGCCAAACGCCCAGCGATTAAAGCTGCCGCAAAAAAAGCCACAACAGTAACTACACCTTGGTGTGCTGAAATTTGTAGGGTAAAACGTGGAGCAATAAAGAAAAAATTATAGGCCAAGAAACAAATAAGAGCAGCTACTACCGCAGCGAGCATTCTCGTTTTCGTTGCTACAATTAAAACTGAAATAATGAAAATGACGGAAAAGTCTTCAATACCTAATAGAACTTCGGCAAAGTGAGCGATAAAAATACTGGCACATGTAACTGCTAAAACAAAAATACTTTCTTTTAATGATAAAAATGATGGCTTTTCAAGTTGAGTTGTCTTTTTAGTGCCCTGTTCTGGATGCAAAATCGTTAAAGCAATCGAGTTTTCTTGATTTAATAATTGCTGAGCTAAATTTTTCTTAAATAACTTTAACCACCACGGCGAAATACTTTTACCAATGACTAGATTGGAAATACCTCGATCAACGGCGGCATCCATTAATACTGACGCAACTCGATGGCCATATAAAACCTCTGTTCGACCACCGAGTTGCCGAGCCAATTCAAATGCACGATCAATCTCAATATATTCTTTTTTATATGAGTTTCCTGAACTCTGTCCAAAGTTCAAACTTTTAGCAACATTCACTACAGTCCATGTTGCCCCATAGCGTTCAGCTAGCCGACAACCTGCCCGTACTAAATATTCAGAAGAACCTTGTCCATCTATCGCAATCATCAGTTCGTTTTGCAGTGAGATAGACTTCAAACCTTTAGAGGCATAGCTCTCTTTTAAATCTGAATCGACATGCTCTGCAACGCATTGCATTGCCAGTTCACGTAATGCTGTTAAATTTGAAATGCTAAAAAAGCCTTGCAATGCCAGATTCGCTTGCTCTGGCACATAAACTTTCCCTTGATGGAGCCTTTCAATCAGTTCACTGACGGGTAAATCAATTAAGCGAATGTCTCGAATACGATCAAACACCCGATCTGGTACCGTTTCATTTACTCGAATCCCCGTAATCTGGTAGACCACATCATTTAGGCTTTCTAAATGCTGAATATTAATGGTGGTAAATACATCAATACCTGCATCTAGCAATTCATTGACATCTTGCCAACGTCGTTCATGACGACTATTTGGGACGTTGCGATGAGCCAACTCATCGACCAAAACAATTTCTGGATGCCGAAGCAGAATAGCATCCAAGTCCATTTCTTCTAATGTATGCCCCTGATATTGCATTTCCTTTCTAGCAATTTCAGGTAAGCCTTCCAAAATTTTTAGTGTTTCTATTCTTCCGTGGGTTTCAACTATACCCACAACAACATCTGTGCCCTGTTGAAATAATTCTTTGGCGCGGGCAAGCATGGCATAGGTTTTTCCAACACCAGGTGCCGCACCTAAAAAGACTGTTAGTCGACCGGCTTGATATCTGTTGACATGATTTAATAAGGCCTCAGCCTGATTTTCGCGATTGCTTTGCACTTGATATCATCCGGTAAACTAACAACTTTATTTTTAAGTTAATGTGTAGATTGTAATTGATCTAAAGCAATATTGAGTTCTAATACATTAACACGAGCTTGCCCCAATACACCAAACTGCTTCGGTTCAATATGCTTTTGTAATAACTCTTCAACAATTTTAGAATCTAAATGACGCGCTTGAGCCACTCGAGCAACCTGTAACTGAGCAGATTCAGGACTAATATGCGGATCGATACCACTACCTGATTTAGTCACCAAATCACTTGGAATAGCTGTATTGCCCGTATGGTCTTGTTTTTTTACCGCAAGAATCTGAGCATCAATTTGTTTTTGAAGCTCTGGATTGGTAAGGGCTAAGTTTGTGGCGCCCATAGACATTGGGTCATAAGCAACTGCTGAAGGACGCGGATGAAAATAAGTCTCTCCAACAAATGGCTGAGCGACTAATTTTGACCCTAAAACTTTATGATCTATTTCAATCAAGCTACCATTCGCTTGATCATTAAATAACACCTGTCCTGCGCCCGTAGCGATAGCACTATAAACAGCACCACAGCCGACAAGTGTAAAAATTAGAAGTCCGAAAGATGCTCTTAAGGTCTGACCCAAATTTGCTTCTGAATTTTGTACATAAGTTTTCATTTCAAACTCCAGATTACAAACCAAATAATTGAACAATCACTACATCAATCGCTTTAATGGCAATGAATGGTAGAACCACACCGCCCACCCCATAAATCAACATATTTCGACGTAGTAACTGAGTTGCAGTTGAAGGTTTAAATTTCACGCCTCGGAGTGCGATTGGAATTAATAACGGGATAATAATCGCGTTAAAAATTAATGCAGATAAAATCGCACTGCTTGGACTTGCTAAGTGCATTACATTCAATACTTGCATTTGTGGAATCGCAGCAGCGAACAATGCAGGCAAAATGGCAAAGTATTTAGAAACGTCGTTTGCTAACGAAAATGTTGTTAAAGCACCACGGGTAATCAGCTGCTGTTTCCCAATCTCAACCACAGCGAGTAGTTTGGTTGGGTCAGAGTCTAAGTCGACCATGTTGCCGGCTTCTTTTGCAGCTTGTGTACCCGAGTTCATGGCTAAACCAATATCAGCTTGCGCTAATGCTGGTGCATCGTTGGTTCCGTCACCGACCATCGCAACTAAACGGCCTTGTTGTTGTTCTGTGCGAATACAAGCCAATTTGTCTTCTGGTTTTGCTTCGGCAATATAATCATCCACACCAGCTTCAGCAGCAATCGCGGCCGCAGTTAATGGGTTATCACCTGTAACCATAACGGTTTTGATGCCCATTTCTCTTAAACGTGCAAAACGTTCTTTAATGCCGTGTTTAATTACATCAGAGAGTTCAATCACACCTAATACATGATGTTGATTTGCGACAACTAATGGTGTTGCACCTTTTTTAGCAACTTGTTCAACACGTGCTTTTAACTCTAAATCTTGCGAATAATCTTCATCTACAAACTTCAAGATTGCATCTAAAGCACCTTTACGAATTTGGTCACCATTCGGTAAATTCACACCGGAAATTCGAGTTGAAGCACTAAAAGAGATAAATTCGGCTTGCTCAGGTTCTTGCTGTTTTAAGCCTTGCTCTTTTGCTAACTTAACAATCGATTTCCCTTCTGGTGTTGGGTCAGCAAGTGAACTTACCCAAGCAGCAGCTCTCAACTCAGACTCGGTTACCGAAGTTAAAGGATAAAAGGAAGTCGCTTGACGGTCACCATAAGTAATGGTTCCTGTTTTATCGAGTAAAAGCACATCAATGTCACCCGCAACTTCTACCGCTTTACCTGATTTTGCCAAAACATTGGCTTTGAGTGCACGGTTCATCCCCGCAATACCAATCGCAGGTAACAAGCCACCAATGGTTGTAGGAATCAAGCAGACCAATAACGCCACGAGCACAACTGGATCAAGTTCAATATGCAAATACTTGGCAATAAATGGCAAGCTAATCACGACAATTAAAAACGTGATTGTCATCACCATTAACAAGAAGCCAAGTGCAATCTCATTCGGTGTTTTTTGGCGATTTGAGCCTTCAACCAAAGCAATCATACGGTCTAAGAAACTTTGACCAGATTCAGCAGTCACTTGCACAACAATACGATCTGTAAGAACTTTGGTTCCGCCAATAACACCTGAACGGTCTGTTCCAGCTTCACGTAGCACAGGTGCTGACTCACCTGTAACAGCTGATTCATTAATAGTGGCAAAGCCTTCTACAATCTCACCGTCGGCAGGAACAAGCTCACCTGCATGTACTTCAATAAAATCATTTAAATGAAGTTCAGTAGCTGCAATTTGAGTGGTTTGACGGTCTGTCAAAGAGTTGAGTCTTCGAGCCGTTAAATTTTCTCTTGCTGCACGTAATGAAGATGCCTGTCCACGACCTCTGGCCTCTGCAACTGCTTCAGCATAGTTAGCAAATAAAATGGTAATAAACAGAATTGCTGTAACCACTAAACCAAATAACAGCGTGGTGTAACCCAAGATTGTACTAATGCCTGTAACTACTGTTCCAAGCCATACAATTGCCATCACAGGATTTTTAATTGCATGCTGCGGTAGCAGTTTCACAAATGCATTTTTCCAAACTTCAAAATTTGGCACTGCCATGGTTTGTTTATGGCTATTTACATGAGTTTGTGTATTCATTTTCACTCGCCTCCTTAGCCTTTAACCAACAAAAGTTGATCAGCAATTGGCCCAAGGACAAGAACTGGCATAAATTGTAATAAGGTAAGCAACACCACAATCGTGATCAGCGTTAAGGCAAAAGTTGGAGTTTCAACTTGGAGGCTTCCTGCTGTTTCGGGTGCTTTTCTTTTTGCTGCTAAACGTGTCGCAATCATTAATGGCAAAATTAATGTAGGGAAACGTCCTAAAAGAAGAGCAATACTACAAGTGACATTCCACCATACAGTGTTGTCTCCAAGACCTTCAAAACCTGAACCATTGTTTGCAAATGCAGAGACATATTCATAGAACACTTGGCTAATACCATGTGGTCCCGGATTACTAATTCCAGATATGCCTGGAATGCTGAGGCTTAATGCGGTAAATGCAAGAATGACTAAAGGTTGAATCAAGATAATAATCGCGAGCAACTTAATTTCTGCCGCTTCAATCTTGCGCCCAAACAATTCAGGGGTACGACCTGTCATTAAACCTGCAATAAATACTGCGAGTAACAGATAAATCATAAACTGTTGCAGACCACAGCCCACACCACCCCAAATGGCATTAATCAGCATGTTAATGAGTTCGACTAAACCAGTAAGCGGCGCAGAAGAATCATGCATCATATTGACCGAACCGTTATTCACCTGCGTAGTGATCGCTGCCCAAACTGCTGATGCAGCTGGTCCAAAACGTTGTTCTTTACCGTCCATTACGGCAAGTTGAGATGCTGTCGATGACATACTCTCAGACCAGACAGCCGCCGCACCTGAAATAATCGACATGAAAAGCATGCTACCAAACACAAAGTAAGCAAACTTTTTACGCTGGGTAAAATGCCCAACCATAAAAATCACGGTAAGTGGAATAAGTAATATCGCAATCATTTCTAATAAATTAGAAAGCGGTGTTGGATTTTCTAAAGGCACACTACTATTTGGACCATACCAACCACCACCATTACTACCCAATTGCTTAATCGCTACCATTGGTGCAACTGGACCTAAAGGAATTTTTTGGGTTTGTATGGTATTCGCTTTATCAATCAGCTGTACTTCTGGCCCGCCTTGGAAAGTCGCTGGTACGCCTTGGCTGTTGAGCAATAAAGACCAGACAAAACAGAGCGGAAGTAAGAATCGGACTGTAGGGCGAATTACATCTGCCCAATAGTTCCCAATTAAAATTTGATCTGGTTGCTCGGCAACATCGGCTGCAATATGGCTTGGGCGCTGATAAAAGAAAGCTCTTAAGGTCGCGACCACCAAAGCCAGCCCCATCATTGGAGTAATGACTTGCAAGCCCACAATACCTGTCATTTGCGACAAATAAGATAATTGAGCTTGCCCAGAATAATGCTGTTGATTGGTATTAGTTAAAAATGAAATAACCGTGTGTAATGCTAAATCCCAACTCATATTTGGTGCATGATTTGGATTTAATGGTAGCCATGCTTGTGTCATAAAAATAGCAAAAACGGCTATAGCTAGAAAAACACAGCTCACAACAAATGCTAGAGAATATTGTTTCCAGTTCATTTGTTGTTGTGGAGATATACCTAACAAGCGATAAACAGGATTTTCAATCCAGCGAAATAATCCATCGCCCGCCATCGGCTGATTTGTCATCACTTTGGATAGATATTTACCGAGGCACCATGCTAGAAAAATAGCAATAAATAAAACAAGGATAAGTTCTAACATGGCTATTCTCCTCTATACCCCTTGGCTTGATTTGCCAAACTGGAAATAAGGAGAGATGAAGAAATATCATTTGTTTTAAGTCCGCATAAGACAATGCCAGACTGATGCAAGATGCACATTTGAGAATTTATAAGCATCTTTATTGTCCTGAAATAACACTAATTTAGTGAATTTCAGTATGGATAAAATGTCCGTAAATTCTCTATTGAGGAAATTAAAGACCGCGTAAAGTTTGCGTAAAATCTTGTGTGAAAGCCTTTAAACTTTAAAATTAACGACTGGATAAAGCATGCTATCAGCCTTTAAGGTTTCACAAGGCCAAAGTTCATATAAAGGAATTTTTACATCAAGTGCCAAAGGTAATTTTTTAGAATTAAATTGCATATGGTCCAGATCACTTCCCCATGCAATCAAATCTACATCTAATGAGATATGATGCGATGGACGAACACGCCCAGAATCTGACTCAAGTTGCTTTAAAAAAGATTCAATTTGGTCACACGATAAAGTGCTATTTAATAGACATGCTGAATTCCAATAATCATCTCCAATACCATCTCGGCATGGAATTTGATAAACAGATGAAAACTGCACTTTCCCCAAAGTTGCTAATTGCGTATACGCAAAAGTAAAGTGCTGATCTGCGTCTAAATTACTCGCTAGGGCGAGCGCAAAAATTGTTTCTGGTGCGTTCAAGACGAATTCCTACAGCATTAGCTTCTGCAATGATGGCGGGCTTACGGATGGTTATGGTAATTTTTTCAATTGTTGGAAAGGTTTCAAACAAACATTTCAAAACAAGATGTGCTGCATGTTCAATTAATTCAGGTTTAGCTTGTTGAATAGTTTGAGCCGATAACTCACAAATCTGCGCATAGTTGAGTGTGTCCTCAAGCTTGTCAGACGCTGCAGCTCGGCTCAAATCATTATGGATGGTTAAATCCAACATTAAAGGTTGAATGATTTGTCTTTCCCAGTTGAAACAGCCAATCACTGTCTCAACCTTCAAGCCTTCAATAATAATGGCATCCATAAATTTAAACTGACCTTAGTGCTTTAACAACGAAGCAGGTTCCATATTTTGAACCATTTTCAAACGTTGGTCTGCATAAATATCAGTATATGGTGCGAGTACGCGCATAAAACGATCGAAATAAAGCATTTGCTTAAATAACAAGGCAAAATCACGTGGGAATTTAATACCGTGGCGCTCACCAACTCCTACCATATCCATCATAATGTCGTTTAAATCAGCTGGATTTGAAGCGAGAATTTGTTGAGGGTCAGACATTAATACGCCGTTAAACAAGCGCTCTAAATCTTGTGCCAATACATCAACATCAACTTTGTTATGAGTCATACCCATTTTCAGCATATTTTCAGCCATTGCCTGATAATCAGTTTTTTGCAATGCATCCATAAAGGCCATGCATGCTGTCCAGACTTCTGGCTTTAACTGGCCGACAATACCGAAATCGATAAAACCAATTCGACCATCTTCAAGCAACATTAGGTTTCCAGCATGTAAATCCGCATGGAAACTCTTGCATAGCATGAGGCTACCGAACCATGTATTCATGGCAGTAATTAGTACTTGCGATGGATCTTTAGCATATTGTTTTACAACACTAAAGTCTGTCAAAGACACACCGTATAGGCGTTGCATGGTTAAGACACGGCGCGTAGAAAACTGATGATAAACTTTAGGTGCAGTCGCAGCTTTGTTTTGTGAAATATTCAGATATTCAATAAAGTCATCTAAGTTTTGTGCTTCTTCAATGAAATCCACTTCACGAACCATACGGCTTTTAATTTCATCAACAATTTCGGAAAGAGCAGCAAATTTGATTTTTGGTACCGCACGCTCAAGCAGCTTGGCAGCCCAATGCACCACACTTAAGTCTGTATATAAAATGGTTTCAACGCCAGGCTTTTGTACTTTGATAACGACATCTTCACCTGTAGTCAGTTTAGCTGCATGAACCTGAGCAATTGAAGCAGAAGCTAATGGTTTTTCATCGATATAGCTAAAAATTTGGCTTAAATCACGCCCTTCAAATTCAGACGCAAGCACACCTTGAATATAACTAAATGGGAGTGTTGGTGTCTGGTCTAGACAACCTTGAAATTCTTCTACATATTCTCGCGGGAAAAGCGATGGAGTACTCGCAATAAACTGACCAAGCTTAATATAAGTTGAGCCAAGCGACTCAAAAGTCTCTCGCATGAGTTTGGCATTACTTGGTTTTTCAGTTGCGTATTTAATTCCAGCTTTGGCCGCAACCACTGCTGTTTCACCAATGCGGGCGACGGAACGTAATCCATCAAACAAAATATTTTTTTTCATATTTCTTCAAAACCAAATCATTCAGGTTGAGTGTAGCAAATTTTGTTTCATTTACTGATTAGCTTGCCTGACAAAGTGGACAATTTACATCTTTATCAAAACTAACAATACGTTGTGTCATATTTAAACCATCCCACAATAATAGTTTCTGCTTTAAAGGTGTACGATTTAAACCTAAATATAGCAAAGTGTGATGTGCTTGTAATGACGCTATCATTACAGGAGTAGTCGCAAGCACCCCTGATTCTGCACAGCGCAGTCCTTCATTGCTATGTTGTTCTTTCGGAAAAAGACATTCATAACAAGCTGAATCTCCTTCAACCATAAACATTTGTGCCTGAAAACCAATTGCTGAAGCACTAATTAGTGCGACCTGATGCTTCTTACAAGCTGCATTTACTAAATAGCGAGTTGTAAAATTATCACAGCCATCTAAAACCACATCTTGGTGTTCAACCAGTCTATCAATGTTATGTTCGTCTAACCGTTCGTTATAGTATTCAACACAGATATAAGGGTTAATTTTCTGTAAACGTTTAGCCAAAATTTCTGCTTTATAACGTCCGATATCTTCATGACCAAATGCAATTTGACGCTGTAAATTACTTATCTCAATCGTATCTACATCAATCAGTGTAATTTTCCCAACCCCTGCTCGCGCAAGTAGCTCTGCACTGCTACAGCCTATTCCACCAGCACCTACAATCAGCACATTAGCAAGTTTGAGTTTTTCCTGAGCTTCAATATCCCATCCATCAAGTAAAATCTGGCGGCTATAGAGATGCATTTCTTCATCACTTAACTCTACAAAATCGATATCTTGAAGCTCGGTCACGCGTTAATCCTTTCACTTAGAAGCGAAATGATTTTATGACTAAGTTCGTTATTATGAAAGCTATAAAATAGAAACAACTTTTTTTATTCTAATAAAGCTTATTTACCAACATTGCATCTATTAAGCTTTCTGCAACAATAGAAATATCTATTTTCTTTATTACTTAGGCTAAATATGACGCAATCATATATTGCACCTGTAGAGTTAGAAAAAGCTTATCGTTTATTAAATCATGGCCCAACTGTGCTTGTTTCCGCACAACATGGAGACGACCGCAATGTAATGGCTGCTGCTTGGGCATGTGCCTTAGAGTTCAAACCAGCCAAAGTGTCCGTGGTTCTTGATAAAAGTACTAAAACCCGACAGCTCGTTGAGCAAAGTGGTTATTTCACACTACAAGTTCCCTGCTATGCACAGCTCGATCTGACTCATCAACTTGGAACCATTAGTAAGTTGGATGATCCACAAAAACTTGAGCATTGTGATGTTGAACTATTTTATCAAGAAGGTCTTCCTAGCCCGCTTGTATCAGGTTGCATTGCATGGCTTGTCTGTAAACTTATTCCAGAACCCCATAATCAGTCAGTTCATGATTTATTTATTGGTTCTGTCGTAGGCGCATGGGCAGATAGTCGCGTTTTTAGAGATGGGCACTGGCATTTTCAAGATGCACCGAAAGAACTTCGAAGCCTGCATTATATTGCTGGAGGAACCTTTTATTTAATTGGTGAAGAAGTCAAAGCTCAGCTTTAATCATCAAAAAGCGAGTTTCATTTAAATTTTTGAAGTGTATTGAATCGAATTCAACCTAGAAAATCTCTGCTCAATGGCAAAAGACCGCATAATAATTGCGGTCTTTTGCAGTCAGTGACTATTTTTTAAAATTTCATATTTAAACTTGAGCAACTTCACGAGCAATCACCAAACGTTGAATATCAGAAGCGCCTTCATAAATCTGGCTTACACGAACATCACGATAAATTCTCTCAACCGGGAAGTCACTGACATAGCCATAGCCACCATGAATCTGGATCGCATCTGAACAAACTCGCTCAGCCATTGTTGATGCAAATAGCTTTGCCATCGAGGCTTCTTTTAAACAAGGCAGCCCCGCGTCTTTTAAAGTTGCAGCATGCAAAACCAACTGATGCGCAGCTTCAATCTGGGTCGCCATATCGGCTAAACGGAAACCAACCGCCTGATGCTGAACTAATTCGACTCCAAAAGCTTTACGCTCATTTGCATATTGCACCGCTGCATCAAAAGCCGCTCTTGCCATTCCAACAGATTGAGCGGCAATTCCAATACGTCCAGCTGCCAAATTAGATAATGCAATTTTATAACCTTCACCTTCTTGACCCACCAAATTTTCTAAAGGAATCCGGCAGTTTTCGAGAGTAATGGTTGCAGTGTCCGAAGCATGTTGGCCCATTTTGTCTTCAATTCGAGTCACCAAGTAACCTTGTGTATTGGTCGGCACAAGAAAACACGAAATGCCTTTTTTGCCAGCTTGTTTATCTGTGAACGCAAATACCAAAGCCACTTGGGCGTTTTTACCGCTGGTAATAAATTGTTTTACGCCATTTAAAACCCAATGGTCACCATCTCGCTCGGCTTTACATAAAATCGCGCTCGCATCAGAACCGACATGAGGTTCAGTTAAACAAAAACATCCTAGCCATTCACCAGATGCAAATTTTGGCAAATAGGTTTGTTTTTGCTGCTCTGAACCGTACGCGAGCGTAATACCGCAAATCAATGAATTTTGAACACTGACGATTGTCGAAATAGCGCCATCACCTGCGGCAATTTCTTCAATTGCAAGCACCAAAGATACATAGTCTATTCCGGCACCGCCCCATTCATTTGGAACAGTCATCCCCATAGCACCTAGTGCACCTAAATCTTTTAATTCCTGAGCAGGAAATTCATGAGTTTTATCGCGATGTGCGGCTGTTGGTTTTAACTGATTCTGCGAGTAGTTACGCATCATCTCCTGAACCATACTTTGTTCAGCATTTAAGATCATTTCAACATCCTTATTTTTATTATTTTGCTGCCATACGAATCGCACCATCTAGACGGATGACTTCACCATTTAAATATGAGTTTTCAGCAATATGCCCAACTAAACGAGCAAATTCTTCGGGTTTTCCTAAACGCGATGGATATGGCACCATTTGTCCCAAAGCATCTTGCACATTTTGTGGCATGCCCTTAAGCATTGGAGTTTCCATAATTCCTGGCGCAATGGTCATAATACGAATGGCATGTCGCGCAAGCTCACGAGCAATTGGCAATGTCATGGCAACAATAGCACCTTTAGATGCTGAATAGGCAGCCTGACCGATTTGACCGTCGAATGCTGCAACGGAAGCAGTGTTAACAATGATTCCACGATCTTCTTCACCTGCTTCAACCGTATTTTTACTCATTGCATCTGCTGCAAAACGCAGCATGTTAAATGTGCCTGTGACATTAATTTGCAGTGTTTTTGAAAATAGCCCCAAATCATGTACGCCTTCACGGCCAACTACTTTTGCAGAAGGACCAATACCCGCACAGTTAACCAAACCATGCAAGCTGCCATGTTTTACTAACACATCTTTAAAGAACTGTTCAGCAGCAGCTTCATCGGTTACATCAAGTTTTACGAAGTCAGCTTTTGGCCCTAATTGTTTTACTTGCTGCTCGCCTGCTTCTACATTCATGTCGACCAACGTGACAGAGGCGCCTTGTTGCACTAGATATTCAGCTGTAGCAGCCCCTAAACCAGAGCCACCACCTGTAATCACGAAATGTTTCCCTTGAATTTTCATTATTTACGATCCTATAAAAATGTTCTTTAACTTTAGTTGTGAGAGTAAAAGTTGTTGTTTTCCGATACAATTTCAAAAAGCCTCAATATGCTTGCAGCTTTTGATCAATCCAAATTTTAAATATGAAATATTTCACTTGAAATATATGAAGAAAATATGAGTCTTTGACATGGTTGTCCAATCTTCTTTAAGTAAAGGCACAATTTCGATTGCACTAGTACATGAAGCACTGAGTGCAGCTTATGCCAAAGGCCTAAATACACAAATAATTCTAAATAAAGCAGGCATTCCCGTTGAATTGCTGATGTCTCCAAAGGCTCGTGTGCCTGTTACGACATATGCCCAATTATGGATAGAGCTTGCCAACGCCATGAACGATGAGTTTTTTGGTATGGATAGTCATCCTATGCGTCGTGGCAGCTATAAGTTATTGACTAAACTTGTCAGTACGGCCGAAACTTTAGAAAAGGCCCTCTACGATATTTTGAAGTTTTTTAACTTTGTGCTTGATGACATGCGCGGAGAATTAATACGAGATCAAGAAAAAGCTTATTTGGTGATTCATGATCGTGAACAACCTAAACGCATGTTTACCTATGCAACCTTTTTAATATTAGTACACGGAATTATGTGTTGGTTAGTAGACCAACGAATTGGCTTAAATAGTATTAGAGTACGTTGTCCTAAACCGAACGATATTCAGGATTATCTCGTACGTTTTGGTGAAGATATTCAATTTAATGCCGAGATAAATCGAGTTGAATTCGATGCTCACTATTTAGATATTAAAATTAAAAAAGATAAAAAAGCGCTTCATGATTTTTTAGAACAAACTCCACAAAATCTTTTAGTTCGCTTTAAAAATGAAAACGCCTTGAGCGTTCTTATTCGTCGTCATTTATTGAAACTCCACCCCGCCCAATGGCCCGAACTCAAAGATGTTGCAAAACAACTCAATATTTCAGAAGCCACCATTCAACGCCGTCTGAAACATGAAGGAGTCAGTTATCAACAAATTAAAAATGAAATCCGCTGTGATATTGCGGTTGAACGTTTAAGTAAAACTAATGATTCAATTCAAGATATTAGTGAAGATTTAAGTTTCCAAGATCCAAGCGCCTTTCACCGTGCTTTTAAAAAATGGACTGGCGTTAGTCCAGGTGCGTATCGAGATAATTTAACTGCACACAAGCAATAAAATACAAACTCAACGAAGCTTGAGATATAGAAGCTTAAGCTTATGATATTTATGTCTTTTAAATTCAATATTTCAGATAAGTGTATTCCTCAAAACTTAATAATCACTATAAAACATCAACTTATAATTTTATCTAAACTTTTATCTTTCAATCTGATTTATAAATCAAAATAACTAAGTTTGTAAGCCATCAAACGCGTGAAAGGATAATCTCTTATTTCATTTCGGTTCTATTTTTATCATGTCTTTAAAATCAAAATTTTCTTTATCAAAGACTTTGTTGGCATCAACATTGGGGTTTGTATTTGCTTCATCTGCTTTTGCAGCAGTTCCGACTACACTTAAACTTGATTATGCTTACTACGCACCAACCAGTTTAGTCGTCAAGGATCAAAAACTTCTTGAGAAAGCACTTCCAAATACTCAAATTAAATGGGTTTTTAGTCAAGGCAGTAATCGCTCATTAGAATACCTTAATAGTAACAGCATCGATTTTGCTTCTACTGCTGGATTAGCAGCTGTATTAAGCCGAGCAAATGGTAGTCCAATTAAAACTGTTTACGTACAAAGCCAACCGGAATGGACCGCCCTTGTTGTCGCAAAAGACTCACCAATTAAAAGTCTAAAAGACTTAAAAGGAAAGAAAATTGCAGCCACCAAAGGAACCGATCCATTCTTATTTACCCTACAAGCGCTAGACACTGTAGGCTTGAGTAAACGCGATGTACAGCTGGTTCATTTACAACACCCAGATGGTAAAACTGCATTAGAACGCGGTCAAGTAGATGCTTGGGCTGGACTTGATCCTTTAATGGCTTCAGCTCAAATTCAATCGGGTGCCAAATTGCTTTATCGTAATGTGGCATTTAATAGTTATAGCGTACTGAATGTTAAAGAAGACTTTGCAAAGCAAAGCCCTGAAGCGGTTGAAGCAGTTATTAAAGCCTACGAACAAGCTAGAAAATGGGCAAAAGCCAATCCAGATAAAGTGGCAGCACTTTTAGCTCAAGAATCAAAACTCCCTCTACCTGTGGCTAAGCTACAATTGAGCCGAACCAACTTTGATCAAAGCATTCCATCGGCAACTCAAGCACAAGCGCTAAAACGTTCTGGGAAAATTTTGACAGAAGAAGACTTGGTTAGAAAAGGTACCAATGTCAATCAAGTGGTTGATCAGTTGTTAGATCCTCGCTTTGCTCAAAAAGTCGTGAAATAGTATATGAGTGATTCACTTAACAAAGCTGAGCTAAATCATTTCTTAGCTCAGCAGGCTTTAAAATCGCAGAAAAAGCATTTAAATAATAAATTTACACGTTGGTTTAAAGCGCTACTCATTCCACTCATCTTTTTGGGGGCTTGTGAATTTTTAGTCAGAAATGGCTATATCGATGCTTATCTACTGCCTGCACCCTCTAGTTTATGGCAATCTTTTTTAGATTTAGCTCATAGCGATCTATTTGCCCACATTTATATTAGTACATGGCGTGTTCTGTTGGGCTTTATTATAGGAAGCGGTTTAGGTTTAGTTTTTGCGATTTGGGTGGGATTAAGTAAAGAGGCAGAAGCATATTTAGAACCAACTTTTTCAGCAATTAAATCAATTCCAAGTCTTGCGTGGATCCCACTGCTATTACTTTGGTTAGGAATTGATGAGGGTTCAAAAATTACGCTTATTGCAATTGGAGCATTTTTTCCAACCTATACCAATACAGTTGCAGCAATTCATAATGTAGATAGAAAGCTCATTGAAGTTGGAAAAGTTTATCGGCTTAATGCTTTTCAGCGGATTATATCTATTATTTTACCGGCAGCCTCTCCGGGCATTTTAACGGGTTTACGCAACAGTTTAAGCTTATCTTGGATGTTTATGATTGCAGCTGAACTGATTGCAGCTACTCAAGGGGTTGGCTATTTACTCAGTGATGGCCGAGAAACCTCTCGCCCAGATATTGTTATCATTGCAATTATTTTATTAGCCCTATTGGGTAAAGTAACCGATACCTTAATGAAACTTATTGAAAACTGGTTATTACGTTGGCGGGATACACTACAAAAGTAATTTTAAATCCAGCATGCCAAAGTGACTCGATCATTTTGGCCATAGTCTTGAATGGTTTTAATCTCACTAAAACCATGCTCAGCAAATATATTTCGAACAGCTTGCCCCTGATCATAACCATGCTCTAGTGCAATCCAGCCTTGAGGTTTTAACCAGTTTTTTCCTTGAGCAATAATAATTTCAATATCAGCCAGTCCCTGATGATCTGCAACCAATGCACGGCGTGGTTCTGTTGCCAAAGCTTGCATGTGTTCATCTTCAGGGTCGATATACGGCGGATTAGAAACAATTAAATCAAATTTTTGTGGCTCTAGTGCTTCAAACCAAGCGCCACAAGCGAATTTTACACGTTGCAAATTATGAGCTAGTGCATTTTCTTTTGCGACTTCTAAAGTAGGTGCATAAATATCAGTTGCTGTGACGAACCAATCAAGACGTTCACTCGCTAACGCAAGCGCAATTGCACCTGTCCCCGTTCCTAAATCCACAATATTTGCATTATTTGGCAAATTTAGATTTAAAACGGTTTCAACTAAAATTTCAGTATCAGGTCGTGGCACTAAAGTATCAGATGTTACTTTTAAATCGAGCGTCCAAAATGGCTGTGAACCCGTTACATAAGCTAAAGGTTCACCTTTTTGAATACGTTCAAGACCAGCCAAATAATCTTTCTCTTGTTGGGTAGTTAACTCTTGCTCAAGTCTAAACTTTAATTCAAGCGAATTGATTTTTAGAAAATGCTCAAGTAACCAAGCATTTTCTTGTCGTTCATAACTATCAGGCTCACCACGAATTGCAAGCGCTTGAGCAATATTCATTAGCCGCCATTTTCCTGTGCAAGCATCGCAAGCTGATCTGCTTGATATTCACGATGTAAGCTATCAAGCAATTCAGTTAAATCACCTTCCATAATCGCGTCTAACTTATATAAAGTTAGGTTAATACGGTGGTCAGTCATACGACCTTGTGGGTAGTTATAAGTACGGATACGTTCAGAACGGTCACCAGAACCGACCAAATCACGGCGCATTTCAGAAGTCGCTGCATCTGCTGCTGCACGTTTAGCATTTTCTAAACGCGATACTAACAATGCCATCGCTTTAGCTTTGTTTTTATGCTGTGAACGTTCTTCTTGGCACTCAACTACTGTACCTGTTGGAATGTGGGTAATACGTACCGCCGAATCAGTTTTGTTAATGTGCTGACCACCTGCACCAGAGGCACGGTAAGTATCAATACGCAAATCTGCCGGGTTAATTTCAACGTTAGTATCAACATCAATTTCAGGCAAGATTGCAACTGTACAAGCTGAAGTATGAACACGGCCTTGTGACTCAGTTGCTGGCACACGCTGTACACGATGCGCACCACTTTCAAATTTTAGGCGACCATAAACACCATCACCATCTACACGGCAAATGACTTCTTTAAAGCCACCATGCTCACCTTCATTTTCAGAAAGTACTTCTATACGCCAATTTTGTGTCTCGGCATATTTACTGTACATACGGAATAAGTCACCAGAGAAAATTGCAGCCTCGTCACCACCCGTTCCAGCGCGAATTTCTAAATAAGCTGCATTAGAGTCATTTGGATCTTTTGGAATCATCAAAATATTGAGCTGGCTTTCTAACTCGACAAGCAAATCTTTATTTGCTTGAATTTCTTCTTCAGCCATATCTTTAAAGTCAGGATCAGACTTCATCATTTCAGCAGTTTCAATGTCGTCTTCTGCTTGACGGTATTTGCCCCAAACTTCGGTAATTTCAGATAAATCACTATGTTCGCGAGACAATTTACGGAAACGTTTGTTATCGGAGATGACTTCCACATCTGCAAGCAACGCGGTAAGTTCTTCATGTCGATCACAGAGTTGATCAAGTCGTAAACGGAGTGACGCTTTCATAAGAGGAAATATCTCAAAAGTCCAAAAAGCTTATCGAATGCTATATAAATAGAAGATAAGCAAAATCGTAAAAATAGCGCATAGTTTACAGATTATGCCGCTTAAATGACATATATAATCAGCCAATTCATCAACTTTCACTGTAAATAGCGACTTATCAATGTAATGATTTTAGATGAGATTTGCAGGTCACTCACGTCTCTTCTCTTTACTATATGCACAACATAAATATATGTCTTTTGCCACGAGAGCTTTAATCAACTTTCCATGTTCAGATTGTGAGTAATCAACTCATTAAAATTAAATGAGACTCATGTTTATTTATATGGGTATTAAATATTCTATTTTAATAGAAAACATACAAACCAGACACTAAACTACAATAATGAATTGATGGTTCTCCATATTTTGAGAAACGTGTTTTGTTACATTTGCCGTAACAAAAGATATAGCGTCCTGCTGCTAAGGACACGGAGTAGAAAATGAAATTAAATGCTTGGTTATGTAGTGCTGTTTTAGCAACTTCTATGGTTACTGTAGCGCATGCTGACAACACAACACATGTAGCAGCTGCTTCTGCTTTAGGTAGTGTTGCTGGTACTGCAATTGGTAAAAGCATGGGTGGTACATCTGGCGCAACAATTGGTGCTGCTTTAGGTGGTGCTGGTGGTGCAGCAGTTGCAAGTGACCGTCGTCACCGTACAGAATCTGCAATTGGCGGTGGTTTAGGTGGTGGTGCTGGCTATACTGTTGGTAAAAGCATGGGTGGTACAAACGGTGGATACATTGGTGCTGCTTTAGGTGCTGCGGGTGGTTCTGCTTTAGGTAATAAAATTTCTAAAGACCGCGATTATGATCGCTCTTCTAAACACTGGAAGAAAAAACACCGTCGTCATCACTAATCAAATTTGATGAAACGTCTCTAAGCACCTTCGGGTGCTTTTTTATTAAGATCAATAAATATTCATAACCTCTCGCTTGCTCAGGATTTATCCATAAATTAATAGAAACCATACAAACAGACACAAAACTAACGTATCTCCTTTGGGGTTCTCCATAATTATCACGAAATTTTTTATTACATTTATCTCAAGATAAAAATACTGTCCTTCTCAGTAAAAAGGACATGGAGTTGCAAGATGAAAATGAATATTTGGTTAGCTAGTGCATTAATTGCAACATCGTCTATGGTGACAGTTGCACATGCAGATAATGGTACTCGTGTTGCTGCAACCTCTGCATTAGGTAGTGTTGTTGGTACAGCAATTGGTAAAAGCATGGGCGGCACAACAGGCGCAACAATTGGTGCTGCTTTAGGTGGTGCTGGTGGTGCAGCGGCAGCGAGTGACCGTCGCAATCGTACCGAAGCTGCCATTGGTGGTGCTTTAGGTGGTGGTGCTGGTTATACCGTCGGTAAAAATATGGGCGGTACCAACGGTGGTTACATCGGTGCAGCGGTAGGTGCTGCGGGTGGTTCAGCGCTAGGTCGTAAAGTTTCTGAAGATCGTAACTACGATGATCGCTATGATCGTGGTAGCCGTTATGATCGAGATGATCGTAGATATGACGATGGTGACCGTCGTTACTATAGTAAAGGTGGCCATCATCGCCGTCATGACAATGGTTTACACCGTGGTTGGTATAAAAATCGCTAATTCACATATAAAACAAAAGAGCACCTTCGGGTGCTTTTTTATTGAGAGATAAAAGTTAATATCGAAAAAAAACGATATACATTACCCCTCATATATCGTAGTATTTCGATATACCCCTATTCGAGAATATCGCATGCGATCACTTCAAGATACCAAGTTTTCAATTTTGGAACTTGCTCCCATTCGTAATGATAAAACCATAGAATTTTCGTTACGTCATGCATTAGAGTTAGCACAACATGCAGAGAAATTAGGTTATGAACGTTTCTGGCTTGCAGAACATCACAACATGGATGGAATTGCGAGCTCTGCTACAGCGGTCTTACTCGGTTTTATTGCAGCTCATACACAGCATATTCGTTTAGGTTCCGGCGGCATTATGCTTCCTAACCATGCTCCTTTAGTTGTCGCAGAACAATTTGGAACACTAGCTACTTTATATCCAAATCGTATTGAACTTGGCTTAGGCCGTGCTCCTGGTACAGATCAACTTACCATGCGAGCTTTACGTCGTGGTCATCAAGAAACAGAAGATCAGTTTCCAAGAGATGTTGTCGAAATCCTAAAATATTTTGATGCCCCTCAGGCAGGACAAAAGATTATTGCAACGCCAGGCCAAAATACCCATGTTCCTGTTTGGTTACTTGGGTCTAGTCTTTTTAGTGCGCAACTGGCGGCAAAACTTGGACTTCCTTACTCATTTGCCTCTCATTTTGCACCGCGTATGTTAGGTCAAGCGATTCAGCTCTATCGAGAGAACTTTGAGCCTTCTGAGTACTTAGATAAACCTTATGTTTCTATGGGTGTGCCTGTTGTTGTGGCAGATACAGATGAGGAAGCTCAGTTCTTAGCAACGAGTGCGTACCAACGTGTATTAGGTTTAATTCGTGGCGAAAGTTTAAAGCTTAAGCCGCCGGTTGAATCAATGCAGGGATTATGGAATACAGCAGAACAGCTTTCTGTTGAGAACTTCTATGCAATGGCGCAAATTGGTTCTGTAGATACAGTTCGCTCTGGTTTACAAAAACTTTTAGCGACATACGATGTTGATGAATTTATTTTCACATGCGATATATACGATACAGCTAAACGTTTAGAAAGCTTTACACAACTAATGAATGTAAAAACAGAACATTAAACTCCGCTTTGCATGCCCATACTTGAATTGATTTCGAGTATGGGTGACCATCTATCTGAAAAGACTTTACCCCGACTTCCTGCTTGGTTATTTATATTAAAACGATAAAAACATCATGATTTAAAAACCAAAAGGACTTTTGGAAAAATGAGTATTAATATTAAAAATAACACTTCAAAATCAGCAATTTTTCAAAATACCTCTCAAGATTTTGAAGATTTTACTGGTCAAGTGATTCCATCAACCTCAATTAAAGAATTTGATTTTTCAGATTCATCTGTCGCGATTATTGGTACAAATCAAGATACCGTGACCCATCTTGAAAAAATCTGTCAACAAGCAAAATTTGTGACCGTATTTCAAATCACACCTCACTTTATTTTGCCCCACAGTCAAACGGGTACAAATAAGTTAATTACCCATCCTCTCATTATCAAAAACCGGAGATTATTTAACAATCGAGTAAAAAGTCTTTTGGCCTTACGTTTTCTTGATACTCAGGTGAGTGAAACATGGCTTAAGCGCCTTTTAACCCCCAATATGGCAACGGCTAAAAAGGTATTTTTTAAATCTGATAGTTATTATGCGGCACTCCAAAAATCCAACTGTAAATTACAAACTTGGCCCATTGTTAAAGTTAACCCTACATCAATCCATAGTATGGATGGCATAGAACAACCTGTTGATATCATTATTAGAGCAACCACATAAAATAAAAAAAGCATGGTTTTTAAGCCATGCTTTTTTATTTACTCATACTTTTGCAAATTGCCATGATCATCGTAATGCAAAATGACCCGTTGTTTCTTTTGCAATTCACTTAACATCTCGGAACTAACCGAAAATTGGGCTGCTAACAGTTCAACAGAACTATTAGGCGCCTTAGCTCTTCGGTCCTCGCCACTAAACCTAATCCAGTTATAACTCGCCCATAAAATTAAAATGAGCGCGCTAATTCCAATGAGTAATGCTAAATGTAATAAGGTCTTAACTTCTGATATATGGTCAACCCAGACATAATCATAAATTAAGTGTCCTTCAAAAACCCATAAAAACAGTGAAACCAAGGGAAATAGCAACCACATCAAACAAAACCAACCAATGGTTTGTAATGTGTAGTTTGCCGTTTTATTTTTGACGTATTCTGGCTGGTCAATATATTCAGGGATATCTAACATTTCGATATCCTTATTTTCCTCAGGTTTCATGAGTTATCTCCACGGAAGCCTCGGTCTGGACTTACCCAGCGGGCACGTTTTTTAGTATTAAATAAAGTTTTTGGCACCGCAACGACACTTGTAAACAAAGTCAGTAGCCAGAAAAATAACGGGTACCAAATCACCCAAAAATAATTTCTAAAGAAGCGGCTACGGTCATAGCGCTGATCAATCCACAAACTCACTAAAAACTGGATTAAACATGTTCCACCGAGTATTACACCGTACCACTGTGGCATAAGCGTTTTGATCTGCCATTGCTGAGGTAGTTCAATAAACAATCCGACAAAAAATAGCGTAAAAATCAGAATCATGACATAAGACCAGATAATACTAACTAGCGCCTCAATCATGACTGGCCACATTCTGCGAACACGCAGTTTGAACATTTGTGGAATATATTCTATAAGAACCTCTACCCCACCTTGTGCCCAACGAAGGCGTTGCCTCCATAACCCTTTAAATGTCTCAGGCATATAGATATAACAAAGCGCTTGTGGAATATACTGAATATCCCAATGGTCGAGCTGTAACTTCCATGAAATATCAATATCTTCGGTAATTTTATCGTCTGACCAAAAACCGACTCGAACGAGTGCTGTTTTACGAAATGCTGCAATCACACCAGACACTGTAAAAATACGACCATATGTACGCTGCGCACGTTTGATCAAACCAATAATCGAAGAAAACTCGCCAACCTGTAATTTTCCTAAAATACTAGATCGGTTTAAAATTCGTGGGTTCCCCGTTACAGCACCAATTCGTGGGAAGTTAATAAATGGCTGCATTAACCAAAGTACGGCGTGCGGATGTAACAATGCATCTCCATCGATACAAACAAGATATTCGTATTTACTAACCAATACGCCCGATCTTAAAGCTACGGCCTTACCCTGATTCTCTGCTAAGTGTACAACCCGAAGTCGTGAATCTTGCGCTGATAATTCATCTAGAATTTCAGCTGTCCTGTCACTACTTCCATCATTGACGGCGATCACTTCAAAATTAGGATATTTGGTTTGCAGTGCATAACGAATTGTTTGGCGTACTTGGGCTTCTTCGTTAAAACACGGAATGATGATACTGCATCCTTCGCTGGTCGGTTCAGGAAGTGCTTGTTCACGGTATTCTCTTTTAAAGAAGAACCAAAGTCCCCCTACCATCCATGTCCAAGCCATCAGTAAGGGGTATAAAAAGGCAAAAGCAAATAGAATATCAAGTAATACTCTCATTACTTTTTCCCCTCTACCAATTCAGCAAAAGGCTGATACATCACAGGACTAGCATTCAGACTAATTGGATTATACAAATATTGATGAACATCTTTTGATTTTTCAAAGTCATAGCCATCGATACCAAATTTCTGGATTCCTACTCGCTGAATCGAAACAAGTCCTTGCTGTACTTCTTCCCAAGCCGTTTTTTGCGAGTTTTCTGGTAATTCTAAAGTCAGCATTATTCTTTGCTTATCATTTTCATTAAGTCTATTTAAAAGCATTAGCAACTCATTAAATTGCTTTTTCTTACCAATCACATCGAACTTCAAATTGACTAAATCATGTTGTAATAAAAGCGTTTTTATAAGCTCAGGTAGCTTTTCCACATGATCTAAATCAGGTGTAAGCAATAAACTAAACTGTGCCTGATTACTCATATTTAAATAAGGTTTGACCGCTTTTTTAGTCATTTGACTCAGTTGTGCGAGCTGTTTTGATTGCTCAATACAACTGTTTTCTTGCACTGTTATTTTTTGCATTGCGCAGTTTAAAGCTGTTCCTGCATTGAGCTGAACACCGCTTAAATTACTGTTAAAGCGTGCTATATCCTTAGCTAAATCTACTGTTAAAAATGGCTTATCTTTTTGAGGATAAGCTGGCAACTCTAATATCACCGATTGACCTGCCCGAGTTTGAGCCTGCCATAAACTACGGTTTAAAATATCTTGTTGAACAGGCATTTTATCTGTAGGGAAATAAGCAACATCGTATTGCCCATCTCCGTTTTTATCTTCCAAAGGCTTTAAGATTAGAGCATTGTTTTTTAGGCTATATAGTTTTGATAACAACTGCCCTAGTTTTTCATCGGTCTGAGCATTTTGTTGAGCTGCTAATTGCTTTAAATCCATACTCACAAAATGACGAGGTTGCTTAAATAAGTCTGACTCTTCGAAATTCAGAATATTTAACATACCTTCGGTGAGCTGTTCAGCTGTAGGGTTACCTATAACCAAGCTACGCTTAAAAGTTGAATCATTCACACGATTCATACCATCACGACCCAAACTGAAAGAAAACTCAAAGCCTGCTTGCTGGGCTAGTTTTTCCAGTTGCTCATTCACAGCGCCATAAGGCCAAATAATAGCTTTCGGATTAACACCGACTTCTTTTTTCAAAACGGCGTAGGATTTTTTCAAATCCTGCAAAATACGTTGTTGATATTCTGCATCTGTTTCATAACGTGATTGCGATTTTAAATAGGCATAAGAAGTTGCAGCCGGTTGCTCATTACCTTGAGGATTGGCCAATACACCATGATGTAAATCATCACTATGGCTTGCAAACTCGGCTAAGCCCGATGCTTGCATTTCATGAACTTGAGCCCAGTTCACCAAGTTACCCTGCCCATAAGCTTCATAACCTGCCTGAGTATTGCCATTTAACCAACTGGTTGGAAGAGCAAATACTGCTGGAATTTTATATTGCTTAAGTAAAGGAAATACTCGGCTATAACTGCTCAATGCACCATCGTCGAAGGTAAGTAGAATAGAGTTATGAGGTAATTCTTTACCTTGCTTACGCGCCTCTTCAATATCTTTTAAGCGAATCGGTTTCCAATCAGACTGACTGAGCCAATCGAGAAACTGCGCCAGATTATTGGTCTGAATCGCATAAACATCACGGTCGCCTTCCTTTAGTACGTCATCTCGTACATCATGAAAAGTTAAAGAAACCGTATGATTTTTTGGTAGTTCAGTTTCAATACGGGCATGAGAAAACTGTACAGGTAATAATGTTGAAGCAAACACACAGCTCAACATTTTTAACTTCATATTATTCATTAAAAACGCCCCTCAAATCCGAAAATACCATAGGTATGTTGTTCATTATGACCATCGTATGGATGGTATTGCCAACCAATTCCATAATTAAGTTGCCAGGTCCGTGAGAGCTGCCATTGATGTTGATATTGCAAAGAATATGTTGGTCGAGCTGAGTAATCTGCTTGTTTATAAAGCCCGACTCCAGCTTCAAAATGCTGCTTAAATGAGCGTTCGTATTCTCGCCAAGTGACCCAGTCATGGCTTAAATTCAACTCAGCACTGTAGTGATTGCTTGGGCTAAAGTAAGCTGTCTGATCTTGGCTATTACTGCCATAAAATCCACGAACGGTTCCGTAAGTAATATGGTGAGGCGCATCAAATAATCGCTCGCGCCAAAAAGTAGAAAATTCTTGTTGTTTATTACCATCGCTTATATCCGTTAAACCATAACTCGCCCCAATTTGACGTGACTCATCTTTTTGCCATGTCAAAGCGGCACGGTAAGCTTGTCCATCCTCACCAGCGTCAATTGCCTGCAATGGAATATTAGCTTGACTGTCATATTGCAATTGATATTGCCAGTGGTCGTTTAACCATTGCGACCAATCAAGACGAACTCCTGCTTGTCCACCATCCGTACTTTGCGAAAAAATTGCCGACAATGCCTTACGGTTCGCTTGCCACTCAGCACCGACGCCATAACGTTGGTCATGCACATCACCAAAACGATATTCTCCGAAACGATCTTGATGCCAAGCAAATAGACGATAATTATCTTTAATCCACGGGCTATTAAGACGAGTTTCCATTTCACGGTCTTTTAAACCATTTTGCCCACTCACAGAATCACTGTTCTCTGCTTTACTTTGGCCCCAAGTTGTTGAGTGCGAGATGGTTGCTCTATCACGATCATCCAACTCCTTTCGACTTTTAACTACACCGCTATCTTCAGGATAATATTGCAAAAGAGTTTCTGTACTTTTGCGCCACTCAGGAATATCCCCTAAAGCCTGAGCATTTTGCATCTGGTTAATTCGAGTATCTTTGGCAACTGGTGTTAAACCATTTAAACGAGCAATTGTTTGCTTTGCCTGTAACGGTTTATCTCTCCAGCGCTCAACACGAGCAAGGTTATTAATTAAACCTTCATTAGCAGGTGCAAGATCTACTTGTTTCTGAAAATGCTTTTCTGATTTATCCAAATGATTGGCGTAAGCTAAATGCATGCCTTGTAAAGCAATATAATCATCACGGTCAGGATGGCTTGATTTATCTACTCCTTTGGCTTGGCTATATTTATATGTAGGAATCAATACATCAACTTCATTCAAAAGTTGTTCAGCTTGTTTATATTTTTCTTGTTCAATATACGAATAATAAAGCCCCGTATATACCGTCATATCTGAATAGTTTTTTTCAGCAAGCAAGGTTTTAAAAGCAAGCTCAGCTTGTTGCGGCTGTCTTTCAGCCAAATAACTATCAGCGATCGCATGACGAATATAGGCAGGTAGTTTTTCTAGAGGTACATTTAATTTAGTAAATTGATCTAATACCGTACGGCTACGCCCGCGGAAATCTAAGGCATATATATAATCATAATGGAATCTTAAATAATTAGGATCTGACGGTTGAATCAAAGGCTGCATTTGCTCGCCTTGCTTCAACACAGCATCAAGCTCAGCAAAAGCTTCACTATCTGCCATGCCTTCCCGATTCAAATATTTATAACGAGTAATTGCGTTATTTACACGTTGAGAAAATTCACTTACTTGTAGCCAGTGTTGTAACGATTCTGTTTGTGCATTTTTATCGTTGGCAAGCACTAACTGCTGAGCCTTGTTATAAGCCCCTACACCCGCTAAGTCATAACTATATTCTTGTAAAACGGCAAAAGACTTCGGCTGCTGCTTATATGCTTGTTCAATTACAGATAAAGCATCTACAGGCGAATTGATAAGTCGATATGCATAGGCGATTTGTACAAGTTGATCAGTCTTCAGATTTTTAGTATTAATCTTTGCTAACTGTGCTTTGCCATTTACAACATCTTTAGCTTCAGCATATAAAACTGCCAGCAAAATCTGTCCATCAGGCGTTTTTTGAATATTAAATTTATTTGACCAAGCAATCGCATCTTTAAAGTGTTTAAAATCACGAAAATTACGTATTAAAGGTAGCTGTCCATATTCTGGAAAAGTAACTAAATTAATATTCGCTAAATGCTGAGAAAAAGTTACTAGATCTTTTTTTTCATTTGACATTACAACTAAATAATCAGCTAGCAATTTTTGATCATGCGGATAGGTTTTTAGCAATTGATCTAGTTGAAATATTGCTTGGTGAGTTTGTCCAGTTTTGTAAGTGTGAATAGCCTGCTCTCTCAATTCATCCACTTGAGCAGCATATAAGTTGAGAGGCAAGATGTATACCAATGAAAAAACACATTTTTTTAGCATTTTGATAATCGGATAGTCCCATATCGAGGTGGGAAAGTATAATTAAAATCAAAAACCAATCACACAACACAAAAATAATGTGAACTATTTATCATTTTCAAATATTTAATGTATTTTTACATTATTTTTAAAAATATTTAGAAAAATTAATTAATTAGGATTTTAAACTTACTCAAATATATACATTTCTTTTCAATACTCTTATTTTATTTCACAATTGGATTATAAAAACCTTACAGGCTGATAACCAATAAAAACGTTTTAATAACTTTTTGTTTTATATTTAAAACTTTTATTTTTCTCATGTTTAATATTTAAAACCATTCAATTTAATCACAAATAAATATATATAAATTGAATGGTTAAAATAAAGGTTTGATTAAATTAACCAATACGACGTTTTAATCCTGTCATTTGTAAAACACGCGTTGAAATTTCTTCAATCGACATTTCAGTCACGTTTAAATATTTAATCCCTTCTGAAATATAGATTCCTTCAATTGCTCTAAGTTCCATTTGGCATTGACTAAAACTTGCATAACGACTATTCGCTTTACGCTCACTACGAATCGCAACTAATCGCTCAGCATCAATCATTAAACCAAACAATTTACTGCGATGCGGTCTTAGTACTGCTGGCAAACGGTTATCATCCAAATCTTCTTCTGTTAAAGGATAGTTTGCAACACGGATACCGAATTGAAGAGATAAGTAAATAGAAGTTGGAGTTTTACCCGAACGAGAAACGCCAATTAAGATTAAGTCCGCTTTATCATAATGACGAGTACGCGCTCCATCATCATTATCAAGCGCAAAATGAACAGCATCAATACGAGCCTTATAAGATTCAGAGTCGGTTACGGCATGTGTCTGCCCAACTAATGTCGTAGGAGGCGTACCTAACTCTTGTTCCAATTTGCTGATTAAACCTTCAAACACATCAAGATTAACTGCTTTGGCAGTATTAATGATTTCTCGTACGTGTGGATCAACTAAAGTATCAAAGACTAAAGGTAGACAACCATCTTTGGTTTGACATCTATTAATTTCAATCACAACATCCATTGCCGCCTCTTCAGTTGTAATATACGGCATGATATGAATATCAAAATCAACATTGGGAAATTGTGCTAATAACGAATGTCCAAGAGTCTCGGCAGTAATTGCAGTTCCATCAGAAATAAAAAAAACGCTCCGTCTAAACTGTTTACTTTCTGACATTAAAATTCTCCTTAAACATTTGTCTTAGTGCTATATAATCTTTATAGTAAACTGATCTTACATGACTGTCGCTTAGTATAATTCTCAACTAAGCACTTTATTTTTATAATTTCATGCCAAGATAGACATTAATACTGCAAAAGTGGAGTGAAAACTTTGGAAGCGCGCGTAATCGGTCTAGAAAAATTAGGGAAACACGATGTCGAACTCGTAGGTGGGAAAAACTCATCTTTGGGTGAAATGATCAGCCATTTATCAAATGCTGGTGTATCGGTACCTGGCGGTTTTGCAACTACTGCTGATGCCTATCGTGAGTTCTTAGATCAAAGCGGTCTTAACGCTCGAATTCAAGCAGAACTTGCTCAACTCAATGTTGATGACGTAAATGCTCTTGCAGAAACAGGTGCTAAAATTCGTCAATGGATTGTAGAGACTCCACTCACTGCAAACCTAGAACAAGAAATTCGCGCCGCTTTTACAACACTTTCTAACGGCAACCCAGAAATCGCGGTTGCCGTTCGTTCATCTGCAACTGCTGAAGATTTACCAGATGCTTCATTCGCAGGTCAGCAAGAAACTTTCTTGAATATTCGCGGTATTGATAACGTTCTTATTGCGATTAAAGAAGTATTCGCTTCTTTATATAATGACCGCGCAATTTCTTATCGTGTACATCAAGGTTTTGACCATGACGTCGTTGCTCTTTCTGCAGGCGTTCAGCGTATGGTTCGCTCTGAAACTGGCGCTGCGGGTGTAATGTTTACACTTGATACTGAGTCTGGTTTCCGCGACGTTGTATTTATTACAGCATCTTATGGTTTAGGTGAAATGGTTGTACAGGGTGCCGTTAACCCAGACGAATTTTACTTATCTAAACCATTATTAAATGCTGGTAGACATTCAGTCTTACGCCGCAACCTTGGTTCAAAACACCAGAAAATGATTTATGGTGAAGAAGGTTCTGCTGGTAAATCAGTTGTCGTTGTTGATGTTGAGAAACAAGAGCGCCAACAATTTGCTTTAAATGATCATGAGTTACAAGAGCTAGCTAAACAAGCGCTTATTATTGAGCAGCACTACGGTGCGCCAATGGATATCGAATGGGCAAAAGATGGCGATGATGGTCAAATTTACATTGTTCAAGCTCGCCCTGAAACAGTAAAAAGCCGTCAAAATGTAGGCACAATGGAACGCTACCTTCTTAAACAAAGAGGTACTGTTCTTTGTGAAGGTCGTTCAATTGGTCAACGTATTGGTTCTGGTAAAGTCCGTATCATTAACTCAATTAAAGAAATGGACAAAGTTCAAGAAGGCGACGTTCTTGTATCAGATATGACCGATCCTGATTGGGAACCGGTAATGAAACGTGCTGCGGCAATTATTACTAACCGCGGTGGTCGTACATGTCACGCGGCAATTATTGCACGTGAACTTGGTGTACCAGCTATTGTCGGCTGTGGTAACGCAACAGAAGTATTAACTGATGGACAAGAAGTAACTGTTTCTTGTGCTGAAGGTGACACTGGCTTCATTTATGAAGGTGCTTTAGATTTCGAAGTTCAACGTAACTCAATTGAATCTATGCCTAAGCTATCGTTCAAAATTATGATGAACGTAGGTAACCCTGACCGCGCGTTTGACTTTGCTCAAATTCCAAATGAAGGTATTGGTCTTGCTCGTCTTGAGTTCATTATTAACCGTATGATCGGCGTGCATCCTAAAGCCCTACTCAACATTGATAGCCTACCGCGTGAAACTCGTGCTGCGGTTCTAACTCGTACTGCGGGTTATGCTTCACCAGTGGATTTCTATGTTGAAAAATTGGTTGAAGGTATTGCGACTCTTGCTGCTGCATTCGGTGACAAGCCAGTTATCGTTCGTATGTCTGACTTCAAATCAAATGAATATGCAAACTTGATTGGCGGTAAGTTATACGAGCCTGAAGAAGAAAACCCGATGCTCGGTTTCCGTGGTGCAAGCCGTTATGTATCTGATAACTTCCGTGACTGTTTCGAATTAGAATGCCGTGCACTTAAAAAAGCTCGTGATGAAATGGGTTTAACCAATATTCAAATCATGATTCCTTTTGTACGTACTGTATCTGAAGCAAAACGCGTTATTGAGTTACTTGCACAAAATGGTTTGAGACGCGGTGAAAACGGCTTAAAAGTAATCATGATGTGTGAATTACCAACTAACGCTTTGTTAGCTGAACAGTTCCTAGAGCATTTTGATGGCTTCTCTATTGGTTCCAATGACTTAACTCAGTTAACGCTCGGTCTTGACCGTGACTCTGGCATTGTTTCACACCTATTTGATGAACGTGATGCAGCAGTTAAAGCCCTTCTTTCAATGGCAATCCATGCCTGCCGTAAAGCAGGTAAATATGTAGGTATCTGTGGTCAAGGTCCTTCAGACCATCCAGATCTTGCAAAATGGTTAATGGAACAAGGTATTGAGTCTGTCTCTCTTAACCCAGACTCAGTTTTAGATACATGGTTCTTCCTTGCTGAAGAAAAAATCAAACAAATCTAATATGTTATAAAAAAAGGCCCATCCGTGGGTCTTTTTTCATCTTTAGAATAGAGAATTTTTATTTATGCAAATTTACTTGGCACGTAATAATCAACAAGCTGGGCCTTACACCTTAGAGCAAGTAAATCAAATGTTGGCTAGCCAACAAATTTTGTTAACTGATTTAGCTTGGCATGAAGGCATGACAGAATGGAAAGCTTTAGGAGAATTAACCCAAGGTAAACTTGTATATCAACCTATCGGTTATTCTGCACCTGTTATAAACACCAGTAGCTCACCTAATGAAACTATTCGTCAAATTCGTGTAGAGCCTAAAATTCACGAACTTGCCTCTATTCAATCTCGAGCTTTGGCAAAAATTATTGATTTATTACTTTGGTTACCCATAGCTGCGATTCCTTCTTTTTTCTTTAATGAATCTCAATATAAGCAATTATTTGAATTGCAAAAACAAATGCAATCAGCTGAAGTTGCTTCAACTAAAGCAGCAGAGCTACAACATCAACTTTTTACTTTAATTCCTATTGAAGCTTGGCATTCTATGCTTGCTTACGTCGTAATCATGCTTGCAATTCAAGCCTTTCTTTTAACAAAATACGGGCAAAGTATAGGTAAGAAAATTGTTGGAATTAAAATCGTAGATGCTGAGAGCAATGGTAAAGTTAATTTAACTCGCATCTTCTTATTAAGAAGTGTTGTTTTCATCATACTCAACTTGTTGTTTATGCCTATTAGTACAATTATTGACTACACTTTTGCATTAGGGCAAAAGAGACAGGCGCTACATGACAAAATTGCAAGAACAAAAGTGATCAAATGATAGTGAATGACTCATTCATTTAAGGTCTAAAAAAAAAGGAGGCACCCCGCCTCCTTTTTTCTATAGAGAGTTGATATTTAAATAAAAGCTCCATATTGATTCGATACCCTACAAAAAAAATCGGGTTTTAAAACAATTATTTCAGACTACTTTATGTATAGCTTAGTTTGTCGATATGAGGCATAATGCCCTACAACGTAGCGGTGTCATATAATTGAGAAGTCTAAATTTAAGGATTAGCGTTCTCAATCATGCGACACTTTAATCGCTATCCCATATTTAATTAGGGAATGGGACTCTTCACCGAGGTTGTAAAATGAGACAAACGATTTTAGCTGTATTGTCTTTATCAACGCTTGCCGCACTTTTGACTGGGTGTGGTGGTGATATGGTACTTCTAAACTCTAAAGGTCCAGTTGGTCAAGGTCAAAGTGACCTTATGATGACTGCGATCTATTTAATGTTACTTGTGGTGATTCCTTCAATCATCATGGCATTATGGTTTGGTTGGAAATATCGCGCGTCAAATAAAGATGCAGACTATAAACCTACATGGGCACACTCAACTACAATTGAAGTTGTAGTATGGGGTATCCCTGTCATTATTATTGGTATTTTAGCTTGGTTAACTTGGTGGGGTTCCCACAAGTATGACCCATACCGTCCTTTAGAATCAGATAAAGCTCCTTTAACTATTCAAGTTGTTGCAGAACAGTTTAAGTGGATCTTCATTTATCCTGAACAAAACATTGCAACTGTTAACGAAGTACGTTTCCCTGAAAAAACTCCGTTAAGCTTTAAAATCACCTCTAACTTTACAATGAACTCATTCTTCATTCCACAGTTAGGCGGCCAGATTTATGCAATGGCAGGTATGCAAACTCACCTTCATTTGTTAGCAAATGAAACTGGCGTATATCGTGGTTTCTCTTCTAACTACTCAGGTTACGGTTTCTCTCAAATGCGTTTCAAGGCGCATAGTGTTACAGAGCAACAGTTCAACGAATGGGTAGCAGCTGTAAAAGCGGGTAATGGTTCTACTATTAACCCAGAAGCAGTTCAAAAAACTACGCTTGACCAAGCTGAATTAGCAACCTTACGTGATGGTGACCGTTCTAAGCACCAGATCGAGCATTTAGTAAATCGTGCTAAAGCTGCTGGTGATCAAGAAGCGCTTGCTAAAGCTGAAGCTATGAAACCGTTCCCGACTAAGCCACACCCTGTGACTTATTACTCTTCAGTTGAACCACAATTGTTTGAAACAATTATCAACCATTATATGAGTAACTATCATGGTGTTGACCACTCTGCTGCGCATGCAACAGCTGAACACGCTGCTCAAGGGGAATAAGACATGGATATGATTTTTGGTAAACTGGGTTGGGACTCTATCCCGACAGAGCCAATCGTGCTTGTCACCATGGTCCTTATGGCACTTGGTGCAATTGTTGTGCTTGGCGGTATCACCTATTTCAAAAAATGGGGATACTTGTGGAATGAGTGGTTTATTACGGTAGACCATAAAAAAATTGGTATCATGTACATTCTTGTATCTGTGGTCATGCTTTTGCGTGGTTTCGCCGATGCAATTATGATGCGTCTACAACTTTTCCTCGCTAAAGGCGGCGGCGAAGGTTATCTACATCCAGACCATTACGACCAGATCTTCACCGCACACGGTGTAATCATGATCTTCTTCGTAGCAATGGGTCTTGTTGTTGGTATGATGAACATCTCTGTACCATTACAGATTGGTGCTCGTGACGTTGCATTCCCATTATTGAACTCTTTAAGCTTCTGGTTATTCGCTGGTGCTGCTGGTTTAATGATGCTTTCACTTGTATTAGGTGAATTTGCTGCGACTGGTTGGATGGCTTACCCTCCTCTGTCTGGCATTCAATATTCTCCTGGTGTAGGTGTTGACTACTATATCTGGGCACTTCAGGTTTCTGGTCTAGGTACGCTTTTATCTGGTGTTAACTTCTTCGTTACCATCATCAAAATGCGTGCACCTGGCATGAAATTAATGGACATGCCTATTTTTACGTGGACTTCACTTTGTACGGCTGTATTAATCATTGCATCGTTCCCTGTATTAACAGGTACACTTGCAATGTTAACTCTAGACCGTTACTTCGGTTTCCATTTCTTCACAAATGAGCTTGGCGGTAGCCCAATGCTTTATGTGAACTTGATCTGGACATGGGGTCACCCTGAAGTATATATCTTAGTATTACCAGCATTTGGTCTATACTCAGAAATCGTTGCAACCTTCTCTCGTAAAGCGTTGTTCGGTTACAAGTCTATGGTATATGCAACTATCGCGATTACAGTTCTTGCGTTCGTTGTATGGCTTCACCACTTCTTTACCATGGGTGCTGGTGCGAACGTTAACGCGTTCTTCGGTATCATGACCATGGTTATTGCGATTCCTACTGGTGTGAAAATCTTCTCTTGGTTATTCACCATGTATAAAGGTCGCATCACCTTTACTACTCCAATGTTATGGACGCTTGGCTTCCTTATTACATTTGGTATCGGTGGTTTAACTGGTGTACTTATGGCTGTTCCACCTGCGGACTTCCTTGTACACAACTCATTATTCTTGATCGCTCACTTCCATAACGTAATTATCGGTGGTGTGGTGTTTGGTATGTTTGCCGGCATCATTTACTACTGGCCAAAAATGTTTGGTTGGAAGCTCAATGAAGCATGGGGTAAAGCTGCGTTTTGGTTCTGGTTCTTCGGTTTCTATTTTGCATTCATGCCACTTTATATCCTTGGTTTCATGGGTATGACTCGTCGCTTGAATACATATGACAACCCAGAATGGGACCCTTACCTTGCAATTGCATTATTTGGTGCTGTTCTCGTTGCGATTGGTATTGCATGTTTCTTAATGCAAATCATTGTTGGTTTCTTACAACGCAAAGACAACATGGACCTTACGGGCGATCCATGGGATGCACGTACGCTTGAATGGGCGACTTCTTCCCCTGCTCCATTCTATAACTTTGCGCATGAACCAGACGCAAGCGGTATTGACCGTTTCTGGACTGACAAAGAAAATGGTGTAGCATACGCACGTAACACTAAATATGAAGACATCCACATGCCGACTGATCGTGCTGCTGGTTTTGTCATTGCAATGTTCATTACTCTTCTTGGCTTTGCACTCATCTGGCATATTTGGTGGCTCGTTGTTGTTTCATTCGTTTCAGCTGTTGTTAGCTTGATCGTAAGCTCATTCACTAAGAATGTTGATTACTACGTTCCTGCTGCTGAAGTTGAGCGTATTGAAAACGAACGCTATGCTTTACTTGAAAAACACTTGAAGAAGGACTAAGGAAATGGCTGAAGTACTTCATCACGACAACCACGGCCACGATGGTCATCATGAACATGATGATACTGACTTAACGGTCTTTGGTTTTTGGACATACTTGATGAGTGACTTGATTCTTTTCGGATCACTCTTCATTGCGTTCGCTGTATTAAGCAGTCATATTCCACCAGGAACTCCAAGTGCATATGACCTGTTCCATGATTCATTAGGCTACGTTTTAACTGAAACATTTGCCTTATTGATTTCATCGGTAACTTTCGGTTTTGCTGTACTTGCATCTTATAAAAAGAATGTAAATCAAGTTATCACTTGGTTATTTATTACATTCCTTTTTGGTGCAACGTTCATTGGAATGGAGCTTTATGAGTTCCATCACCTTGTAGAAGAAGGTCATGGTCCAACTCACAGTGCATTCTTATCATCGTTCTTTACTTTGGTTGGTACACACGGTATCCACGTAACTTCTGGTTTAGTGTGGATGTTGGTATTGATGTATCAAATCAAAACTAAAGGTTTGACATTACCGAATACACGTCGTCTAGCTTGCTTAAGCTTGTTCTGGCACTTCCTTGACATCGTTTGGATCTGTGTATTCAGCGTCGTTTACTTACTGGGAGTTCTCTAATGAGTAGTCATGACCATAATGCTGCAGGTGCGTCACACGGTAACTTTAAGCAATACACTGTTGGATTTATCCTTTCTGTTATCCTCACCATCATCCCGTTCGGGATGGTGATGGCGGGTGGTTTCAGTCGTGGCATCTTAGTTACAGTAATTGCTATCGCTGCTGTTGCTCAGGTTCTTGTACAACTTGTGTACTTCCTACACATGAATACATCATCTGAACAACGCTGGAATATGATTGCATTCATCTACACAATCTTATGTATCGCTGTGCTTTTAATCGGTTCTGTGTGGATTATGAATTACCTTCACTACAATATGATGATCTAAACTGATTGTCATGTTGAAAAAATATCTATTCCTGACTAAACCAGGAATTCTCTTCGGTAATTTCATTACCACCTTGGGCGGCTTTTTCTTAGCCGCCCAAGGCTCTATAGACATCTTATTATTACTACTCACCTTACTTGGAACAACTTTAGTTGTCGCTTCTGGTTGTGTTGTAAATAATGTGATAGACCAAGACATCGACACAAAAATGCAGCGCACGCAAAACCGTGCATTAGTCAAAAAAACCATCTCTCCTACTGTTGCACTTATATATGCATTTGTTCTTGGACTTATCGGTTTTAGTATTTTGTGGTTCGGTGTAAATGCTTACGCTTTCTTGTTTGCAATGATTGGTTTTGTTGTCTATGTCGGTTTTTATAGTTTGTGGACAAAACGTACCTCAATCCATCAAACCGTCATTGGTAGTATTTCCGGAGCGAGCCCTCCTGTTATTGGTTATACAGCAGTAACTCATCATTTTGATGTAGCCGCTTTACTTTTGTTTTTAGCTTACGCGCTATGGCAAATGCCACATTCATGGGCAATTGCTATTTATCGTTTTGACGATTACAAAAATGCGGGAATCCCCATTCTGCCTGTTGCACGTTCTATTTATCGCACGAAAGTAGAGTGTGTCATTTATATTGTGTTGTTTGCAGCCGTATTGAATGGTTTATATTGTTTTGGCTATACCAATATATTTTTTCTAGTAACCTTTAATGCATTAACAGCATATTGGTTCTATTTATCAATTATTGGCTTTAAAGCTGAAAATGACCAACTTTGGGCTAAACGTTTTTTCCTTTACTCGGTCATATTAATTACCCTGTTAAGTTTGAGTTTTAGCTTTACCTATCAATCCCCTGCTCCAAATCTTCCTCTCTTTTAAATAAGGGAGGATTTCCTCCTCGATAGTAAAGAAGTTTTACTTTTCTCATCAAAAGATTTGTTTTTAGTCGAACTTTTACTTATAATTCAGCCTTCGCAAATTTTGCGACATAACTTTCAAGTTATGACTCCTTGCTTCTAATTTTTTATTTATTAGGGGCTGTTTAAACCGTAAGGAGCTGACAATGCGTCATTACGAAATCGTACTTTTAGTACACCCAGATCAAAGCGATCAAGTTGTAGGTATGGTTGAACGCTATATCTCTCAGATCAAAGAAGCTGAAGGTCAAATTCACCGTTTAGAAGATTGGGGCCGTCGTCAATTGGCTTACCCAATTAACAAAATTCACAAAGCACACTACATTCTTATGAATGTTGAGTGTGGCCAAACTACACTTGATGAGTTAGAAGAATTGTTCCGTTATAATGACGCGATCATTCGTAACCTTATCATTCGTCGTGAACACGCAATCACTGAAGAGTCATTGCTTGCTAAAAGTGCTGAAGAAAAGCGTGCGCGTAAAGCTCAACGTGAAGAAGCACAGCAAGTTGCTCAAGACGCTGAATAAGGAGAACATCAATGGCACGTTTTTACCGTCGTCGCAAGTTCTGCCGCTTTACAGCTGAGAATGTTGTGTACATCGACTACAAAGATATCGATACTTTAAAACAGTACATCACTGAAAACGGCAAGATTGTTCCTAGCCGTATCACTGGTACTAAAGCTCGTTATCAACGTCAATTAGCTCTTGCTATCAAGCAAGCTCGCTACTTGTCTTTGATTCCGTACACTGACAACCATAAGTGAGGTGATCTGTGGACGTTATCTTATTACAACGCATTAAGAACCTTGGTAAATTAGGCGATAAAGTATCAGTTAAAGCTGGTTACGGCCGTAACTTCCTTATCCCTCAAGGTAAAGCAGTTGCAGCTACTGAAGCTAACACTGCTGCTTTCGAAGCTCGTCGCGCTGAACTTGAAAAGCAAGAAGCTGAAATTTTAGCTGCTGCTCAAGCACGTGCTGAACAATTGAATGAAGTTAACATCGTTATCACTGCTAAAGCTGGTGACGAAGGTAAACTCTTCGGTTCTATCGGTACTCGTGACATCGCTGACGCTTTAACGAATGCTGGTCTTACAGTTGACCGTGCAGAAGTTCGTTTACCGAATGGCGCGCTTCGTCACACTGGTGAATTCAACATCGCAATCCAATTGCATCATGATGTTGTTGCAGAAGTTCTCGTTACTATCGTATCTGAGTAATTTCTCATCAAAAAAAGAGCATGCTTCTGCATGCTCTTTTTTTATGTGCCCTACTTTTAAAATAAGATATATTAATTCCTGATCAGTTCTTTAGTTTAATTGGTTTTTTAATTAGGTAGTTTATTTCATTTTGTTTTAAGATAGTTCTCGGCCTCACAGGCTATTTGCGTACATCTTTCTTTATCATCAGGTCTAATTATGTCTCAGGCGAATGCCACTTCTTTAACTCTTTCATCTCCAACAGAAAATAAGACGAGTGAATCAGGCCAACTTAAAGAGTTTCGCACTCCCCCACACAATTTAGCCATTGAACAGGCTGTTCTTGCGGCCTTAATGACAGTTGCTGAATCTTTTGAGCAAGTCAGCGACTTATTAAAAGAAAATGATTTTTATGCAACACGTCACAAATATATCTATCGTGCCATTGAGAAATTAGCACAAGAAAACTCTCCTTATGATGCTGTATTAGTAAGTGACTGGCTCTTAAAACAAAATTTACTCGATGCAATTGGTGGCGAAGAGTATTTAATGCAGCTTATGGCTGATTCACCATCAAGTTTCTATAACTTAGAAACGTATGCCAGTAAAATTAAAGAATTCTCTACGCTTCGCAGCATGATTAAAGTTAGTACTGAAATTTTACAAAATGCTTATGACACAAAAGGTCGTGGTGTTAGTGAAATTCTAGACTTGGCCGAAACGAGTATTTTCTCTTTAGCAGAACAGCACAATAACAATAAAAAGGATGCAGGTCCTAAATCTATTAGCTCTGTTACCGCCGATGTAATTAGTAAACTTGATGAACTCTCAAAACTCGATGGCAATATTACAGGTTTAACCACCGGCTTCTTAGAACTTGATAATAAAACATCAGGTATGCAGCCTGGCGACTTAATTATTGTTGCCGCACGTCCATCGATGGGTAAAACTACTTTTGCCATGAATTTGGTTGAAAGCGTTTTGCAATATAACAAGCTACCCGCTCTAGTATTTTCAATGGAGATGCCAGCAGACTCGATTGCGATGCGTCTTATTTCTGCAATGGGTAAAGTTCACCAAGGACATTTACGTTCGGGTAACTTAGATGCAGATGAATGGACCAAAGTGACTGGTACCATTTTACAACTACAACAAATGCATTTGTATATTGATGACTCATCTGCCCTACCTCCAACGGAACTTCGTGCCCGTGCTCGACGCGTTGCCAAAATGCATGATGGCAAAATTGGTTGTATCATGGTCGATTACTTGCAGCTCATGAAAGTTCCTGGCATGGGTGATAACCGTGTAGGTGAGATTTCTGAAATTTCACGTAGTTTGAAAGCATTAGCAAAAGAAATGCAATGCCCAGTTATCGCACTTTCCCAGCTCAACCGAAGTCTGGAAAACCGTCCAAATAAACGCCCAGTAATGTCCGACTTACGTGAATCTGGTGCGATCGAGCAGGATGCCGACTTAATTATGTTTATTTACCGTGATGAGGTTTATAACAAAGAGTCTAAAGAAGCCGGCACTGCAGAAATTATTATTGGTAAGCAGCGTAACGGTCCAATTGGTTCAGTTCGACTTGCCTTTGAAGGTCAATATACTCGATTTAGTAATCTCTCTCCTGAGTATTACAGCCAATATGATGATGAAGAATAAACTCTATCTCTAGCCCAAAGGAGTAAATGAGGGTGCGCCAAGCAACAGTTTATATTGATCGCAATGCGCTTCAATATAATTTAAACCGTGTCAAACAACTCGCAGCAAATTCAAAAATTGTAAGTATGGTGAAAGCTAATGCTTATGGACATGGAATCAAAGACTGTTTAGCAGCCTTAAATGCCTCAGATGCCTTTGGTGTCGCCTGCCTACAAGAAGGTTTAGAAATTCGTGAACTCGGATTTCAACAACCTGTTACTTTAATTGAAGGGGTATTTTCTGAAGATGAAATGCCAATTGCAATTGAACAAAAATTTGAATGTGTGATTCACCATCAACAACAATTTGAATGGTTAATTAAACATAAGCAAAAATACATCGCTCAAGGTTTAAAAGTCTGGGTTAAGCTTAATAGCGGCATGAACCGTTTAGGTTTTAAAGTTACTGAAATTATTGAAGTTATTAAAACTTTAAAAGCCGAAGGATTTACCTGTGTGCTGGCGATGCATTTCGCAAATGCAGATGTAGACCACCCGCTTAACGAACAACAAAAGCAACAATTTTTACAAGTTAAACAAGCTTGTGATCCAGTTTTAGCATCTTGCTGCAACTCTGCTGCTATTTATAAATGGCCAGAATTACATTTTGATTATGTTCGTCCGGGTATTATGCTTTACGGCGCTTCACCTTTTGCGGATAAGACAATCCATGAACTTGACTTAAAACCAGTCATGACTTTTTCAGCAGAAGTCATTGCACTAAACCATATTCAACCTGATGAGCATGTCGGTTATGGTTCTACTTTCTGTGCAAAGCAAGCAATGGATATCGCGATTGTTTCTATAGGTTATGGTGATGGTTATCCACGAGCTTATATTAAACAGAACTATGTCGCTATTGATAAACAGCTCTGTGCAGTTGTAGGCCGGGTGAGCATGGATATGCTTGCAATCGATGTGACAGGTATGCAAGTAAAATTAGGTACGCCAGTCGAACTTTGGGGTGCACACCGTTTAGTGGATGATGTTGCAGATGCAAACGGAACAATAGGATATGAATTACTCTGTCGCTTAAGCAATCGCCCTACTCGTAAAAGCAGTTAAATAATAAAATATAAAAAAATCCAAGCATGCTTGGATTTTTTTATTTATGTACTCAAAATTTTATCGCCAGTAGTCATCAGTCGGTTTTGGCATTTCCTGTAAGCCGCGACGGAGAGTATCCGACCACTGCCGACTGATTTGTGAAAAATAAGGATCATCTTCTGTAATTCGTTTTCCCATCGGAATTACAAAGCTATCTTTCATATAAATCAATGCATCTAGTGGTAAGCCAACAGAAACATTTGAACGTAAAGTCGAATCAAAAGAAATTAAGCTACAACGTAATGCATCATCTAATGGCATTGCATAATATAAAGCCCGGTCCAGAATCGGTTTGCCATATTTACTTTCACCAATTTGAAAATAAGGCGTATCTGTTGTTGCACAAATAAAATTGCCTTGTGGATAGACATTATAAAGTTGCATGTCACCACCTTTAATCTGTCCACCCACCAAAATACTACAGGCATAATTCATTTGTTCTTGGGTGTCCGAACTAATATCCTCTAAAACTGCTTTTAAAGTTTTACCAATCAGTTCTGCTGCCTCAAACATCGTATTAACACTATATAAATTAGGCTCTTGCTGTAAAGTAAGCGCATTTTGCAAATGACCTATAACAGCTTGTGTTGTGGCTAAATTACCGGCTGTTTGCAAAGCAATAAAACGTTCTCCGGTAACGCCGAAAGTATGCAATTTTCGGAACACAGAAATATGGTCAACTCCTGCATTAGTCCTCGTGTCACTAATAAACACTAAACCTTGTTCCAATCTTAGCGCACAACAATAAGTCATTTCATTCTCTTTACATTCAACATGCCAACACTTGAACCACAGACATCATGTTCTCAACCCCACCTTGTTCTCTTACACCACGAATAGGTGCCACATCGAGATAGTCACGGCCAACTGCAAGGTAGATATGATGTTTGGGTGTAAACAACTGATTGCTTACATCAAAACAATACCACTGATTTTCTACAAATACTTCCGCCCAAGCGTGACTGGCAAGGTGCGGATAGTTTTGATCAAATAGATAACCAGAGACATAACGTGCTGGTAATTGTAGCGCACGACACATTGCAATTAAAACATGAGCATGATCTTGGCATACACCTTCTCCAGCATGAAAGGCTTCAGCTGCAGTTGTCTGAACTGAAGTACTTTCAGGCTGATAAAGTATTTTCTGTAAAATATATTCACTTAATAATGCAATATGCTGTCGATCTTTGACTACTACAATATTTCTAGCAAAATCCAACATTTCTGGATCACATCGTGTTGCACCTGTCATCTGCAAAAACAAATTTGTAGGTGTAGATAAATTTACACAACCCAGCTCTAAATCTTGAAGCTCAACAATCCCTTGAGCCATAAATGTAAGATGTTGGTATTGATAGCGCTGACTAGCCGTCATCCAGACATTGTTAAATATGTCCCTTTTGATCGTTTTATCACCCGGCACGCTAATTGCCCAATTCATAACATGTTGATGCGGTGATGTTTGAGGCATCATTTTAATATACTGAATACTGTTTTGAGCAGTTTCCGTATAGCTATAATGCGTTTGATGATTAACCATCAATTTCATAATTAGACCTCAAACATATTTTCCAACTGCTGCGTAAAAGTATAATAAGCGTCCCACGTAAGTTGCTGTTTCAGCACTTGCCAATTTTGATCTATAGTCTTCCACCCTAAATCAGCAAGCCGTTTCACCAAAATATCTAGCTCAGTAATAAGAGCTGATAAATCTTGTCCAAAACGTAACTCAATATCAAATTGCTCTATTTTTTGACCTAAATGCAGAAATAAACAAACATCTTCATTTTCCGCTTCTAATATTTGAGTACATTGTTCAACAGCTTTTCTCAAGATTTCAGGTTGAGCTTCAAGCGTGTTAATAACATGATTTAATTCTGCATAAGCTTTTGATGACAATATACCTCTTAGTCCCTGAATATTATCTTTAGCAATAATGAACTGGTTCAGTAATGAAAATGTTTGCTTCTTGTCTAACATATAGTGATTTAGTAATTCAGCATTTTCTATGACCAAACCAAATGCTGCTGCAAATTTTGTTGCTTTCTCATCTTGTGTAAAAGGTAAATGAGAAGCTGCGAATTTAACTCGCATTAAATATCGACCCAACCAATATATTTGATGCGCACTCGAATTGAGTAAAACCATAAAGTTCCTCTTTAACCCACAATCAGGAATGTAATGTTTCGACAACCCATGTATCTTTTATACCGCCACCTTGGGACGAATTTACGACTAGAGAGCCAGCCTGCATAGCCACACGTGTTAAACCACCCGGTACTATTTCTGTACGATAAGGTGAACTCAATACAAATGGGCGTAAGTCGATGTGACGTTCAGCCACCCCTCCTGTAGTTAAAGTCGGAGCAACAGATAAAGCTAAGGTAGGTTGTGCAATGTACATATGAGGCGTAGCGATTAATTTTTTCCTAAAGTCATCAATTTCACACGAACTAGCTTTAGGCCCAATTAACATGCCATAACCACCTGAACCCTGTGCTTCTTTAACAACCAATTGATCTAAATTAGACAGTACATAATCTAAATGTTCATCTTTACGACACTGATAAGTAGGTACATTTTTTAAAATTGGAGTTTCACCCAAATAGTATTGGATCATTTGGTCTACGTAAGGATAAATAGATTTATCATCAGCCACTCCAGTTCCAGGTGCATTTGCAATCACCACATTTTTTTGCAAATAAGCAGACATAAGACCTGCCACGCCTAATGCACTATCTGGTCTAAATGCTAAAGGATCTAGAAAATCGTCATCTAAACGGCGGTAAATTACATCTACTTTTTGACGACCGCGAATAGTTTTGACAAAAACTTGATCATTTTCTACAAATAAATCCCGATTTGTAACCAGCGGCACATCCATTTCACGTGCCAGAAAAGCATGCTCATAAAAAGCACTGTTAAAACGTCCCGGTGTTAGTACCACCACAAAAGGTTGATCCGCAGGTGAATTCTCCTGCAAGATTTCTTTTAAAAGTTTTGGATAATGCTCAATTCCCTGTAAATTATTGGCTGCACATAGCTCCGGCATCAATTGTTGGCTAATGTTTCGGCTTTCGATCATGTAAGACACACCAGAAGGTGTTCTTAAATTATCCTCCAATACAAAAAACTCTCCTTCTCCATCACGGATAATATCAATTCCGCTAATTTGTGAATAAATTTTACCTTTCAAAGCATGTTTGAGCATATGGGGTTGGAAAGCCTCATTCCCCATGATTTGATCTTCGGGAATCAGTTGTTCTTTTAAAATATGTTGTCCATGATAAATATCATCTAGGAAATAATTTAATGCTTTAACGCGCTGCGCACAGCCCGAAGCTATTTTCTCCCACTGTTTTTTTTCAATTATCCGTGGAATTAAATCAAAAGGAATCGTTCGCTCTGTACCTTCTTTATCACCGTATACGTTAAAAGTAATTCCATGATAAAGAAAATGCTGCTTCGCTTGAGCATTTAATTCTTTTAACTCATCTAAAGTACGAATACTCAACCATTGTTCAATTTTTTTAGAAGCCGCTCCATTTGATGTCACATCATCCAGCATCTCATTAAAAAACTCTGATTTTAGCTGTTCAAATAAATTGGTTTGTACGGAAATATGTTCTAAAAAAGAGGTTGGGTCAATGAGTGCCGTAGTTGTCTGCTCTTGTATAAAAAAATCATTTTCAATATGTAATTCATGCTCTTGTTCTGACATAACCACCTCGTCTTATCATTTATCTATATTTCATTTTTAAATAAGCAATTTCAGTGCCATTTATATATGTTTAATATTTTTTACGGTGTTTTGTTATAACTTTCTTCTTCCAAATCTTAACATCGATTGTAAAAGGTTCAGTAAACCGAATCTGACAAACTTGCTAAATGTGTAAAGATTTTTTATTGTGTTGACACCAAAGCAATTGGATATAGATGTATTACGCTTATGTCTGTAATAGAAAAAGAAACTTCGAATAGTTTATATCGCCAATGGCAGATCTTGTCGCGCCTTCCAACCGGTAAATGGATCGGAACACGGGAATTACAAGAAATGCTTGAACGTGAAGGTATTGATATCAGTTTAAGGACTATTCAGCGTGATTTAAATCAAATTGCTCAGCGCTTTCCGATTGAAAGCAATAAGGCAGTACCTCAAGGCTGGCGGTGGCAATCCGATGCGCCTATTCAGAGCTTACCGCACATGACGAGCTCTCAGGCAGTAACCTTTATGATGGTTGAGGAGCATCTTAAACACTTGCTTCCACCTAGTCTTCTTGATGAGATGGGACCTTGGTTTGATTTAGCTAAACGCAGCCTCTCTACACAAAATAATGTAAGACAGTGGATTAACCGAGTACGTATTGTCCCCGCAAGCCAACCACTTATTCCACCTGTAGTCGACCGTGCTGCTCAACAAGCAATTTATGAAGGTCTACTCCAAGACAAACAAATTGAATGTGTTTATCAGGCTCGAGTAAATCAAGGTGAAGACAAAACTTATGTTTTAAATCCTTTGGCTTTGGTACAAAAAGGTGCAGTAATTTATTTGATTTGCACACGGCATGACAAAACTGAAGTTCAAACATTTGCCTTGCACCGTTTTAAATCAGCAAAAGTCTTAGATAGTCGAGCACTGCATCCTGTCAATTTTGATATTGATCATTATATTGATTCAGGTGCTTTAGGCTTCAGAGTGGACTATAAACAGCCAACTGAATCAATCCAGCTCACATTAACTATGACAGAGCAAACTGCTCGAACTTTCTATGAAAGTCAGTTAAGTAAGGACCAAACTATCATTCCACTTGAAGAAAATATTGTAGAAGTTACCGCAACAGTACCTTTTACATCTCAACTTGTGTGGTGGCTACGTAGTTTTGGCAAAAAATTACTGCATATTGAACCAATTCAAGTACACAACGCTGTACGAGAAATTGAGTCTGAAAATAAATAGATATAAAAAAGAGAACCATAAGGTTCTCTTTAGATTTTGAATTATAATTTTCTTAATTTTATATTGGCTCTTATATTTATAGTTGTTTCAGATCAGCCTGTTCTCCCCCTACAAAACTGATCTGCTCTTTCTTTTGCGCTATTTTGAACATGAACATTGGCATGCCATTTCATATCCATTGTAGCGAATTGATTTCATTGTCATGGTTAAAGCCCTCTTGTTTGAACGTGAATTTAATATAACTGGCTACCTGAAATATGTGAAATAAGAAAAAAAGGAAGCGAAATCTATTTTCTTCCTTAGGAAGTTTCCATATATTTTTTGAACAGAAAATAAAAAAGCCCAGTCTTAACTGGGCTTTTTGTACACTTAAATGATTAAGCTGTTTTCTTAATCATATTGTTTTTACGAATTGTGATCATTACAAGCTGAACAGCTGCTGGTGTAACACCAGGAATACGGCTTGCTTGAGCTAATGTTTCCGGAAGAACTGTTTTTAATTTCTGGGTAATTTCGCGAGATAAACCAGACACGACGTCATAATCAAAATCGGTAGGAATTTTAGTTTCTTCAAGACGCTTTAACTGTGCCACATCTTCATGCTGACGGTTAATATAACCTTCGTATTTCACAGCAATCTCGATTTGCTCACCAACCTGCTCAGAAACTTCAGAACCTGTAAGTTCTGCAATTTGACCAAAGCTAATATTAGGGCGTTTAAGCAAATCAATTGCGCTACATTCTTTACTTAAGTCAGCACCCGTCATCTCAACGAATTTCTTACCCATAGGGTTATTTGGTGCTGCCCACAAATGTTGTAAACGAGAGGTTTCACGCTCAACCGCTTCCATTTTTTCACAATAAGCAGCCCAACGAACATCATCAACCAAACCAAGTTCACGACCAACAGTCGTTAAACGCTGATCTGCATTGTCTTCACGTAGCATCAAACGGTATTCCGCACGTGAGGTAAACATACGGTACGGTTCTTTGGTTCCTAAAGTGATGAGGTCATCAACCAACACACCCATGTAAGCTTGGTCACGCTTAGGTGTCCACTCTTCTTGCTCCCACGCACGGCGCGCAGCATTTAAGCCAGCAAGTAAACCTTGAGCACCTGCCTCTTCATAACCTGTCGTACCATTAATTTGGCCAGCAAAATATAGACCATTAATCGCTTTAGTTTCGAGGGTGAATTTCAAAGCTTGCGGATTGAAATAATCGTATTCAATCGCATAGCCTGGACGCAAAATATGCGCATTTTCCATACCACGAATAGAGCGAACAAGCTCAAACTGCACATCAAATGGAAGCGAAGTCGAAATACCATTTGGATAAAGCTCGTGTGTATCTAAACCTTCTGGTTCCAAAAATACTTGATGTGAGTCTTTATCAGCGAAACGGTGAATTTTATCTTCGATTGACGGGCAGTAACGTGGCCCAACACCTTCAATAACACCTGTATACATAGGTGAACGATCTAAACCACCACGAATAATGTCGTGAGTTTTTTCATTCGTATGCGTGATATAACAATTTACTTGTTCTGGGTGCATAGAAGCATCACCCATGAATGACATGACTGGAGACGGGAAATCACCCGGCTGTGGAATCATGACTGAAAAATCAACCGAACGTGCATCAATACGTGGTGGAGTACCAGTTTTTAAGCGACCAACAGGTAGTTTTAATTCACGTAAACGTTGAGCAAGTGCAATAGAAGGTGGATCACCCGCACGACCACCGCTTGATTTTTCTAAACCAACGTGGATTACACCGCCTAGGAATGTACCTGTAGTCAACACAACAGTTTTAGCATCAAAGCGAATACCCATTTGGGTAACTACACCTTTAACTGTATCACCTTCAACAATCAGGTCATCAGCTGCTTGCTGGAAAATATCAAGATTTGCTTGATTTTCCAAAGTATCGCGGATGGCAGCTTTATAGCGCACACGGTCAGCTTGAGCACGTGTTGCACGCACTGCGGCACCTTTACGCGAGTTTAAAATACGGAACTGAATACCACCTTTATCGGCAGCTAACGCCATTGCGCCACCAAGTGCATCAATTTCACGTACTAAATGCGACTTACCAATACCACCGATTGCTGGGTTACAACTCATTTGGCCCAAAGTCTCAATGTTATGGGTCAAAAGCAAAGTCTGTCGTCCCATACGCGCAGCAGCAAGGGCCGCTTCCGTACCTGCGTGACCGCCGCCGATAACAATAACATCATAAACTTTAGGGTAGTGCATGAGTACAAAACACCAGAAAAAAAAGACGGAACATTATAGCAAAATTATCTGCTTATTGATGTACATAATTACAAAATTGTCTCTACACGGTTTACGGTACTCCACATGTTTTGACATTTTGTTGCATGAATTCAATACAAAGTGAATGTTTTTAAGAATTTTTCATCTTAGAATAAAAAATGTACAGCACTTCTACGACTTTAAAATTAACGCAACGAGAAGGAACACAAAATGAAAACGACTATGTTAAAAATCTTAACCGCATCTCTCCTTTGTTTTTCAGGCGTAACGTTTACCCACGCTGCGACGAATCATACGGCTAAATCGACACATACGGCTAAATCGAGTAAAACAGCTAGTCATACTGCAGATTCGAGCAAATCAGTTGCGCAAAAAGAACTTAGAGCCTGTGTAAAAAAACAGCAAGGTGAATGGGTGTCTTATAGCCATAATGGTGTAACCTTTAATGGTACTTGTGAACCAAACGAAAATGGCAAACTACAATTTAAAGCCCCTGCTCCTTAAGCAGTTTTGACATAAGGTAGAGAAGAAGTCATTTATTTCCCGCCACATCTCATCAGTATTTTCAAAGACGGCTCATTAAAGATGAGCCGCTTTCTTTTTTAAAATGGTCTAGTCCGCTACAATACGCCTTTAAATAAAATTTTTAGGTCCTTTTTGTGAAGTGGTTACAAATACACATTACCGTTGATCAAGAACAAGTTGAGTTCACAGAAACACTTTTAATGTCTCTAGGTGCGGTAAGCGTAACTCTGGATGATGCTGAAGATCAGGCTTTACTTGAACCATTACCAGGTGAAACACCTTTATGGAACAAAGTAATCGTGACAGGCATCTATCAACAAGACGAACAAGACCCAATTGATGTCGACACTTTAGAAGCTTTCTTAAAAGCTCAACTTCCAGATGCTCCTATACGTCACGAAGAACTTGAAGACCAAGTATGGGAACGCGCATGGATGGATTATTACGAACCAATCCAAATTGGGGAAAAGTTCTGGATCGTACCTGAATGGCTAGAGCCACCAGAAGCAGATGCAACAAATATTAAGTTAGATCCAGGTCTTGCGTTTGGTACAGGTAACCATGCAAGTACCTTCTTATGCTTACAATGGCTAGGTAAAACTGATGTTAAAGATAAGATCGTGATTGATTATGGTTGTGGTTCAGGCATTTTAGGTGTAGCCGCTTTATTATTAGGCGCAAAAAAAGTATATGCCACAGATATTGACCCTCAAGCTGTTTTAGCAACAAAACAAAATGCTGAACTTAATGGGGTATTAGACGGACTATATGTAGGTCTTCCTGAAGAATTCGATCAAGAGTTCAAACCTCAGCAAGCAGATGTTCTAGTTGCAAATATTTTGGCTGGTCCATTAATGGCACTTGCGCCAGAGTTTGCAAATTTAATTAAATCTGAGGGTGAGTTCGCACTCGCAGGTGTAATTGAAGAGCAAGTTGCTGATGTTTCAGGTGTTTATTCTGAATTTTTTGATATATTAGATGTCGAAAAGCGCGAAGAGAACTGGTGTCGCATTTCAGGAAAACGTAAAACAATAAATTGAGACTTTTAACTCATGAATGAAAAACAAACCCGCTGCCCTAAGTGTTTAACAGTTTATAAAGTATCTCTTACTCAATTGACTGTTGCTCAGGGTATGGTTTGTTGCCCTAAATGTGATTCGAGCTTTAATGCACTCACCCATCTGATTAATATTGAAAACCCTGTCATAGTTAACTCATCTACATTAGCCAATGGTTCAATGCAAACAAGATATATGACACATTCGCACGTATTAGATATCTTCGATCAAAAAGTTGAAAATTCTAATATTGATCTTTTAACCTATCTCAACAACTTAAATTATTTTCATAACGAACCTATTAACGCCCTACCAAATCTTAATTTAGCTGAACAAACTTCCTCGCAAGAACAAGACAATAATAAAAAGCATAGTTGGCTGTACTACACGCTCTGGAGTTCTGCTAACCTTATTTTAATTTTAGTTTTTACTTTTCAAATTCTCTGGTTTAATCCTAAGCTCATGCATGCAAGCCCAACCGTTAGCCATGCGTTTAATTATGTTTGCGGAATAATGCACTGCAATAAGTCAGCCGAACAATATCAACTTATTTATATAGAAAAGTTAAAGCTTCGCAAAGTTGACACAAGTCATACGCAATTCTCAGGCATATTGCTTAATCAGAATGATAAAAGTATTGAACTTCCCAACCTAAAGTTGAGTTTTTCAACAGAGCCAAATAAAACAGAAGAAATTATATTGACTCCTCAACAATATCTTGTTGAAAACTTAAGAGGTATTCAGCGCATCCCCTCTGATACTCCTTTCCGATTCCAATTTGAGCTAAACAAAAGCAAAAAAAGCCTATTAAATTATCGATTAGAAATTGTCCACCCCTAAAATGTAAAAAAAGTGAAAAAAAAATAAAAAAAAATGCAGTTAATTTGCTCACTTTTTCCTAGACAATGGTATGATACGCGCCACGAAAGCTTTGACTCATATACTCCTCGCTCTCAATCCAAAAAAAATACTGTTAAGCATGTGTGCTTTTCTACTTTAAGCACATAGCCTAACTTTTTTTGTTTTTGAGGGAGCTGTAACAAATATTTAACTATTGTTACGCTTATTTTTTATTCAATACGAAGAAATATGGCAAGCTAATTGTTCTTATGTTTTAGAGTCACTGTTTTAGGATCTAAAACAGGACTCCGTATTTTTAGACCACATTTATATACTACTTTATCCAAGTTAGTATTTGATTTTCGGATTAACTCGCATGAATAGCAAATCTCCTATTTTTACTGCACAATCTGATGTTGCTCTTCGCATCCACGTGGATCGCGCAGTTCGTCATTATTTTGCACAATTGCAAGGTGAGCAACCATCTCAGGTATATGACATGGTGCTAGCAGAAATGGAGAAACCTCTTTTATCTGTAGTTCTTGAATATACACGTGGTAATCAGACCCGTGCTGCAGAGATTCTTGGACTCAACCGTGGCACTTTACGTAAAAAGTTAAAAGCTCACGGTTTAATGAGTGAATAAATGATAAAATGCTCACGACTTCGTGGGCATTTTTTTATGCTTATTGGTTTTAATCCGTAGACTTGAAATTGTTGAATTAAACATCATGACTATTAAACGTGCTTTGATTTCTGTATCTGATAAGACAGGAATTGTCGAATTTGCTCAAAACCTTGCAGCTTTAGGGGTGGAATTATTATCTACAGGCGGCACATACAAGTTGCTTAAAGATAATAACATCGCAGTTGTTGAAGTATCTGAACATACTGGCTTCCCTGAAATGATGGATGGTCGTGTTAAGACATTACATCCAAAAATTCATGGCGGTATTCTTGCTCGTCGTGGCTTAGACGAAGCAGTAATGGAAGAACACAACATTGATCCGATTGATCTAGTTGTTGTAAACCTTTATCCATTCGCTGCGACAGTTGCAAAACCTGACTGTACTCTTCCTGATGCAATCGAAAATATCGACATCGGTGGTCCTACAATGGTTCGCGCAGCTGCTAAAAACCATGCTTCTGTAGGTATTGTAGTAAATGCTTCAGATTACGACACCGTAATCAATGAATTAAAAACTGCTGGTTCACTTTCTTATGAAACACGTTTTGATTTAGCTGTTAAAGCATTTGAACATACTGCTCAATACGACGGCATGATCGCTTCTTACTTAGGCGCTCGCGTTGGTAAGACCGAAGGTGAAGCTGATTTATTCCCTCGTACGTTCAATACTCAATTGAACAAAGCACAAGATCTACGTTACGGTGAAAACCCACATCAATCTGCTGCATTTTACGTTGAAGCAAATGCAAAAGAAGCATCAGTTTCTACAGCAAAACAGTTACAAGGCAAAGAATTGTCTTATAACAACATTGCTGACACAGATGCTGCACTTGAATGTGTTAAATCATTCGCAAAACCTGCTTGTGTAATTGTAAAACATGCTAACCCTTGTGGTGTTGCTGTTTCTTTAGACGGCATTAAAGCTGCTTACGATTTAGCTTATGCAACAGATCCAGAATCTGCTTTCGGTGGCATTATTGCATTTAACCGTGAGTTAGATGTCGCAACTGCTCAAGCAATCGTTGACCGTCAATTCGTTGAAGTTATTATTGCTCCAAGTATTGCTGATGGTGTGCTTGAAGTTACTGGTGCTAAGAAAAACGTACGTGTTTTAGTATGTGGCGAATTACCTGCGATTGATGCACGTGCACCACAACTTGACTACAAACGCGTTAATGGCGGTTTATTAGTTCAAGATCAAGACTTAGGTATGATTACTAAAGATGATCTTAAAGTAGTAACTAAATGCGCACCAACTGAACAAGAAATTGATGACCTCATCTTTGCTTGGAAAGTTGCGAAATATGTAAAATCAAATGCAATTGTTTATGCGAAAAATCGCCAGACTATTGGTGTTGGTGCAGGTCAAATGAGCCGTGTTAACTCAGCTCGTATTGCTGCCATCAAAGCTGAACATGCAGGTTTGGTTGTTGAAGGTGCTGTGATGGCATCTGATGCATTCTTCCCGTTCCGTGACGGGATTGATAATGCAGCTAAAGCTGGCATTAAATGCATTATTCAACCGGGTGGTTCTATGCGTGATGAAGAAGTAATCGCAGCAGCTGACGAAGCTGGTATTGCAATGGTCTTCACTGGTATGCGCCATTTCCGCCACTAATTTAAATTTAGTCCTCCCTAACCCTCCTTTTATTCAGGAGGGTTTTCCACAATAATGGAGCTAACTCTCCAACTTGAGGGATAGAGGGAGATGAAAAGGATTAAAGTTAAGGAACAAATTAAAAATGAATATTTTAGTTTTAGGTAGTGGTGGTCGTGAACATGCTTTAGCATGGAAAATTGCGCAAGATACCAATGTTACTCAAGTTTTTGTTGCGCCAGGTAATGCTGGAACTGCAACAGAAGACAAATGTGTTAATGTTCAACTTGATATTTTAGACAACTCAGCAATCATTGCTTTTGCTAAAGAAAATAATGTTGATCTTATTATTGTTGGCCCAGAAGCACCATTAGTTAATGGCGTGGTAGATGCTGCACGTGAAGCAGGTTTAAAAATTTGGGGACCTACTCAATATGCAGCGCAGCTTGAAGGTTCAAAAGCATTTGCTAAGCACTTTTTAAAGCGTCACAACATTCCAACTGCGTTCTATGACGTTTTCACTGAAGTAGATGCAGCTAAAGCATATGTTGAAAAAAATGGTGCACCAATTGTAATTAAAGCTGATGGTCTTGCTGCTGGTAAAGGCGTAATCGTTGCAATGACCAACGAAGAAGCTTTTGACGCAATTGATGACATGCTTGCTGGCAACAAATTTGGTGATGCTGGTTCACGCGTTGTGATTGAACAGTTCCTTGCAGGTGAAGAAGCTTCTTTCATTTGTATGATTGATGGTAAAAATATTTTACCAATGGCAACTTCACAAGATCACAAGCGTATTTTTGAAGGCGATCAAGGTCCTAATACCGGTGGTATGGGTGCTTACTCTCCTGCTCCAGTGGTAACTTCTGACATTTTCGAAAGCGTTATGACTGAAATCATGCGTCCGACTGTTGATGGTATGGCTGCTGATGGACATGTTTACACTGGTTTCTTATATGCTGGTCTAATGATTGATGAACAAGGCCAACCACGTGTGATCGAGTTTAACTGTCGTTTTGGCGACCCTGAAACTCAACCGATCATGATGCGTTTAAAATCATCTCTTGTGGAATTGGTAGAAGCTGGTATTGCTGGTAATTTACCAAAAGAAGCTGAATGGGATGAACGCAAGTCAATCGGTATTGTACTCGCAGCTGAAGGCTATCCTGATAGCGTACGCAAAGGTGATGTAATTTCTGGTATCGGACAATCACCTGAAGATACTAAAATTTTCCATGCAGGCACTGCAACTCGTGAAGATGGTCACATTGTGACTTCTGGTGGTCGAGTTCTTTGCGTAACAGCATTGGGCGACAGCGTTCTTGAAGCACAAATTAATGCGCTAGAAGTATGTGGTCAAGTTACCTTTACTGGTATGCAATATCGTAATGACATTGGCTACCGCGCAATTGCACGTGAAAAAGCTTAAAAAACCTACAAGTTTAAAATGCTAATAAAAAAGCCTCTATATAGAGGCTTTTTTATTACGTATCACGATATAAGAAAATCGTATAAATCTTTAAAATTTTGCTAAAGATATCAACAAATAAAAAGAAGCCCCCTATATCAAGCATACTTTTATTGATATCATTAGCATACGTTGTAACTGTCATCAGACACTGCTGTTTTAATAATTTCCATAAAGACTTGCTCTACACATTATGACTGTAGAGAGTTTTTTAATATTCTAAATTTATGAATGCTCGTTTGGCTACTGTTGGGGATGAACTGTTTGGGGAAACAGTTTTTGTTTATTAAACAATTACCCTCTGTTATAGCCAAAATATGCAAGCAAATTATGGAACCCCAGAAAAAGATCACAGAGTTTAGACTAGTTGTAATTTCAACTCCTCTCTTTTCATATTGATATAGATCAATCTTTATTGTTCTATATCTTAGGACTTTTTTAAATGAAAAAGCTGATCAGCCTTTTTTTAAGCATGTCAGTAGTATTATTGACAGCATGTAGCAAACAAGAAAATGCTCAACAAGCCGAACAAAACAATGATAGTTCCAAAGTACAAAAGGTAGTAATTGCCTCTACAGGTTCAGATGCTGATATTTGGCGTTATATCGCAACTTTACCTGAAACCCAAGCTGCTGGCTTAAAGTTAGAAGTGAAAAACTTCACAGACTCCGTTTCAATGAATACAGCAATTGCAAATAAAGAAGTAGATTTGAACGCATTCCAAGCTTATTCTTATCTTACTGCATTTAATAATTCAAACCCGGATAAGATTGCAGCGGTTTCTACCACTTATATTGAGCCAATGGGGATTTATTCAAGTAAATACAAAAAAATTGAAGAACTTCCTGAAGGTGCAATTATTTCAATCCCGGATGATGCTGCCAGCGAATCTCGTGCGCTACTCTTGTTACAAACTGCTGGCTTAATCAAGCTTAAAGCTGACTTTAATCCTATTCAAGGCAGTCCAATTGATGTTATCGAAAATCCCAAAAAGATCAACATCAAACCAATCAAAATGGAAACTGCATTACGTCTTAAAAATGAATTTGATGCAGTTGTATTAAATAATACCATAGCACTCGAGGGAGGTTTAAACGTACTCAAAGATTCTATGTTCTATGAACCTATTGATCAAATCTCAAAAATTAGTGTCAACGTTCTAGCAACTGCTGAATCACGTAAAAATGATCCTGTCTTGCAAAAAGTTGGTAAGCTTTACCACAATGCAGCTGTTAAAAAATACATTGAAGAACACTTTGGTGGAACAAAAGTTGACGTAGACAAACCAATCAGCTATCTCTCAGAAGCTAAATAGTAATATAATAGCCCAAACGTGAAACAGGCAAATTCTCTTTGCCTGTTTTTTCTTTCCAGCATAGTTTCTGAAGATATGATTCAATTTAAAAACATTTCAAAGCACTATCAGCTCAAAAGTCAAACCATACGCGCACTCGACGAAATCAATTTAGAGATTCCAGAGGGCAGTATTTTTGGCATCATTGGCTATAGTGGTGCAGGTAAAAGTACCTTAATCCGCCTGATCAACCTACTTGAGCGACCAACAGAAGGTCAAATCATTATTAATCAGAAAGATTTCACCGCTTTGGATGCGCGCTCATTACGTCAGGAACGTGCAAGTATTGGAATGATTTTCCAGCACTTCAATTTGCTACAAACCAAGACAGTTGCTGAAAATATTGAAATGCCAATGCGCCTACTGAATTACAATAAGGTAGAACGTGAAAAACGCCTGAATGAGTTATTGGAGTTCATTGATCTTAAGCATAAAAAAGATGCTTACCCAGATGAACTTTCTGGCGGACAAAAGCAACGTGTCGGTATTGCCCGTGCTTTGGCAAATCATCCAAAAATTCTTTTGTGTGATGAAGCAACTTCTGCTCTAGATCCGCAAACTACCAAATCAGTTTTAGAACTGCTGAAGAAAATTAATCAAGAGCAAAAAATCACGATTGTTATGGTGACCCATGAAATGGATGTCATCGAAACTATTTGTGATCATGTGGCTGTGATGGAAGCAGGTAAAGTCATTGAACAAGGTTCAACGATTGATATCTTTAGTAAACCTCAACATCCAACGACTAAAAACTTCATTCAAACTGTTTTACATCAACAGTTGCCTGTGAACATTTTAAATCAGCTTGAAAACCAGCATCATCATAGTATTTACTGTTTACAGTTTTTAGGGCGTTCTGCTCAAGAACCTGTAATTCAGTCACTGATTAAACAATTCGATATTAGCTTAAATATTTTATTTGCCAACATGACTGAAATTAATGGCACAGTCATTGGTCAAATGTTTGTGCAGCTTTTAGGTGATCCTCAGCTAATTAAGCAGGCTATTGAGTTTTTGGAACAAAATGAAGTAGGTGTAGTTCAATCAGGAGATCAAGTATGAGAGATTTAATCGTACAATGGTTAACTGAACTTACTCAACCTTTCTGGCACAGCTCCCTTTCTATTGATCAATTCGTTACAGCTTTGCAAGAAACCTTTAATATGGTTTTCTTCGCACTTTTGTTTGGTGGTATTTGGGGATTTATTCAGGGAATTATTTTATTAGTTACCCGTCCAGATGGCATTTTACCGAATAAAGTGATTTATCATTTACTTAATCCAATTGTAAATGCTTTACGCTCCCTCCCTTTTATTATTTTACTTATTGCAGTGATTCCTCTTACTAAGCTGTTAGTAGGTACTTCAATTGGTACATGGGCAGCTATTGTTCCATTGACTATTTATGTTGGTCCTTATATGGGACGTCTGATTGAAACTTCATTGCTTGAAGTCAATGAAGGAATTATTGAATCTGCTCAAGCAATGGGTGCTACACCTTGGCAAATTATCTATCGCTTTATTTTGCCTGAAGCACGCAGTTCGCTCATTTTAAACCTTACAACAGCGACAATCAGTCTTATCGGTGCAACCGCTATGGCTGGCGCAGTTGGTGCAGGTGGTATTGGTGATTTAGCGATTTCTTATGGTTATCAACGTTTTGATACCAGCGTTGTTATTTTAACAGTCATTATCCTATTACTATTAGTACAGATCGTACAAACGCTAGGAAACTGGCTCGCTAAACTCCGTTAAGTCATCCATACAAAAAAGCTCTCTTCTAGAGGGCTTTTTTTGTTTTATACAACTCTTTTCTTAAAGATAGTTGAGTACATGGCTCAATACCATTTTCTGGTATGATCAGACTTAGTCATTATTATTCATTTACTCTTTGGATTTAGTTTCAGGATAAAACAATGCGTTATAGAATTCATTTTATTGATGTGCAGAATGCCCTCCAAAACTATATCTGGATTTTAGAAGATACTGAAACCCAAGAAGCTGTAGCAGTTGACCCAACAGAAGCAGAACTAGTCACACAATTTTGTCAGAAGCATCAGTTAAATTTAAAACAAATTTGGCTTACTCATTGGCATAAAGACCATATAGGGGGTGTTGCTGATTTAACGGCCACCCAAAATATTACTGTCTATGGTCCCCGTGGTGAGCTCACAAAGATTCCGGGAATTACCCATCCCTTACAACATGACGATCATCTAAAATTTAATGATTTAAAAGTAGAAATTATTGCAACTCCAGGTCATACCTTAGGGCACATTGTATATTTTATTGAAGAATTAGAAGCTGTATTTTGTGGTGATACTTTGTTTGCAATGGGATGTGGTCGATTATTTGAAGGCACGGCTGAACAAATGTATCACTCACTGAGCCGTCTAGCAGCATTACCAACCAACACAAAAGTTTATTGCACACATGAATACACGCTTTCAAATGCCGAATTTGCTTTAACGGTAGAACCGCATAATCTTGCCTTATCAGAACGAGCTCAAAAAGTCCGTGAACTACGTAAACAAGGTTTAATCACGCTACCAAGTACGATTGAACTTGAATTGGCGACCAACCCCTTTCTTCGCGCAGAAAGTGTTGAAGACTTCGCACATATACGTACTCTTAAAGATAATTTCTAAAATTGGGCTTTAAAAAAAAGATACGGTTTCATTTTAAGAACTGTATCTTTTTGCTTATTAGCTGTTGTCTGTAATTATTTTTTACATTTACTCTGTTTTTTATTTACTCACTATTCTAAAAATAACGTTGAGTTTATATTTTCAAAAACACTCAAGAAGACTGCTCTTTAAATAAAAATTTATTATTTTTCATACATATGATGAATTTATTATTTTATAAAAATAAAATCTTTTCTTACTTTTTTACAAGTTGAAAAATAAAAAAAAGTTTTACCCCTTTAAAAAATCCAATTAAAACCCTATTAATAAATAAGATGTAATGCCACGGATAGAAGGAGTTCTCACGTGAAAAAGGTTGTTAAAGCTAAAAATTTGATTGCGTTTCGTATTTGGTTAGAAAAGTTAGGGTATTCAGTTAAAAATCTCGCTGACGGGAAAGGTTTTACTTTTAGTTTTAAAAAAGAATATGGTTTGGTCACTTGTGAGTTAGCAGGTAATTCATTAGCTATGCAATTAGGTGAAGAGTTTGAGGATCACTTAAAAGCATAATTTTTTTACGACTTGATTTTAATTACAGTACTGTCTTTCCTGAAAGACAAGTAATGTTGCAGAACTTTAGAATGGCTTAATTAAAATATATTTTTTAGTTATTAAATAAAAAATCTGTAGCAGGGCTACTCTCCCAAATTGCCCTTAGCTACAGATTTTTTTATTTTGTAAGGTTAATCTGCTTTATGGTTCTTTAATGCTTTATCAAGAAGATCTTTATCTAAAGCCTTATCCCAACGTGCCACCACAATTGTTGCACAAGCATTACCAACTAAGTTTGTTAATGCACGGCATTCAGACATAAAACGGTCGATACCAAGAATTAAAGCCATACCTGCGACAGGAACAGCCGGCACAACGGATAGAGTTGCAGCCAGAGTAATAAAGCCTGCACCAGTCACCCCTGCTGCACCTTTAGAACTTACCATTGCAACAAGAAGCAATGCAATTTGTTCACTAATTGATAAATCTACATTACACGCTTGTGCAATAAACAGAGCTGCCATAGTCATGTAGATATTTGTACCATCAAGGTTAAATGAATAACCTGTTGGAATGACTAGACCTACCACCGATTTTTCACAACCTGCTTTTTGCATTTTGTCCATTAAAGATGGTAAAGCTGCTTCTGAAGAACTTGTTCCTAAAACCAACCAAAGCTCATCTTTGATATAACGAATTAAGTGAATAATTGAAAAACCATTGTAACGAGCTACTGCACCTAAGATCACTACGACAAATAACACCGCAGTAATATAGAACGTCATAATTAATAATAATAAATTACCAATTGATTCGATTCCATAAGCACCGATTGTGAAAGCCATTGCACCAAAAGCACCAATTGGAGCAAGCTTCATTAACATACCAACCAAGTAGAAAACTGGAGCTGTTAAGTTATTTAAAAAATCGGTAATTGGGCGCGCTCGGTCGCCTAAAGCAGCTAAAGAAATACCAAATAACACCGCTACAAATAATACCTGCAAAATCTCGCCACCAGCCAGAGGACTGACTAAGGTTTGCGGGATAATATTCATGAAGAAATCGGTAATATTTGTTGCATGTGCCTTCTCAACATAAGTATTTACTTTGTCGTTGACCAAGGTAGCAGGATCAATGTTAAGGCCTTTACCCGGTTGGATAATATTTGCCACAATCATACCAACCACAAGAGCCAAGCTTGAGAAGGTCAGAAAATAAAGCATCGCTTTACCAGTTACACGACCCACACGGCTCATGTTTGTCATACTGGCAATGCCTGTAACAACTGTTAAAAAGATGACGGGAGCAATAATCATTTTAACGATCTTGATGAATGCATCACCAAGCGGTTTTAAACTTTCGCCAAGTTCTGGGTAAAAATGACCAATTAAAATGCCCAAAATAATTGCAAAAATGACCTGTACATACAAAATTTGGTGAAATTTCTGTTTTTTCTGTACCGTTTCTTGGTCAAGGGTATTGAAATCCATTATCTAAATACCTTTTCGATGGGGATAAAAAAATAAAATATAAAGCTAGCACCACAAGCTGCTTTAACAAGGAAAAGCCATTGTAAAGAATAAAAAACACCCTGTGTTATAAATTTAAAAAATGTCAAATTCAAAAATCATGCATTAATTTGTATAGAATACTTTTTATTTTAAGATTTAAAAAATTATAAAATTTATTAAAAATAAGATTAAATTATTGTTTATGTTAAAATTAAACTCTATTTAAGTTAATAAAACCGGCTTTAATAACTTGTTTAACTGATTCAGGACTATCATTTATTAAATAAATGACTTTATTAAAAACATGTAAATTATAAATTATGAAAATTTAATTTAAAAATAATAAGAAAAATTGATATATAATTTTTTAACAAGAGAAAATGCCTATTTCTTGTTAAAAAATTACACTAATAAGCTGTGATAAATTAATTAAAATTAGGGTGGGCCTTAAATAACCGCTCTAATAAAATATGGACATAGTCTAAGCTTAATGTACGATCAGTGAATAAGATGCGGAATAACATAGGTGCAATAACAGCTTCGATAATTTCTTGATTTTCTATAGTTAATTCACTACGTGCCTTAGCTCTGGCTTGAATAATATCAAGTTGTTGAACGATTAAAGTTTCGCACTTTCGAGCGTTTGAAGATTCAGTTGCATATAGCAAATCTCGTAGCAGTGTTTGCCCTACTTCAGAAGAGTACTCTTCAAAATATTGTTCGACCCATGTCGTGATATCAAGCTGAAATGAGCCTAAATCTTTTGGCTCCATATCGGGTTTCAGCTCATTAAGAGCAACATCTGAAAATAACTGATTGATATCTCCCCAACGACGATAAATTGTAGAAGGTGTTACACCTGCTTCATCAGCAATCATGGGTATAGTAATTTGGCTTTGCTCCAGATTTTTTTGAAGCTCTTTTACTGCTTGATGTACCGCAGTTTGAATTCTTTCACTACGACCACCCGGGCGTAACCCAGTAACAACTTTTGCCATTAATTAGCTCTACTTCAATAAAAACGATTAAAATAATATTTGTATATACAAAATACACTAAAGCTAATGATTTGCTTTAGTGTAAAAATCATGTATAAAAGCTAAATATTCGCTTTTATGTTATTCATCTTATATGAACAATTCAAGTTCAAAACGGTCTGGATCAGTTTTTCAGTTAGATTCAACAGTAGCGTTGACCTTAAACACAATCACGCTTATGACCTTTATGGCGGCGTCTAGTGCCCCTACGCCTTTATATCGTTTGTATCAGCAGATATGGCAATTTTCGCCCGTTATCTTAACTTTAATTTTTGCAACCTACGCGTTTACCTTACTTGCTTCTTTACTCATTATTGGCTCTTTATCTGATTATATCGGACGTCGGCCCGTCATTATTTCAGCAATTTTTTTGCAAATCGCTTCAATGAGCTTTTTCCTTTTTGCCTCAGATGTTTCTATGTTATTTATTGCGCGTGGCCTACAAGGTATCGCAACAGGTCTTGCCGTTTCTGCAATTGGAGCTGCAATCTTAGATTTTAGTAAGCATCATGGTTCCTTAATTAATAGTATTGCCCCAATGGTCGGCATGGCAGCAGGAGTTTTTATTACATGTTTTATTCTGCAATTTTCAGCTCAACCCTTACATTTGGTTTTTGAACTCTTATGTGTTTTGTTTGCACTTGAACTTATTTTAAGTTTCTTTAATCCTGAGACTGTACGTAAAAGATCTGGAGCTTTGGCTTCTTTAAAACCCAACATGGCTATTCCTCATCAAGCAAGAGGTGCTCTATTAAGTATTAGCCCTATTAATATTGCACTTTGGATGGTCAGTGGTTTTTTCTTATCACTTATGCCCTCTTTACTGGCAAAAATTTTTCAGACATCTTCAGCTTGGCTAAACGGCAGTATGTTTATGGCGCTCGCCCTTTCAGGTGCGGCAGGGATTCTGACTCTTAGAAAATCTACCAATTTTCGTATTTTGCTCACGGGCACCTTATCCATCATTATTGGTGCAACCGTTTTATTTTTAGCGATCAATTTTACAAGTGCCGTGGTTCTACTTATTGGTTCTATTATTACCGGAGTGGGGTTTGGTACAGCTTTCATGGGAGCAATTCGCACAGTCATGCCCCTAGCTTTACCCGAAGAACGCGCAGGTTTAATGGCTGCATTCTTTGTTGAAAGCTATTTGGCTTTTAGTGTTCCAGCAATTCTGGCAGGCTACTTTGTGGGTAAAATCGGACTTATGAACAGTGCCAATATTTATATGAGTTTAATTATTGGTCTTGCACTGATTGCCCTTCTAATGATTTTTAAAAATATTAAAAGTAAATAAGGATTAAAAAAAACAGCCTCGATGAAGGCTGTTTTTTACTTTACTGATCACGCCAAGGCTTCAAAAAACGTTTTACATACTTTTTAAAAGGCCAAGTAAACTGTTTTATAAAACTATTTGGGATTTTATAACCCACTGTTCCATACACACTTGCCAAATGTTTAGGCATATATACGCTTTTAAAAATGACATCATAGAGTGGAATAAATGCAGCGTAATTCTTATCAATAGCAGGTTTTTCTGAAGAATGATGCCAATGGTGGAATTCTGGCGTTGCGATAATCCAGCGCAAATATGGAAAACGAAAACGTACATTGGAATGAATAAAAATAGCGTGAAATGAAATAAAAATTAAATAAGCAAAAACAGCTGAAGTATGAAAACCCAATAGGAAAATCGGTAAAGTGGCAATAAAGCGAGTCATTAGCACTTCAATGACATGCAAACGAGAAGATGCTAACCAATCCATATATTCAGTCGAATGATGAATCGCGTGAAAGCGCCATAAGAAATTAACTTCATGCATAGCGCGGTGCAACCAATACACAGTAAAGTCGACCACAATTAATAGTTCAATAAATTGCAGCCAAATTGGCTGAGCTTGTACATAAGGCACAATTGGATTATCAGGTAGATGCGTAATCCAATATTGAATCGGCATGACGGTTAAAAAGCTAAATAATTGAATCCCAACATGGCTGACCATGAAATACTTCATATCGGTCACCCAACCGACTCTTAATATTTTCTGTTCAGGGTTTTTAGCAAAAAAACCTTCAAGCGGAATAAAAATGAACGCTAAAATAAATAGAGTTAGGACAAAATAATCGATACCTGCATAAAACGGTACACTTGGTAAAACGGGTGCCTCAATTACACCACAGCCCAAAACTGCTGCTACAAGTGAAGAACATAGTCCGTAAAAGCCATAACGATTTTGACGGACAATTGCACTAAATGCACCAAAACCAGCACTAATAATAATGCCCGTAATCAGTCCATAATAAAAAAAATGATAATGTTTTGCGTAAAGAGGACGGAGTTCTGGAGTCGTTAATACACTAGGAAATAAAAAGCATAATGCACCAAACAGACAAAGTAAGCTGAGTGACATCGAAATAAAGGCGCTGATTTTCCCTAAACCTGCGTTCAGTTCTAAATTCTCAAATTTTGCTCTTAATTGATCTGTCATAATTCATATACAATTCTTATTGTTTATAACGCGAATGCTATCAAAATTTAATAATAAATTGGAAAGAACTTTAAGTTCTCAGATCAAAGCGCTTAATCTGAAAATGAAATTTTAAATAGCTGTAAATAGTTTTTATAAAACTTCAAATATTTGACCGACAGATTGAATCAGCCATTTTCTGGCAATAATATCATCACTACGATTAAACCAGTTCAAGCTCACTTTAAAAGAATCCATAGCGAAAGGTAATTCAAACATTTGGACATTACCATGCGCTAGATAATGCCGAGCTGCTCGCGACGGTAATGTCACCAACATATCTGAACTCTGCAAAACACCTTGTAAAACACTAAAATGTGGAACCTCTAAACGAATTCGTCGCTTCAAATCCATTGTTTTTAAATATTGCTCAACTTGGATATGCCCTGTCGATGACTTGATAGCAATATGATCTTCTTGCAAATATTGCTCTAATGTCAGTTGCTGCTGTAGCCTTGGATGGTCAGCTCTAGCAATGCATACATATCTTTCTTCAAATAAAGTACGTGTTTCTATTTTAGGCATTATGGTCTGTGTACTATTAAATACAGCTAGATCTAAAAAGCCATCAATAAGCCACTGTTCAACCTTAGACGACTGAATCTCTTCAATCTCAATTTGAATATAGGGCGCTGTTTTCTGCAAAAAGGCCATAAGACTAGGCAATAGGCAAATCTCCCCTGCGTCGGACAGTCCGATTCGGAAAGTTTTATTGGAGTTTTGAGGATGAAACTCCTGTGCTTGAGCAATCGCTGATTCAATATTAAAAATTGCTTGATGAAAAATTGGATAAAGCTCATGTGCAACTTTTGTAGGTTCTACACCGCCTCGGCTTCTGGTAAACAACTCGTCATTTAACTGACGGCGTAAACGGTTCAAATTATAAGTCACTGAAGGCTGGCTCAAATTCAATTTATCAGCAGCTTTACTAATATGCCGAGACTCATAGATACAGACAAAAACTTTAATCAAACCTAAATCCATGGTTCTGATCCTTTAAATACTCTAAACAAAGACTTTAACTTCTTTGTTTAGAGTTTAGTTCCTTTTACAGGAATAAAAATGCTTAATTCTTATGGAGATATACTTGAATTTAGCATTACACGTTTGGTTCGATTACAAATACTTATGGCAATAACACTTAAGGTTGCCAGCACACAAGGAATGGCTAGCGCGATAAAATTATATTCAATGGGTAAGTGCAAACTTAAAAGCCAGCCACATAAAATCGGACCTAAAATCGCTCCAATACGGCCTACACCCAAAGCCATACCAATGCCAGTACTGCGAATTGGTGAAGGATAAAACTGTGCCATATAAGCTAGCAATAAAATTTGCCCGCCAATAGACGCCGCTCCTGCAATGGCAATACAGAGATATAAAATGACCATGGGTAAAGCATAGCTCAGCAAGTAAAGTGAAATTGCACCCGCCAAGAAGAGTGAACAAATAACTTTACCTAGGTGAAAACGATCAGCAAAGTATCCTCCACCGATTGCACCCAACATCCCACCCAAGTTTAGCGCCAATAAAAAGACCAGACTGGTTGATAAATCATATCCAGCCTCGACCATAAGTTTTGGTATCCAGTTACCGAGCGCATACACCATCAATAAAGCCATAAATACACTCAGCCAGAAAAACACAGTGACTAAAGCACGGTTCTCGGTAAAAAGAGCAACCAAAGGTCGAGCCGCAGTTTGTTGATTTTCTTGATGTAATACGATGTTTGTATGATCAGCTATGTTTTGTTCTGGCGCTAACTGTTTAAGTAAATCACGCACCTCATTCCATTTTTTTTGGCGAACCAGATAATCAATTGATTCGGGTAAAAATTTCCAAATAATAGGTAATGAAATGAGTGGAATACCCGCCAAAATAAACATGATTTGCCAACCAAATTTAGGAACTAACCACATGCCTAAAAGTGCTGAGCTCATGCCACCAATCGCATAGCCACTAAACATGAGCGATACCAGAGTTGATCGTAATTTCTTTGGGGCAAATTCGGTCATTATGGCAATAACATTTGGCATTACGCCGCCCAAACCTAGGCCGGCAATAAAACGATAAATGGCAAACTCTTTAGGACTATTGGCAAAACCACATAACACCGTAAAACCGCTAAAAATGAAGACACAAAGCATAATTAAACGCTTACGGCTAAAGCCATATGACTCTAATTTGTCAGCCAAACTACCGAAAATCATGGCACCAAACATCATGCCAAATAATGCAACACTGCCCAGCAATCCAGCAGTCATACTATCTAACTGCCAATGTTGCATGAGCTTAGGCAATGCAACACCATAAATAACTAAGTCATAGCCATCAAAAATAATAATGAGCGCACTCAGCAAGATCACCCGCCAATGTAATGGTGTTAATCTTGCGTCATCAATCAATTGATTTGCATTTAGTTTTTCCATAATTGCTTTCCTTAGCAAATTGTGTGTAAAACAAAAATTTATTTAAATGGTTGCCATTCCTAGCTGATGTAATTGTTGCTGTGCTTCTGCAACATCCTGTTCTAGATCATGTTGCCATAACCAGTCAAAGCGATGCTCAAGATGTTCTCCAATTTCGGCAAACGTTTGGTACTGAGTTGAATAACACTCATAAATTTCGCCAGACTCACGAGAGGTTTGCTGAACACGACAAGCACGTTTTAAACGGAGCTTTTCATATATTGAAGACACATCGGTTAACTGATCTGCTTGTAAGTTTTTTGTCGACAATAAGGCCGCAAGGATTAATGCATCTTCAAGACCTTGGCCTGCTCCTGCACCTTGGTGAGGTAACATGGCATGTGCGGCATCGCCCATGACAATGACATGACCTGAGGTACTTTGATAAGTCGAAATTTCTTCAATTTCATGTAAGGCCCAAATGGTAGGCTGTTCAATTAAACCGAGTAATGTTTGGCAGCTTTCACTCCACTCTGAAAAATCGGAAAGCATTTGAGCTTTATCGACAGGCTTAGTCCACGGTGTATCGGCTGGTAGTATTGTATCTTCACGGTTTGAGCAGAAAGCAACAATATTAATTTGCTCCCCCTTACGAATCGGGAACGTTAAAATATGTTTGTCTTTGCCCAATAACATTTGAGGAATATCTGCTAAATCTGTATCGCCATTTATTTGCTGCAAAGCTTCTTTAAATGAAGCGTGAGAAATAATGCCACGATATGCCCAAGTTCCTGAAAAACGTGGATGAACTGGTGGTAAATGATGAGAAGCTAAAACATATTGGCGAGCCACCGAGCGGATACCGTCAGCCCCGATCAAATAATCGCATTCATGCTGACTACCATCATTAAAGTGCAAAATCACCTGATCATCTTGTTCTTCAATCGTCTCTAGGCGTTTAGAAAAGTGGACATTTTGCGTAGGCATGTGAGGAATAATGGCATCAAGAAAGTCAGCACGATGAACAGATGACTGCCCTACACCTGTCGCGATCGATGCAGATAAATATTCATCGGTATAACCATTACGCCATTGAAACCAAACATCTTGAAATGGCGGCGATACTTTATCTGCAATTGCATGATATTCGTTAGCTAAACCTAACAGTTCAATGGCTTTGACTGCATTGGCACCAAAAGAAATTCCTGCCCCAATTTCAGAAAACTGAGGTGCAGATTCAAACATTTGGACATTTAAATGAGCGTGTTTACTTAAATTACTTGCTAAAGCCAGACCAGCAATACCACCACCGACCACGGCAATTCGAATATGTGTATTCATGTGTTTGTTCCTTAAACATCATTATCGTTTTCACATATTCATTTTTGAGAAGTTGGCTTATAAAGTCCAATTAGTATTTTTTTTGTTCAATTATTTAAAAATTAAATAATAGCCATTTGGGCGAGCCTCTATAAAGCCTAAAGGCCGCCCATGCTAATAAATGATCGTTAAAACACTTTATGGTGTGCCTGGCGGGGTTCCAATAGCATATTTCATTGGAGCTTCATAAGTTGTCTCTGCAACTGGCGAAACGCGCCAAATCGTATTGCCCACATCATCTGCAACTAACACGGCACCTGAGAAATCAATTGTCACACCCACAGGACGACCATACGCTTTGCCTTTATCACTAAGGAATCCCGTCAAAATATCTTGCGGCGGACCAGAAGGTTGACCACTTCTAAATGGTACAAAAATGACTTTATAACCACTGTGAGGCTTACGGTTCCAAGAACCATGCTGACCGATCAATGCACCTCCTCTAAATTGCGGCATGAGTTCGGCTGCATAAAATGTGAGGCCTAAAGAAGCCGTATGGTTGCCTAGTGCATAGTCTGGTTTAATTGCACGGGCAACCATTGCTGGATTTTGTGGTTTAACTCGTACATCAACATGTTGACCATAGTAGCTGTAAGGCCAACCATAAAAAGCTCCATCTTGAACTGACGTCATATAGTCGGGTACTAGGTCACTCCCAATTTCATCGCGCTCATTAACAACCGTCCAGAGTTTTCCACTTTGAGGTTGCCAAGCCATACCATTTGGATTACGTAGGCCCGTTGCAAATGGGCGTGACTGACCACTTGCGATGTCAAACTCCGTAATTTGTGCACGGCCTTTTTCTTGATCTAAACCATTTTCAGCAACGTTACTGTTAGAACCGACGGTAATGTACAGCTTGGTACCAGCTGGGTTAGCAATCACATTTTTGGTCCAATGGTGATTTAAAGGGCCACCCGGTAAGTCCAACACTTTGGTTCCACTGGCCGTAATTTGAGTTTCACCTTCTTGATAAGGAAAACGTACCAGTGCATCTGTATTGGCGATATATAAGTTATTACCCACCAATGCCATACCAAATGGAGAATTTAAGTTTTGAAGAAATACTGTTTTCTGGTCAGCGACGCCATCCCCATTGGTGTCACGAAGTAAACTAATACGGTTTGCACTTGGATGAGATGAGCCTGCACGTCTCATCACAAAAGACATAATTTTACCTTTAATCCCTTTGCTGTCTTCTGGTTTAGGCGGGGCATCCGTTTCAGCAACCAATACATCGCCATTTGGTAATACATAAAGCCAACGTGGGTGTTCAAGTCCTTTGGCAAATGCTTTGACCTTTAAACCTTCTGCTGGTTTTGGCATTACCCCACTCGGCCAGCCTTCTGCTGGAGCTATATTAACAGTTGGTAATAGGCTTGATTTAGGTTCAGGAAGTTTTGGGTCTGGCCCATAACTGTCGGTAATTGGATATTGAGAGGATGAAGCGCATCCAGCTAATGTAATTAAAACCGTAGTGCCAAAAATTGGCAGTAAAAAACGTGTCGCCATGGGTTATCTCCATTTATTTTTTGTCGTCATGGAAATAGCGTAATTTATGTTTGCAATTAAACAAGCAACTTTAATGGAGTCTTTTGTTTATGGCTTGAAAAAAACGTTCTTTATCTTTTGGTGAAATCATCACTGAACTAATTTCTCCATTTTTCATATAATAAATTTTGAGTCGATCTAATGAGAGCGCTGGAGATGAAAGTGGATTATGAGTAGGCTCTATTTGGGTAATATCATCAATATTAATTTTCCATCGGAATACCAAACTCTTGATCATTAAAGTGTTGTTTTCTACCACATAATAAGTATTAAAGATGGGAAGCCAAATAATAAAAATGATTAAACTATAAATGACGAGATGTGGAAAATTTGAAGCTAAAGAATAATGATGATTTGCTTCATAAATCTTCATAAGGATATTGGCAGTGATAACAACAAATATTAATAAAAGCCACCAATCAATTTTTGATCTAAATTTCAAAAGTTATCCTCCACGTCTAAATCTCATTTATAACGAGTATTTCTATATATTTTTTATAAAATAATTGAACTAAAAATTAGCTTTAAATGTTAATGATAAAAAATCTCGATCATCTATCGTGCTAAATTCATTAGAACCAAAAAAGTTATTATAGGCAATCTCTGTTGTATATTTTTGCTGATAAGTCATAGATAACGCTGCACTTACACTCATTTGCCCTTCTTGAAAGTTTTGGCTATATCCATAAACATCATGTCTAAAACTAAGACTTGGCGTAATCACTGTAGAGGGTAAAATATCTTGATAATTTAATGCACCACGTAATCGGTAGCCAAATGACCATTCATTAAAAAAACCATTTTTATTACAAAAGCGTTCATTCAAGTTATCAATTTCTGTATTAGTAAGATGAGCTGTACCATACGGCGTACACTTAAACTCGCCTGTTTCAGGATTATAAGCCCCTGTTGAAAGCTCACTACGACCAAATGCGCCTGTCCGGCCAAGCCGATGATTACCAATATCTGCAATATGGTTTAAGGCAAACTCTGTAGACCATGTCATCGAGTTTGCGCCCCAAATATTGAATATACTATCAGTTGCTCCAACTGAAAATTGTGTTACGGGCAAGCGTACATATCCTTGAATATATTGACCTAATTCAACAGTTTTTCCCGGCGGCGCAAATGGTGTTCCTTCCGATAGCACTTGAGCATAGACAATGTCTGTACCGTTTAGTTGTAAAGGTTGATTAGGTTTGTGGGTTAACTCACTAAAAACAGTTGTTGTTCCAACTTTCCCAGTCAAACTTAATCCAAACATTTTGATATTTTCAGGATAGATAGAAAAATAACTCGCAGTATTAAAATGTTCAGGTCCTGCTGCTGTTACAGCTGTTCCATCAAAGTTTGCATTACGGCTATGGTAGTTCGCATAGTAAATACCTAGCTCAGCATTATTTAAACTTGGTAATGTCTGTTTTAAAGCAATACCATATTGGCCATTGTCCTTTGCTTTTCTACTTTCTGCACGTGGAATATAGGTACGTAAACGAATTGCGGTATCTGATAATTTATCTCCACCTCCAGCAATCAGAACTGGACCTGCATTTTCGGGCACAAAGTCTGAAATCTCAAAGAAAGTTCCGTTACCATCAACAACTGAAGGTCTAAATTTAAATTGATAGAACCCTTCTATTTTCAAATTTTTATTAATGCTTGTGTCGAATGAAAACATTTCGGTTGGAATGATTCTTTCTTTTACATCACCACCTGGTCGGTTAATTGCAGCAAAATCGAATGCACTTACCGAATTTAAACCGTTTTGAAAAAACTGAGATTTCCCCCAATTTAAAGTCTGTTTGCCTAATTTTAAATTTATGGTTCGTCCATCGTCTAATTCAAAATCTTTCCATATATAGGCATTCCATAAATCAATACCTTTGAACTTTGCGAGCCTTGGCCACGCTGAATCATTAAAGGGTTTAAAATCTCCGTGCCCTGTCTCATAGGCATGGTCATACCAGTATTTAGTGCTAATGACCGCACCCTGCTGTTTTCCATTTAGCTTAACTTCAGTTATGCCTCTAATAATCTGTGAAATGGCATCATATTTACTAAAATTCATACGCCCATCATCACCATTCACATCAATGCTAGCGCCTTGTTTCCCTATTTTGTTTGCGTCAGGCCGATAAAGTAATGAAACAGATGGGTCTTGTGTACTCCAACTGGCACCTAGGCTTAATGTCGTTTTTGTCTCGAACTTCCAGTCTTTATCAATATCAAAACTGGCTGCGTTCGCTTTAGACATGAATAAAATTAGGCTTAATGAAACACCTATTTTTTGAATATATAAAACGTGATTATTTCTTTGATTTAAATAGACGTAATGACCCATCATATTATCTCCCTATAAATATGATTTTTCTTATTTATTGCTTATTACTCAAAGCCATCCATTGGCTTTAAATGGTTTACATAAGCAGGTATTTTTTGTACTAGGCAGGTTGTTCGACCTGATCTAACTGTTGAATGAATTGTTCAGCTAAAGGCCAATAGCCAAAGCCAGCTGCAGGGTTTAAATGACCCACTTCACCCAAATTTACGAGTTGACTCCCCCACTTTTCTGCCATTTCACTTACAGCTTCATAGCGAGCTAAATAGTCATTGGTGCTTGCAACCAAAATGCTAGGGAAAGGTAGTGTTTGATCTGGTAAAGGACTCCATCCTTCTTGATGAAGTACAGTTGGACTAGGATAATTTTCAGGCCAACTTTTGTTTAAATCAGGAGGAGCAACAAGTAGAGCACCTTGAATTGGTCTTTGATGTTTGGCAGCCCAGTGTATAGTCATCAGAACACCCGCACTGTGGGCAACTAAAATGACAGGACCTTGTATTTTTTCGAGTTGTTTTTGTATGGCAGCAACTCTATTTTCACAATTGAGTTTATTGGTTTGTACAGGTGGTACGGAGCGAACCTTTGCTAGCTTTGTTTCTAAGATCGTTTGCCAATGCTCGGGAACATGATCGCGTAACCCCGGAATAATTAAAATTGTTGCTTTAGTTTGTATTTTTTCCATTTCGACGCCTGTGAATTTTGCCATCTAAGAGGCTTAAGAATTTTTATAAAACTCCATTCACAATAAAGGCTCATTTCAGTTAATGGTGTACATAAGACGTCACGGACTTTTCATTTGACGACACATCTTTTTAAAATTTCGTAAATTAATTAAATTAGTTTTTGTAATTACAAATGAATTAAAAGAATAACTTTAAAATTGAATCGACATCATGATTAGGCGCTTAAATAAAAGCTTTTGTAATGCAGATATTTTAGTTATAACTAGATATGAGCTGTAAGGAATATGGCTGATTAAGACCAGGAGATAATAAAATGGTGCCTCTTGCGCATACCGCCTCTTTAAAAAATTATTTGGCAGTTGCTCAGCAATTAGATCTAAATCCCTACCATTTATTATCACGTGTTGGGCTTAGCCAAACTCAATTGAATGATCTTAAACAACGTATTCCTGTCGATAAAGCCATTACCTTGCTTGAAGACTCAGCCCAAATGAGTAATTGCGATGTATTCGGTTTACATATGGCTGAGCAACGCGAAATCGCGGATTTTGGTGAACTGAGCTTATTATTAAGTTACCAATATACTTTGAGAGAAGCGCTGCAAACGATTGTTCGTTATAGGAACTTACTCAATAACTCACTTGAAATATATATAGAAGAAATTGACGATACGGTTGTTATTCGAGAAGAAGTTATAACCACAACTTGCGGATATAGCCGGCAAGCCACAGAACTTGCTTTAGGAATCACCCATCGTTTTTGTGCAGCACTCATGATGCAAAAATGGCGGCCGTTAAGTGTACACTTCACTCATAACCCACCTAGTGATTTAACTTTGCATCGGCGGATTTTTGGCTGTGCGCTCGAGTTTGGTAGTGACTTTAATGGCATTGTTTGTACAGCGGCCGAACTTGATACAACAAATCCTCAAGCAAATCTGGCTATGGCCAACCATGCACAGCGTTATTTAGATATTTTGCAGAATAGTAATGAATCGACCATGATTTTTGATATTCGTAAAAGTATTTATCTTCTTTTGCCAATGGGGCGCGCTACGATTGATCAAGTCGCTCAAACACACGGTATTCACGTACGGACTTTACAACGTCGATTAGAAGAAGCTCAAACGAGTTTTAGTGATTTAATGAATGAAGTACGCAAAGATCTCGTATTTCGTTATTTAAAAAATCTAAATTATTCACTTGCTCAAGTGTCTGATATTTTAGGTTACTCAATGCCGAGTTCTTTTACGCGTTGGTTCATTAGCCAATTTGGTATGTCACCAAATATGTGGCGTAGTCACAATAAAGCCCTGCTCAATTAATTTCTCTTTATGTGAAGCCCAATGAAGTCATTTAAAATGTAAGGAAGCTGGAGAACCACTCCGGAACTTCCTTAAAAGTCTAATTTTTTAAATTAAAACCACAAGCGCATAAGTCCAAGAACCAATACCACTAAAAAGATGCTTTCGCCGATCATTAAAAGAATCGGTTTAATTCCGACAGATGCCAATTCTTTTAACTGAGTTTTCATTCCTAAAGCACTAATTGCAATGACTAAAAACCAGCGTGATAAATCATTAATTCCATTTTGAACTATCGTTGGTACCCATCCTGTACTGTTAATACAAGCCAGTAGTAGAAAGCCAACAGCAAACCAAGGCAGTAATGGCGGTCGTTCCCCCGTTGAATCTGCACCTTGCATACGGGTAATCATGGCTGCACAAACGATTACTGGAAGCAGCATTGCCACACGCATGAGTTTAACTACAGTCGCCGTATCACCCGTTTGAGTAGACATGCTATAACCAGCGCCGACCACTTGCGCCACATCGTGAATCGTAGCACCAAGAAACACACCAGCCGCTTGTGGCGATAACTCTAACCACTTCGCAATCATCGGATAGACAATCATTGCAAAAGTTGAAAGTGCCGACACGCCAATCACGGTAAACAAGGTCGCTTTTTCTTTTTGCGGATGATTTGGAAAAGCAGCCGATAGTGCCAGTGCGGCTGAAGCACCACAGATTGCCGTTGATCCACCAGTGAGCATGCCAAATAGTTTTTGGAAGCCTAAAATTTTAGCGGCAATGACAGAAACGGCAATTGTGACAATAACCAGAGTAATGACTAACGCAACAGGCTGCCAACCTAGTGCGGTGATTTGACCCAAAGTAATACGCATTCCGAGTAACGCGATGCCCATTCTGAGCACACTACGTGCGGTAAACTCGATACCTGCCTTACATTTACTTTCAGCAGCTAAAAAATTCACGCTCATGCCGAGCAGTAGCGCAAATAGCATGACTGGCGCACCATAGTGCTCTGATAAAAAACAGGCAGCCGCAGCAACGACCGAACTGACCACAAAGCCTGGTGCTAATTCTCTTGTACGCTGGGAAAAATTTTTCAAAACTAAACTACTCATGATTTTCCCCACAACGCATCACAATAAATACCTTGTCCTCGGCCACTTCTACGGGATAAGTCGCAACTTTAAGATGAGCAGAATTAACCAAACAGCCATTTGTTAAATCAAAACGTAGACCATGGGCACAGCACTGAATCACCCGTCCTTCTAACCGTCCACTAAATAGTGATGCCCCCTGATGAGGACAACTATCATCGATTGCATAAAACTGAGTCGCAACATTAAATAGTGCGAGAGTTTTATCTCCAATTTTAAAAAAAGCCCGCTCACCTGAATTGGGAATTTTCTCAAAAGGCACTTCAAATCGGTTAGTCATATCAACTCTCCTTGTGCCAGCATTGCCTCTTGCATCGCTTGATAAAGCGCATCTGCTGATTGCGCGCCCACTAAGGCAGAAGCCCTATCAAAAATAAAGTAAGGCACGCCATTACCTCCTGTACTTGCAGAGATAAAATCTTGATGATCTTGAATAAGCGCACTTTTTATAAGTTCAGATGAAAAACCACACTGTTTTGCTATTTTGGATAAAGTAATGGTGTTTCCAATATCTAACCCATCATAAAAATAGGCAGCAAAGAGTTGTTCTAACAACGCATTGCACTGCTCAGGAGTTCCTATCTTTAAAGCTTTATCAAATAAGCGATGAGCTTTGGCCGTATTTGGCATCCGTTTAATTTGCTCAAAATCGATCTTGAGCCCAACTTTATTTGCAGCTTTATTGACCTGTTCTTGTCTCATACGAACTGCTGTCAAGCTACCTAACCGTTTCAAATAAAACGTTTGAAACGGTACACCTTCAACTGCTAAGTCCGGTATGAGCTGAACACCTCGCCAGTGCACGATAACTTTGACTTTGGGGTGAAGCTGATAAAATCTATTTATAGCGATCAGTAACTGACGTTTTCCGATCAAACACCAAGGACAAATAAAGTCAAAAAATACATCAATGTGTAATTGCCGAATCATCATTTGTTATTCATCCCGCATTTTTGTATTTGGTTACCTGAATGATTTTTAAGCTCAGTTATTCCTTGCTGCTCAAAGCGTGCAATATCTTTGTGATAATGGCGTTTGGCATAAAAAAATACGGCTGCTGCTGCAATACTGACCAATGGCATAAGTTGAAATGCGCTATGTAAACCAATCACATCAGATACTTTGCCAACGACTAAAGGACCAAGCGCTAAACCAAGAAAATTGTTAGCTAAAGTGAGTGTTGCAAATGCAGAGCCATGAACTGAGTTATGTGTGAGATTGGCCACCATGGCACTAGATGGCCCATTGGTTCCTAGGGCAATAAACATTCCGAGGCAGATGATAAGTAACTGATTCCGTCCCGCAGGCATAGCAAAAGCAATGAATAAAAGAACACAACCGAACAAGCAGTATGTAATCGCTAAACTGACCTTACGATCTGGACAGTTACGGCCCAAATAATCACACAACATGCCGCATAGAATTGTGCCTACTGCACTACATAGCAAAATGACCGCTGCCATCACACCTGCCTTGTCGGTACTCATGCCGTAATATCGATTGAGATAACTCGGCATCCAGACAATTACTGTGCCACCAACAAATAATTGCAGACCACTACCAATGTAAGTGGCAATGACTGAACGACTTGAATATAAAGTTTTTAAAGGGCTTTTAATGTGCTGAGTTTTACTACGATTTTTATTTTGAGGTGCTGCGTTTATTCTGTTTTCTTTCACTAAAATTGGATATAGAAAAGCCAAAATGAGACCAAATAAAGCAATGCCTCCAAAAGCCCAACGCCAACCGAAATGCTGTGCGAGTACACCACCTAAAGCCACACCCAAAAACGAGCCAAATACGCCACCCGCCATAAAAGCACTGGCGAGTGTTGCACGCATTTCTCGTGGAAAAACAGCCACAACCACCGCGATTCCCACGCTGCCATAAGCAGCTTCACCCACACCAACCATAAAGCGAGCAATAAACATTTGCTCATAGTTCTCAGCCAGTGCACATCCTAAAGTCGCCAAACTCCATAAAGCCGCCATAATGGCCAAGCTTTTCACTCTTCCAAAACGGTCTGCCATTAATGACAACGGCAGAGTCAATAAACCCACCATTAACGCGACAATGCCACTGAGCAAACCTAACTGACTATCGCTGAGCAACCACTCATTTTTAAGTAAAGGAAAGACTGCGTTTAAGACTTGCCTTGACATGTAATCTGAAATGAGCAAACCAAATGTCAAAGCAAAAACAAGCCATGCATAACGACGAGGTATACTGATTGACGTATCAACATCGCTCATCTGATCTGAATACTGATGTGCATTCATACGACCTCCTTGTATTTTTTATAATTTCTATTTAGCTAGTGCAGCAACGCTTTTAAAAACAAAGCGAATAAGCTGCACTACATTTGAGGTCTAAATTCCGTTAGACCTTGTCACATTAGTTACGCTGCGGCACGCCCTTTTGCCCTGCTTTACGATTGGGTGCCATACCATTTGCGATTAGGGTTTCTTCAATACTGTTGTATTGCACCCCAATACGATAAATGTCACGGGCTTCTTTTCCTGAGGCAATTTCACGGCCTAGTTCATGGGCAATCCGAACGGTTTGCTTAATTTGCTCTACAGATGAAAAACGGCGTCCGTGATGATCAATGATCGTGTCTTCATTACCCACACGGGCATGTAAACCCATTGCCATCGACATCGTATTAAAAGGCAATACATTTTTGAGCAAAGATTCCGATGTCAAAGTACATCCATCAGGTACGCGATGAATAAAATTAAAGAAATTAAATGGGTTTGGACCATCAAAACCGCCACCGATTCCAATCCAAGTTAAGTTTAACGGCCCCATGTACAATCCTTTACGCACCATACGTTCTAGCGTCTCAAGACCATGCATACCCGTTAACTGAAAGTGCGGTTGAATATTGTTTTTACATAAGCGCTTGATGTGTTCAGTGACCCATGCAGGCCCTGCAGGCACAGTCATCTCTGCATATGCTGCCTGAGTCGCTGGATGTGCCAATGAAGTCCCTTCTAAATATTCAGGATAGAGCAATTCCATAATATTCATTTGTGTGGTGTTAATTGCTACCGTAACTTGATCGGGCTTTGGTGTAAGTTCAGCCAACATATGTCGGGTGTCATCACTTAGCCATAGAGCCGCTTCACCTTCACTCTCTGGTGCAAATGAAATCGAACCACCTACCTGAATAATCATGTCAGGCACAGCCTCACGAACACCTGCGATAAGCTCATTAAACTTTGACAAGCGTTTAGAGCCTTTGCCATCAAGCTCACGGACATGTAAATGCAGCACCGTCGCGCCTGCTTCATAGCACTCAACCGCTTTTTGTATTTGCTCATCCATGGTCACTGGAATATCTTCAGGAAAGTCTTCTGGCATCCATTCGGGACCATACGGCGCAACCGTGATTACCACTTTTTCCATATTTTCCGGGTGCAATGAGTCGTCAAAGAATTGCATGTGCATCTCCTCATATATTTTTTAAAATTTTCAATTAGATAAAATTATTAACCTATAGATTTAATAGGTTGCGTCACCAATAATGCCGGCCCGCTCCATTTTTCGGTGGCAAGGTGGATAATCCATGACTGCATAATGTTGTGTGCTGCGGTTATCCCAGATGGCAATGCTGTTAGGCTTCCAACGCCAACGCACTTGAAACTCTGGAATATAAGCTTGAGAAATTAAGTAACGTAGTAGTTCAGCTGCGCCCGGATTGGCGTCTTGTCCAAATCTGACGCGCTCTTTGGTGTGATAGTTACTGAAGTGGGTTGTGAACGCGTTGACGTATAAAATTTTCTCACCAGTTTCAGGATGAGTACGTACCACTGGATGCTCAGCATCGGGAAACTTTGCTTTTAAGTCCAAGCGTTTTTCAAGTGGCATAGCAGCACCAAAACTCGCCTCTATGCTGTGGTAGGCACGTAAGTCAGCAATCTTATTTTTAATATCGTCGGGTAAAGACGCATAGGCCATGACCATATTGGTCCACATAGTATCGCCACCCACTGGTGGGCATTCAACACAGTGCAACACACATCCCATCGGTGGAACCTTGCGCCAGCTTGCATCACTGTGCCAAGCATTTTCATAACGATCAACAGGACTTTCAGGATGTTTATAAATCTGCACCAAACCCGGATGATCAGGATGGCTGCCTACCGCAGGATGATCTTCGAGCTGTCCAAATTTTTCTGCAAATGCGACATGATCCTGACGGGTTAAATGCTGATCTCGTAAAAACAACACACGGTGTTTAAGTAGTTGTGTGCGAATTTCAGCAAATAATCCATCATCATAAATCGCATCAGCGAGTTTGACGCCACTGAGCTCTGCACCAATATTGCAAGTTAACTGTTCAATTTGCATAAGAAATCCCTTCAAATTACAAAGATTGATGAACCTATTGTTTTACGTGCTTCCAAATCACGATGAGCTTGTACTGCATCCTTTAGCTCATAGCGCTGATTAATTTCAATTTTGATTCGTCCATGCCGAACATGATCAAATAATTCATTTGCAAGTTCTTTCTTCTCGGTTGGATCTGCAATGTAATCTGCCAAAGCTGGACGTGTGACAAACAATGAACCTTTCACGGCAAGTAATACCGGATCAAAAGCAGGAATTGGACCAGACGCTGTTCCTACGCAGACCAACAAACCACGGCGTTTGAGAGAGTCTAATGAGCTTATGAAAGTGGCTTGGCCAACACTATCGAAAACGACATTTACACCAACGCCACCTGTTAACTCACGTACACGTTCGGCAACATTTTCATAGCTGTAGTTAATGACATGATCACAACCATGAGCTCGCGCTACGGCAGCTTTTTCTTCTGAAGATGTGGTACCGATAACAGTCAAGCCAAGTAATTTAGCCCATTGAGAAACGATCAGCCCAACACCACCAGCGGCTGCATGTAATAAAATTGAATCGCCCGCTTTAAAGTCATAAATGCGGCGCATCAGATAAGCAGCGGTCAGCCCTCTCATGGTCATGGCAGCCGCTGTTTCACAAGAAATTTCTTCGGGTAATTTAATTAAAGCATTTGCTGGAATTAGACGGTGGGTGCTATATGCACCTAAGGTATTTAAAAAACCTGTATAAGTAACTCGATCACCAACTTTAAGCTGAGTCACTCCTTCGCCTAAAGCTTCAATGACACCTGAAGCTTCGACGCCCATGCCATTAGGCATTGGAATTTGATAGGTTCCATTACGAAAATATGTATCGGCATAATTTAGACCGACTGCCACATGACGTAGGCGTACTTCTCCAGCTTTTGGATCTCCTACTTCTACATCTTCATAGCGCATTACTTCTGGCGTTCCTGTTCCATAGAAACGTATAGCTTTCGTCAACGTCATGTCCTATTCCATATTTTGGTTTTTTATTGAGTGCCTATAAAAGCAATAACCAAAATTACAACAGTTAGGATATGGGCCACTTTACATTTCACGACACAAGCTTAACGTTTAATGACAAAGGATATTCCAAATATTGCTAAAGAATACTCCCAGCAATTGCAGCAGACTTATGTAGATTGGTGCTACTAGAGTTTTTATTTTCGTTTAAGCTAAAACTGACCGCCTCTTTTGCATGAATGGTCGTCGTATCAAATAAAGGAACCGAGAATTTAAGCTCACCCATCAACATACAAATTTCAGTACAACCCAAGATAACGCCTTGGGCGCCTGCAGCTATGAGTTTCTCTACAATAGCGATGTACTGTTGCTGAGAATCTGGGTTGATCACACCTAAACAAAGTTCTTCATAAATGATGCGATGAACTATCTTTCTATCGGCTTCATTTGGAATAACGACATCAATTCCATAATCCTGCAATCGAGCTTTATAAAAATCTTGCTCCATTGTAAAAGCGGTCCCTAACAGTGCAACTTTACCAATGTTTTGACTCAAAATTTCTTTTGCAGTTGCGTCAGCGATGTGTAAGAAAGGAATCGAAATTGAATCTTCAATCTGTGCAGCAACTTTATGCATGGTGTTAGTACACACCAAAATACAATCTGCCCCTGCCTTTTCTAAATTTTGTACTTGCTCAGCTAAATATGCGCCAGCTTCTTGCCATAAACCCTTCGCTTGTAAGGCTGCTATTTCTTCAAAATCGACACTATTAATAATGACCTTAGCTGAGTGCAATTTTCCTAACTTACGATGAACCATTTTATTGATTTGTTGATAATAAAGTGCTGTAGATTCCCAACTCATTCCGCCTAATAAGCCGATTGTTTTCATTATTGAACCCTTCTATTTATGCAAAACTTATCTATATCTCTTATGGGTAAAGCGCAGCTAGAATAAAATTGCTTTATTAAATTTTTTCTAGCTTATCTTATTTATTAATTTTAAACGGTGTGACGTCCAAAGAAACGTCTAAGTTGAATAGACCTAATTGATGAAAATTCTAAAACAGAAAATGCTCTCCATTAAACCCAAATCATAAAACAAGAATTCACGCAAACTTCACGACCAGCTCTTTAATTTAATCTTATAAAGTTGGCTCGGATATAGACATGAAAATTATAACTACAGCCCTAGGGTTGATTACCTTGGTAGGTTTAACAGCGTGTAAAAGTGTGCCTAGTTACTCGGGTGACTACAGCAAAGCCGAACAAAAAATTACTGGAATAGAATTAAATGACCAACAAGCGCTAGACATTGGCAACCGTTTTGTTGCCGCATTTAATACGCTTGGTACCCCTTCTTTTGTGAATAACGCGAGTCATCTTTACGCTGATCAACTTTATATCAACGATACACTCTCGCAGTTCTCTCAGAAAAAAGATCTGATTAAGCATTTTGAAGGTATGAATGCCCGAGTGAGTAATGTCACTGTAAAACTCATTAGTGCAACTCATCACCAAGATACAGCCTACATTCATTGGTACATGACCTATGACTTTAAAATGTTAGGTCGCTCAAAAACCATGGCTTCTTATGGAATTAGTCAAATTAAGATTAATGAGCAGCAAAAAATTATTTTCCAGCAAGATTATTGGGATCCGGCGAATGGCCTTTATCGTTCTTTACCAATATTTGGAGGAGTATATAAATGGGTATTACCGTTCAAAAAAGTCGAATCTTGATATTTCTGGGAATCTTAATCGTATCTCAAGCGAATGCGGCTGAACTAAAAAAATGCAGTTCAGCTCCTTTAATGGTGACGAGCAAGAAAGTGGGAAATGTTAGTTACTTTGCTGAAGATTGCTTAAAAAATTGGCAAAGTCAAAGCATCAAAATGGACTTTAGCTATAACCGCGATATTCCCGAGTGGGCATTTAAACGCGCAGCAACCCACTTTTTGAAGAAAAATGTTAGCGGCTTTGATGCAAAATCTCCGCTTAATCATATTAATGAACTATACAGACCAATTAAGAGTGGAGATCTTTACAGTCTTTACTATCAACATGAAAATCAAAAACTAGAACTAAAATTAAACCAGAAGCTGCTCGGTTCTATAGACAATCCGAATGCAAATCAATATTTTAAAATCTGGTTTGGTAGCGAACCGTTTAATGCTAAATTAAAACAACAACTATTAAATTAATGGCTTAATAAAATCTCATGGGTAATCACTTTATCCTCATGGTTGAGGACCATTTTGAACTTGCAGCAACGGTCTGCGAATTTCTTGAAGTGCATGGTTATGTCGTCGACCATGCGCGTAATTTAGATGCTGCACGGACTTTTCTTAAATCTCAGCATTATCACCTTCTACTGCTCGACATAAATCTGCCCGATGGCTCGGGTTATGACCTATGCAACTGGTTACGTACCGAACAAGGTGTTGATATTCCAGTTCTTATGCTGACAGCAAGAGATACTTTAGATGACAAACTTAAAGGTTTTACTGCTGGCACAGATGATTATTTAGTTAAACCTTTTGATTTTAACGAATTAGTGATGCGGATTCGTGCATTAATAAAAAGAGCAGCTGGTGAAGTTACTCATCATAAAATTCAGATTCACGACTTAATTCTTGATAGCGCAACTCAAACTGTAGTTCGTGCCGGAAATAATATTGAGTTACCCCCCATTCAATTTAAACTATTAAAAATTTTGATGCGCCAGTCTCCAAAAGTGGTGACCAAGCAAGAACTAATGATGGAATTATGGGGCGACGAAGAACCTGAAAGCGATGCGTTACGCAGTCACATCTATAATTTGAGAAAAATGGTTGATAAACCTTTTGACCCTAAACTATTACACACAGTAGCAGGTGTCGGTTTAAAAATTGCTTTGGAAGATTCCCCTACTTAACTTAAATAGACCACAACAATTAAACCCGTGGTCGGCTCCAACTCTAGTTCAGGATGAGTAGTTAAATAATATTGTCGATCAAACAACTCGACTCGCCATCCTAATTGTTTACAAAGCTTTTGTACCAATTGCAAACCAATTCCATGGCCTTTAGCCTTTAAAGAGAGTTGTGAGTCGCTAAGCTCTTGTACTTTCACATCGTTTGGTAAAGAAATTCCAATTCCATTATCTGCAATAATTAGGCTGTTTTTTTGTTGAATGATGTCGATTTGTGAGCCTTGAGAATAGTTCAGCGCATTACGTAAAATATTGCTTAACACCATTTGTGTCATAGAGGGATATAACCAACGCGGCTGTTCAGAAAGATCGGGTTGAATATGTATATGTATGCCCTTACTCTCGCTGACCGCATCTAAACTTTCGACTAAATCCTTCACAATTCTAGATAAAAAATTCTTCTCAGACGGTAAGCTTTTTACTGTATTACGTGCGATTGCCAGCAAGGTGTCGACTAATAACTGCATATCTTCAATTGTATTATGAAGTCGAACTAGGGCTTTATCCTCTCCATATTTCGCCTGACAAAGTTGCACATTACCCTTTAAGATTGTGAGCGGAGTGCGTAACTCATGACTTACATCTCCAGTAAACTCCCTTTCGCGTCGAATAAAATCACTTAAAACCTGATGATATTTTTCCAAGGCTTGTTTGAGATATTCTGCTTCCATATTGCCATTGGTATTAATATCTTTAAAAGGAGATGCTTGAGTATCTTGATGTGCCCAATCAATATTTTCTAAAGCATTCGCTAAACGCGTAATTGGGGAAAAATAGCGTCTTGCTCTTCGGTTTGACCACCACAAAAAGCTATATAGAACAGATAAACTGAACATGAGTGGAGCAAGGCCAAATAACCAGATCAGTTTATTGACATTACTTTCGCCAAATACCAATAGAACATGCTGACCGTTATGCTCACCATAGACTGTCATCCGTTCTTTACCATCAACAAATACTCGATGCACGCCACTTTCTAAACGCATGTCTTTAAAAGGTTGAGGTGCGACCTCTGTATTCCACCGATATCCATATAAATTTTTGGTATCAGGTAAATCTGCATTTGGGTTACGTTCGATACGTAACCAGTAATGTTCCATTTCCTGCTCTAAAGCAGTTTTAAGTAAAGAGCCTTTAATCACCCAAGCACTACACGCCAACCCGACCACGATCGATAATGCAATCAGACCAATCTGCAACCAATAATATCGATTGAACATTTGGGCTAATGGATGACTCGCTTTGCCATCGTTTCGAGTTCTTATCATATCTTTATCGCCGGGATAGGCTGTAGAAATTACAATGCTCTCTTTTTAAATAAAAAGTGACCAATGACCCATTCTTGTCCTTGCTCAAAACCGAATAGCTCAGCACAAGCCATGAAGAAAATACGCCAGCGTTGCCACCAAATATTGGCATCTTTTCCATAGATTTTTTTAAACAATGGTTTCAGTTCGACTTCTTGGTTATCCATATTCTCAAGCCAAGCGTTTGCTGTTCTCATATAGTGCTCACCCGACCATTGCCACTGTTGAGCCAACTCTAAATGCTCTTGAAAATGCAAAAAAGTGGAAGTCGACGGCATTAAACCGCCAGTAAAGAAATACTTGGACATCCAATCATAATCTGATTTTACTTCAAAAGGATAATGTAAAAAGCGATGGCAAAAAATATGACACCAAAGTAAACCATCTGCTTTTAACCAGCCCTGAATTTTTTCAAAAAGACGTTGGTAATTACGGACGTGTTCAAACATTTCAACCGATACAACGCGATCAAACTGGGCTTGGTCTAATTCAAGTACATTTACATCACAGGTGAGCACTTCAACATTGGTTAAACCTCTCAATTCTGCTTGCCCGAGAATATGCTTTTTCTGAGTTGCAGAATTTGAAACAGCTGTAATCTGTGAACGTGGATAGTTTTCTGCCATCCACAAAGTTAAAGAACCCCAGCCACAGCCTAACTCTAAAATGTGTTGACCATTTTTAAGTTGTGCACGTTCACAATAAAGCTGAAGTGCAAGCTCCTCTGCCTGATCTAAAGTTGTTGTTTTAGTCGGAAAATAACATGCACTATATTTGAGTCTTTTTCCAAGCACCGCCTGAAAAAACTCAGTGGGTAATTCATAGTGCTGCTCGTTTGCCTTGTCCGTTTCAACGGCGATTTCACTCCTTTTTAGCATATTAAGGACATCCATGTATCGCTGCGCCCCTTGTTCAGGGTCATAACGACCTTCTTGAATTAAGCGTTTTTTGCTTAAAGCACGGATTGCAGCTCGAATTGCATGATCTGGAACTAAACCACTTTCAACAATTCTCAAAGACTGATGAACAATTAAATCCATATGCGCACCTATTTTTTGGGTTTTCGCGGAATAAACATTGATGTTTTTTGCTGATAATCACGATAATTTTGACCGCGACTTTTAATTGCTTGTTTTTCACTAAATGGAATACCCGTGACGTAATATAAAAACAGCCACATCAGTAACGGATAAATCCACAATAAATATTGGCCTGCCGCTAAACCAATAATTGGATAGGCAAACCAATGTAACCATTCAAAAAAATAATTAGGGTGACGTGAATAACGCCATAAACCCTGATCCATGGTTTTGCCATGATGATCTGGATTTAATTTAAACCGATATAACTGCTGATCAGCGAGCTGCTCTCCAATAAAGGCAATCGCCATGATGACTGCCGCAATCACTAAAGTGACTTTATATCCACTACTCCATTCAGTTGCTTCTACATTGAGTAGCGTCCACATTGGTAAGAAGAACAAAAGCACTAAAAGTGTTTGAAAGATAAAAAATAAGAAGAAGCCAAAATGCTGAAACTTTCCCATGGCTTGACGCATGCTCGCGTAACGGCCATCTTCTTTTTGTTCAGATTGATAACGTCTTAACAGATGCCAAAATAATCTTAGAAACCATAAGCCGCTAAAAATACCGATAAAAAATCGTACTTCAACAGGAGCAACTGAAATGAGTAAAGAAGACACAATAATGTTTACTGCCAGACAGAAACTCCATGCAGCATCTACAATTCCAGCTCGGCCATTTAGAGTGGCAAGTAGCCAGCTCAGCAACATGATCATTAAATCTAGAATCAGTAAATTCCAAAACATCAGCAGCCTCCCTACTTGAGCTGTTTGAGTTAGTAACTAGCACTCTCAAACAACAAGTGAACATTGCTTATCACGCCCTCTTTAAAACCACCCTCGCAATAACATAAATAGAAATCCCACATGCGAATGAAGTTTTCATCGAAACCCAGAGCCAATACTTCTTCTCGTGCGGTTAAAAACCGTGCTCGCCAGTGATGAATTGTTTGTGCATAACTTAAACCAATGTCATTTAAATGTTTTAGCCTTAAACCACTCTCAGAGGCTGTTTGAGTCAATACACTTATGCTAGGAATGAAGCTACCAGGGAAAATATAGCGCTTAATATAATCAACGGTATTTAATGCTTTTTTATATCGAAAATCTTCAATGGTAATGGCTTGAATAAATGCCAAACCTTTTGGTTTTAATAGCGCTTTACACTGATCAAAGTATGTCGATAAATATTGCGCACCAACGGCCTCAACCATTTCAATTGAAACCAGCTTATCGAACTTGCCTTCGAGCAAGCGGTAATCTTTTAATTGCACATCAATTCGATGTGCTAAGCCTGCGTCATTTACACGAGTAATCGCTTCATCATATTGAGCTTGTGAAATGGTAATGGTGGTCACTCTACAGCCATAATGTTGAGCTGCATAAATGGCAAAACCGCCCCAACCGCTTCCGATTTCAACCAAATGATCCAATGGCTTTAAATCTAACTTTTTACAGATCAGCTCTTTTTTAAATTCAGATGCGTCTTCGAGTGTCATATTTTCATTTTCAAAAAATGCGCTCGAATACATTAAAGATGGATCTAGAAATAATTTAAAAAAGTCATTGCTTAAGTCGTAATGCTCAGCAATATTTTTACGGCTACCGCTTAAAGAATTCTTTCTATTTTTATACCAAGCTTTAAGAAAAAGCTGGCTCGCTTGTGCAATAACATTCTGGTTGAACTGGTCCAATACATCTCGATTACGTGCCAAGATCTGCACCAACTCTACAAGTTGCTCGCTGCTCCAGTCACCACGGATATAGCCTTCCGCTGCCCCTAAAACCCCATTTTTTAAAATCAGATCCATCAATAGAGGATTGCGAACTTCAATCACAGCATGTAAGTCTGAAACCTCGCCAACCGTACCACTCCACGCGCCCTGAAAAGTAATCTGTCCATGACGTAGTTTAAGAAGGCTCTTGAGTAACAATGGTAGTGACTCATCTTCACCATAAAGAAATGTTTTTATCATGTCTTATCTACCTTTATCTTTTTAGGATGGCGATAAAATGGAACTTTTTTTCGCCACAACTTAAATGCCTCTAAATATATTGAAAACAGCATTTTAAAAGGCGCTAGGCTGTTCATAAGAGCATATCGATATTGCTGTGAAGGAAATGTGATGGGCACAAGTTCAAAGCGCATAGTGGCATCAAAGAGTTGTTTTTGTTCTTCAAAGAGCTCCATGTGAATGACATTTTGCTGATCTGAAAAGCTAAACCGCCAGTGGTAAGTCAACTGCATGGGCATGAACGGCGAAACATGAAATGATTTTTCAAAATGAAAATCAAAACTCTGATAATCACCCATATTTTTTTGTTGTTTTGAGCAGTCGTGTATATAAACTTTTCGTTCATTCCACGGGGTATTGGTAATTTCACTGACAATAAATACGGGTTTTCCAGTTTTGTTTAAAACAAAATAAAATACGACCGAATTAAACCTAAAACCCAAACAACGAGGCAAAGCCAATACTCTGATTTGCCAGTCTGGCCGAAGATGTGAGTTGTTATTTTGCAGTATCGCTTTCTCGACTCGATCCTTTATAGAACCGCGATACATGTTTAAAAAATCATTTTTAGATAGTGTTAGTACATTCCAATGATCAGTCGACCACAGTGAGCAATCTTTTGTAATATCATCTAATTGATCTGGATCGAACCATAAATAATTTAGGGTCGATGTAAATTGATGCGGTTTCGGACTATAGCGTCGGTGACGAATAAGTGCAGGAGCGATAGCAAGTTTATTTAATAACATTTGAAAGCTCCTTACCTATTTTTATAACGCTAAGAGTTGCTCTACAACACGTGCTGCACTGCGGGCTCCATCTTCATGAAACCCCCAGCCCCAATACGCTCCACAAAACGAAGTACGATTTTGTCCATTAATTTCTTGCCAACGAGATTGAGCTTGAATCGCTTTTGCATCAAACACAGGATGACGATATTTACGCTCAACCAAGATGTCTTGAGCTTTAATTTTCATATTCGGATTTAACGTAGAAAAAATCTGAGTAGCGCAGGATAAATTCTGCAAATTGTTCATCCAGTAGGTAAAACCATAATGTATGTCGGATACTTCGTTTTGAACTTGAGATTTTGGTGTTACATGTACATGCCAGCTTGCCCACTGCAAACGGCTTTTAGGCATAATTGAAAGATCACGGTGAACCACCATTCGATTATCTTGATAACCAAATTTGCTTAAGATTTCCCGTTCAAGCAAAGAACTATCTTTTAAGAGACTTAGGCTATCGTCAGCGTGGCTTGCAAAAATCACCCAGTCGTATTGGGTTTGTCCTTCAACAGTTTCGATCAACACAGTTTCTGGTGAACGGCTCACAGCTTTTACTTCTGCAAACTTCCACTCAATGGATGGGCAATGCTTTTGAATGGCACGAATGTAACTTGCTGAACCGTGTTTAACCGTTTGCCATTGTGGCCGCTCTTTTAGCTGTAACATGCGGTGATGTTGAAAAAAGCTCACCACAAATCGATATGGAATTTGGCCTACCTGCTCAACGGGAGCTGACCATAAGGCTCCGCACATCGGATAAAGATGCTCATAACGGAACTCATGACTATATTTATGGAGGTCCAAATACTCTTCAATCGATAAATTTGGATCAATATCTGCCACATCTATATCTTTATTATCATCATAAAAACGTAGCAAATCTGAGAGCATTTGCAGGAATTTACGGTTTAAAAAGTTCTGCGGACGGGCAAAGAGCGACCATTTTTTTGAAGGATTATATTGAAGTCCACTGACCAAATTATTCACCGAAAAACTCATATCGCTGCTTTGAGTTTCTACGCCTAATTTTTTAAGCATGTTGGTAAATAACGGATAGTTATAGTCATTAAACACAATAAAACCACTATCTACCGCGACTTTAGTGCCTTCTATCTCTAGCTCGTGAGTGTCAGTATGACCGCCAAAATAGTTATTTTTTTCATACACAGTGACCTGATGTTGTTCTGACAATCTCCAAGCTGCGTAAAGTCCAGATATACCTGAACCAATAATGGCAATTTTCATAACACTTCACCGTTTTCAATTTTTTCTATCGATAGGTTTTTAATCTTTTTATATTGATAAACCTTGTCTGGTACGGGCTTTAGTCCCCACACTAAACCAAATAAAGACATCATTTTGAGTACATAAAAGGTGATATCAACCTGCCACCAATAAAAACCTTGACGCACACTGCCAGCGTAAAAGTGATGGTTGTTGTGCCATCCCTCACCCAAGGTAATTAAAGAAAGTAGGAAGTTATTACGACTATCATCTGGGGTATTAAACTCACGTGAGCCATAACGATGAGCAAGTGAATTAATACACAAGGTTGCATGCGTTAATAGAACTGTGGAAATCACAAAACCCCACACCAAAAGCTGTAAGCCATTAGTACCTAACTCAGGAAAATGTTGTGCAAGCCATGAACCGAAACCATAAATTGCTAAAGCCGACAAAATCACAATAGGTAAACTAAATCGGTCCAGCCAAATCAGCTCAGGATATTTCAACCAGTCTTTAATGACTTTTTTTCGAGTGGCAAAATTCTGCTCATTTAAAAACCAGCCTACATGGGAATACCAAAAGCCTGCTTTCGCTGAATGCGGGTCCTGATCGGTGTCGGTAAAATGATGGTGATAACGGTGATGTGCTGCCCACCATAAAGGTCCGCGCTGCGCACTCATGGTTCCGATCAGTACAAAAATGAATTGAACAATACGTGATGTCTGAAAAGTTTTATGCGAAAGATAGCGGTGGAAAAAAGCAGTAATTGCAAACATGCGAAGAAAATAAAACCCCAGCATGAAGAACACAGCGAACCAAGATACGCCCACCCAAAACGCTGCTAAACAAGCGATATGTAATAAAATAAAAGGAATAATTCTTAACCATTGAATGTTCTTTTCAATGACATATTCGCTAGAAGCACCCACTTGCGCATTTTCTGAATCTGACCAGCTATCAATCCAGCGCAGAAAAAATTTAGACATTGATTCTTCCTGATCTAAAGCATTTCTTTTGGTTCTAATTTAGAAAATGCGCAATGAATTTTATGTGAAGTTCACTCGGTTACGAGATAAATATAAGAATCTACACAACCAGCATTTCACTATTTAGACTGTGTTGTCTTAACGAGTCTAGAAACGTCGTAGCCATAGCTTTTTGCGGTTTGCAGATAAGATTGATATGTCGCCTCATCAAGTTGAGGGCTACGAGAAAGAATCCATAAATATTTTTGGCTTGGGCCACCGACTAAAGCGACCTGATAATTTGGGTCAACTCTTAAAACCCAGTAATCGCCTTTTGTAAAAGGAATCCATCTTAGGCCAGAAGGTAGAAAGCTCACCTTCAATTTACTGTTGCCTTCATTTTGCGAATAAGCAACGCCTTCAGATGAGATCGTTTCTCCATTTTTATTCGTACAACTATTTAAAACACCAACGGTTTTGTCTGCGTTAATAGAATAGTTTGCAGTTGTATTGGCTACACAATTACGCTGAAAAAACATAGGTAAATGCGCAATTTCATACCATTTACCCGCGTATTTATTAATATCGATAGAATCAACAGCGACAGGTTTAGTATTGGTGTCGGCAAAGGTGCTCAAAGGAAGCATTAAACTAACCGCTGCAAGACTGCTGCTCATGACCAGTGACTTAAATAATAATTTCATGACTACCCTCTTCTGTTTATTTCATATGATCAAACATACGTCAGAGGGCTGTGAACAAAGTGTGAATTTTAAAAATTAAGGAACATTAATAAGGATTTAATTGTATTTCTTTGCAGCATCTGCAACTGGAAAATCAAGCTCAAAGCACACACCCTCGACCGTGTTATAAACTCGATAAAGGCCATGGTGTAGATCCATAATTGAAGCAACAATCGACAAACCTAACCCACCTGTCTGGTTCTCATCACTTCGACTTGAGTGACATTGGTAGAATCTTTCAAAAAGATGCTCAAGTTGATGAACCGCAATTGAAACCCCACCCGTTACCACAGTCAGGCTCACCCATTGCCTATGTTCAATCATCTTATTTTTAGTTGCGATATAAATAGTTCGGTTATTGCCACCGTGAACCAACGCATTTAACACAAGGTTATAAACAGCTCTTTGAAATAGCTCAGGATCTGCAAATAAGGTTTGAGCTTCTAAGTTAAACCTAAAATGACACTCTTGTTCTTCAGCTTGATATTCAAAAATCTGGCATAGGCCATCTATAACGTCTTGAACGTTTATTTCCTGTTTGTTTACAAGAACCATTTTCTGATCGGCTCTTGCCAAGAAAAGCATACTATCAATCATGCGTTTTAATCTGTGGTAGTCGTCTAAATGAGACACCAGCAAATCTTCATATTGCTCAACCGAGCGTTCCCCAGTTAAAGCAATCTCGGTTTGCCCAATCAAATTATTTAAAGGTGTTCGGAACTCATGAGCGATATCTTCAGAAAAACGGTTGAGCTGCGTATAGCCCTTTTCGATACGCTCAAGCATGTGGTTTATATCTTTGGAAAGTAGCTCAACTTCTAAAGGTGAATTTGGGAGGTTTAATCGTTTTTGTAGCTGATTTACGTTAATAGAGTGAGTTTGTTTGCGAAGCTGTTGTAGCGACTTTAAACCTAAATGACACGCTAAAATACAAAGCACAAAGATTGCAAACACGCCCCCGACCACATACATCAAAAGACTTTCTTGAAAAGGTAAAAGAATATTAATGCGTTCCGACCACTGTTTACCTGCAATCAGCAAATAAGGCTCGCTATTAATTTTTATGGTTTTCCACGCAATTCGTGTTGGATATGAGTTGTTGGCTAAATCTTGAAACTGAAGACTGTCGCGCTGTGCAAGTTCAGGTAGTTGAATATGGAGCGGATTGATATTAATTAAAGTTGAGTCTTTATGAATGAGTAGAAACAAGTTGTCTTGGTTGCCAAGCATGTTTTGATACAGCTTAGGACGCGCAATGATTTGCTCTACATTTTCACTATCTTGCAGCAAAATTTCCAAACGGTTAATTCGCTCTGCTAAAGCCTTATCTTGCTGCTTCAATAAAATTTGATTAATGCCTAAATAGGTCATAAAGCCGACTGAACATAAAATTAAGGCAGAACAGAGCGTGACCAGTAATGTAATATGGACTTCAAGAGAACGCAGAAATTTAAAGTTCATAAGCTAACCGAAATTTTATAGCCCAAACCACGTATGGTATGAATGAGTTTTAAGTCGTATCCCTCATCAATTTTGCTTCGTAAACGACGTACCGCAACATCAATAAAGTTGGTATCAGTGTCAAAGTTAATGTTCCAAACTTCGGAACCAATTTGTCTGCGCGTCACGATTTGTTCTTTGTTGAGCAACATGTAACGCAACAAATTAAATTCGGTTTTACTTAGCTCAATTACGTTTCCGTTACGCCATACTTTATGACCGACCACATCCATTTTTAAATCACTAATAGACAGCTCATTTTCTTGCAGATATTGCTGTCGTCTTAACAGACTTTTAATGCGTGCCAACAGTTCAATATAGGAAAATGGTTTAGCCAAGTAATCATCAGCACCCAACTCCAACCCTTTCACTCTATCCATCACCTGATCTTTTGCCGTTAAGAAAATCACCGGAATTTTTGAAAACTGACGTAGTACTTGTAATACGCTCCAGCCGTCTATGTCCGGCAACATCACATCAAGAATAAGCAAGTCATATTGATCTCTCTTTAGCATTTCCAAACCTTGAAGCCCGAAGTAAACACACTCCGCTTGATATCCAGACTCTTTTAATCCTTTGACCAAATAAGTGGCGATCTTGATCTCGTCTTCAATAATAAGGATACGCATTTTGTAGAGACTCATTTGAAAGATGACAACTTTGTAATGTGATTGTCACGCTTGAAGTTAAGCAATTTGTTTAAGATTTTCAAAGCGACATAGAGGCAATCATTATGAAAAAATTGAACTGGCTGATGTTAGCAGCCTTGCTATTCGGTAATAGTACTTTTGCACAGCCCCCTGCTTTGAATCAAGTTTATTCGTTAGATCTAAAAACCGCCCACCTGTTAGCCGATAGTGCGAAAGAGGCATGCAAAAAATTAAATCAAAACATTGCGGTTGTTGTTGTAGATCGCGGCGGTAATCCATTAACTGCCGAACGGCATGAGCTGGTGGGTCCGCATAATTTAATGGCTGCCGAGAAAAAAGCATATACCGCGTTATCTACCAAAACATCGACCTTAGTTTTAAGCCAAAACAGTAACCAAAACCCCGATGCAAAAAATTTAACCACCGTAGCAAATTTACTTTTGTTAGGTGGCGGCGTACCTGTTCGTTTTGAGAACCAAGTAATCGGAGCGATTGGAGTCGCGGGTGCTGGCGGCGCACAAAATGACAATCAATGCGCAAGCAAAGCCATTGAAACCATTTTTCATTCATAAGGAGCTTCAACATGCCTAAATCATTTATTGCTTTATCTTCGTTATTTATTGCTTCGGCTACATTTGCACAAACTAATCCGCTAAGTGTGCATGTGTTAAATCTAGAGACGGGTTTGCCCTCTTCTCAGGTTGAAGTGGTTTTAGAAAAAAACACCAATAACCAGTGGATTAAACTTAATCAGCAAGTGACCGATTCAAATGGACGTATTACTGCGCTCTATCCAGAAAATAAAAAATTAGAGCAAGGGGTTTATAAAGTTACTTTTAAAACTGAAGACTGGTTTAAAAAGAATAAACAACAAACTTTTTTTGCCGAAGTACCTGTAATTTTTAAAGTCGATGGAAGCGTAAACCACTACCATATTCCTTTATTACTCAGCCCTTACGGTTACTCAACCTATCGAGGCAACTAAAATAGAAAACCCCTTTATCTGTTGTACAAATAAAGGGGTTGATTAAAAGCGATACATTTTACGAACAAACACCATTGCTAATAACCGATTTTTTGTTTGAATCTAACGCTACAATTGAAGAAGAAACCGTATTAATAATTTGAGTCATTGCCTCACTTGAAGCATTCACAATCGCATCCATCTTTTTAGCTTTTTGATCAATCGGCTGCTTAAAAGCAATTCGACAATTTAACTGAGATCCTGCATTCGTGATGACTTTTGCATTATTTGACTCTAATTGACTAGGCGGTATTTGACGCTTCACCACCCAAGACACTGCAATATTAATATAGCTTTTATCTACAATATCAAAATGAGAAAAGTCTGTAGAAACTCGATATAAAGGCTGATTATTTCCAGCAAGCCCACTGCTATAACTGTCAATTGCGCCTAATTTTTGTTGCAAACCCGCCGACAAAGTATCGCGTAATTGCGTGCCCATGGTTGATGTCCAGCGCTCATTGTTTAACACCGTAGACTTGCCACTACTGTCTTGCAGCACCAAAGGCGCACGGTCTAAACGGTCAGGCAGTCCAACTGGTAAAACTTCAATGACTCGAATACTCGAGCTAACTGCCGGAGTAATTTTAGGGGAAATCGTATAATAGTTGGGCGTTGGCGAACTCGAACATGCCGTCATGGCAACTGCCGTTAAAAACAGGCCGCTCCCAAGCAGCCATTTGGCTGCTTTAGGATGTTGAAAAGATAGAGTGTTTTTATTTTTCATCATCGGCCTCTGGTGTCTTACCACGAATAATTGATTCAGGATGTTGCTCAATATAATCTGCCATTAACTGTAGTGAAGCTGCCGCACGTGTCATTTGCTGCAATGCTTTACGTACGTCTTGTTGTAACGGCGCATCGCTCGACAAAATAGACTCGGACGATCTTACAGTTTTACGAACATCGTCTAAAGTTGCTTGTAAACCAGGCGCAACTTTTCCATCTAACTGTTTAATCAGTTTGTCGGTAGAGGCAATGGCGGTGTTCATATTATTGAGCGTTTTACGTACATCTTGCCCAATCTCAACTAATGGGAATTTCGTTAACTTATCAGCAATCTGAGAAACTTGAGCTTGTAAGCCACTCAGTTCAGTTGGTGTAGTCGGAATTACTACACGGTCATCACTCAAAATTTGTAATGTCGCTGGTTTAGCTTTAGGGAACTTATCTAATGCAATGTAATTTTGACCCGTGAGCAGATTGCCTGTTCTCATTTGAGCACGCCAGCCATGTTCAACAAAATCTTTGAAAATTTCACTATTTGGATTAAGCGCTTGACCATTTTCAACACGTGAAGGATAAATGACCGCCTCAACACGCATACGAATCTGTTTATAGTGGTCATAAAACTCTGCATTAATTGATTTAACATTACCAATTTCAATACCCATGAAATCAATTGGCGCTCCAACAGAAAGCCCACGTAATGAATGATCAAAATACATAATCACACCACGAGGTTGTCCGTCAGGCTCTTTTAATGCTTCAGATTTTGAATCCCAAAGATTAAAGCGACTCTGATTCGCTGCCATTGTGGCATGTGAACTTTCAGGGAATCCAAATGCAATACCACCTGCGACAATACTTGCCAAAGATTGAGTATCTAAATTAAAGCCTGAAGCATTTAAGGTTACATCGATCCCGCTGGCCTGCCAAAAACGTGCATCGGTAGTGACAAACTTGTCATACGGCGCACGAATAAAAGTTTGCAACTCTACAGATTTACCATCATCAGATAATTTATAGGCTGTAATTTGCCCTACGTTAATTCGACGATAATAAATTGGAGAACCTATATCTAAAGATCCCAAATCATCTGCATTTAAGAAAAATACTTTTCCGGGAACATCTGAAGAAATCACTGGTGGTACTTCTAATCCAGTAAATTCGAACTTATCCTCTTCTGATTTACCGCCATCCACTTCAATGTATGAACCTGACAATAAGGTGTCTATTCCTGAAACTCCACTCGTCCCAATACGCGGTCGCACGACCCAAAATCGTGAATCTTTTGCTGCAAAGTTACTGGCGCCTTTACGTAAATCAATTCTGGCAATAACGTGTGAACGATCATCTGAAAGATCAATCTGCCGTACTACACCAATATCGACCTGCTTATAGCGAACTGTTGTTTTACCAGCAACCAACCCTTCAGCTGTGCGAAAAGACACATCAATGGTAGGGCCATGAGATAGTAACGCCTTTACAGCTAATGAAAGCGCGATTAAAAGAGCAATTAATGGAATCAGCCAAATCAAAAGAGGCTTCCATCGACTTTTCTTTTCTTGGGGTTCTGGCAAATCATTCATGTTATCCAGTTCAACATCCGGATCACGATGATCTGAGTTACCAGTAGTTATTTCATTTTCAGACATACTCATTGTTCTTTTATTGACTGGGATTAATGGAATCATTATTCAACGGCGGATGTTCTGCCTGAATAATCTTTGGTTTTTCTGAAGCAAAAGAAGAAGGTTTATTGGTATTTTGAGATGCGTAGAAGTTATCCCAAATAATACGTGGGTCAAAACTTAACGATGCAAACATGGTTAAGACTACAACCGCGCCAAAAGCTATCGAACCTGGCCCTGCTAAAATGGTAGCAAGCGATTGAATCTGAATGAGTGCTGTTAATAATGCCACAACAAATACATCAATCATTGACCAACGGCCAATAAACTCAACAATTCGATATAATTTTACACACTGCTCGGGTAAAAATTTCCAACCTGCCGATTGTTGAAGATATACCGCCACTAATAAAAAATACAAAATCAGTAGCTTCAACATGGGAATAAAAATACTGGCCATGAAAATGACCACTGAAACTAGATAGTCTCCACTTTGCCAAAAGTAAATAACCCCACTCATGATGGTATCTTGCTGACTTCCCAAAAGTGAGTCAGTCACCGTCATGGGAAGTACATTGGCCGGAATATATAGAATAGTTGCAGCAACCACTAAAGCAAAAGTTCGATTTAAACTCGCTGGTTTACGTGAATGCAGCACGCTATTACATCGAATACAACGTAAAACTTGAGGACTTTGCTTAAGTCGTCTTTTCTCATTTTGAGCAGAATTTACAACACCACAGCAGTGACACACAATTAATGAAAGATCTTTAGCTCTTGGATATTGCTTAAGCACTGACCCTTGCTGCGAGCTTTGTGTTTGGGTCACTTTTTTTATTGTTTTCATGGCAGTGACCTATCAATTTCATTCCATATATCACTCACCTTTATGGAAGTAATATAGACCAACAATACACTTAAGATCGCAAACGCCCATAACGCAATCTCAGGAATCACCAAGACCATTCCCATTAACTTTACAAGCGTGACCAAAATTCCGATTAAAAACACCTCAACCATTCCCCACACTCTCATAAAAAAAAGTGTGCGTAAGGCCATCACCAAAAACGTTGGTCTTTTCTTCAATACGCTTACTGTACCCAATACATAAGAAAGTAAGAGAAGATAGGAAAGCGGCACAACAAAGGTAGTGATTAAGATGAGTACCCCAACGAAAGCTCGATCATAATGAAACATCACCCAAACTGCTCCAAGTAAGGTGGTTTCAGATATGTTTCCCTGTAATTCAATTTTTACAATCGGAAAGCTATTGGCAATAACAAATACGATTAATGCCGTTAAGATCAAAGCCAATAATGTCGAAAAAGGTTTGGTGTGCCGATAGAGTTCAGCACCGCAGCATACGCAATAAGCTCTTTTTCCATAAGCAAGCGGGGTTCTACGATAGACAGTATCGCACTCCTCACAACCTGCTAATTCTTTAAGCTTCATAGTTATACTCTAAGGTTTATCGTTTTACTGTGTCACACAAAGCTCTTTTTATTACTAAGATAAATTAAAATATAAATCAATCTAAAAGCTATATCAGATAATGGAAATTACCATAAGTACTGTTCAATATATTGTTGAAACTGCTAAATAATCTGTACACATTCGGTGATCAAATAAAAATAGTTATATAAAGTCATCAGCTTAAGCTCAGATAACACACTTTTTGCCCCAAGTAGCTGAGCGTCAAATAAGTAAACCCTAACTATTGCTTAACATCTTTCCCTATTGAAAAGTTCATGATGCTCTAGATCACTTTTATCCCGTGAACGCCGCAACAAGAATCAGATTTAATGCAGCATGTGACAGAACAGTTCCTGCAAAAAATTTAGCATTCCTAAGCAGGATGTCATGTTTGTGATTGGGCAAAATAGAGCAGAAGATTGGTACTTTGGTCATGCAAACGAGTAAATGTTTTATTAAAAAAGTTAGTATCGATAAACTAGCTCTCAAATTCAAAACCACAATAAAGCTCTCTTTTTAATATGATAAATTTATATTTAAATATAAAATTAAATACCAACAAAACCTCACTTAAATATAAGCAGATTTAAAAACTTAAATATTATTATGAAGATTAATTTAAATATAAATTATGCGACACAATTAACAAAAATTTAATTTTAAGTAGATTATTTTTTAATTTTTTACAAATTAACATCCCCAATAACAATAAAAAAATAATTACTAATAAATATCAATAATTTAATAAAAATATTAAATCAAAAATTAGTATATATGCTCTTTTACATTATGAAACATTCTTTATATTATTGTAATTAAATTTTACTCCAAGTTAAAAACAAAAGTTGATTTAATCACTCAGAATTACCGATATATCTGGATCACAAGCATTTTAAATATATTATTTCTACAATTAAACTTAAGAAATTCACCAGATTTGAAGGTTTGCTTAAACAATTTTCATACTGTATTTTAAAAAAGGAAAAATAAATAATTTCATATATTAAAGATAGATCTAATAATAAAAGTGAGATCAAAATGATTGAATGGTTACAAAGTGTCTTAAAGCACAGCCCCGAAATATTATTGTTCTTATCACTCGCAATCGGCTTCTGGATTGGACAGTTCCAGTTTGGAAAATTTCAGTTTGGCGGAGTCGCAGGCTCCTTACTTGTCGCAGTTGTTTTAAGTCTTATTGGCGTACCTGTCGATAATGGCGTTAAAGCAATTTTATTTGCCCTTTTCATTTACGCGGTAGGCTTTGAAAGTGGCCCTCAGTTTTTTAAATCACTAGGACCACAGTCCATAAAAGAAATTCTTTTAGCAGTATTCATGGCGGTTTGTGGTTTAGTCACCGTCTTAGTGATGGCTAAAATTTTTCACCTCGATAAAGGCTTGGCCGCGGGTCTTGCTGCGGGTGGCATGACTCAATCAGCCATTATTGGGACTGCGGGAGATGCAATTTCTAGACTCGATCTTCCACTCGCAGAAATTCAAAGGCTTCAAGCCAATGTCGCGATTGGATACGCCGTGACTTACATTTTTGGATCATTGGGAGCGATTATTGTCTGTGTGAATATCTTGCCTAAATTTATGGGTAAAGAAATTCACGACGATGCATTAAAAGCTCAAAGTGAACGACTCAAAGGTGCTTTTGAATTAGCCCCAGGTCAAGAACTGGCAATGCCGGAAATTGTTGGCCGTATTTATAAAGTTAAACAAGCCAATGGACACACTATTGCGGAGATTGAAGCAAAAGAACCGAGTATTACGATTGAACGGTTAAAACGTAAAGATCAATTTATTGATGTTGCTCCCGAACTGACCTTACAAACTGATGATGTCGTCTTGCTGGTTGGTCGTCGTGCCAATGTGGTTTCAGTTGCCGAGCAAATCGGTAGCGAATTACAGTCATCGCAAGGTATGGAAATGATTATGGATACCAGCGATGTCATCCTAAGAAATTCTAAATACATTAACCGTACTTTAGGAGATATTAAGGCCAATACGCCTGCGTATTTAAAGCACGGTATTTATGTACTTGCGATTAAGCATAACGATGAGCCACAACCTTTAAGTGACGACACTGTTTTACGCCAAGGTGATGTAGTCACCGTCTACGGTACAAAAAGCGACCTCGATCGTTTAGTGAAAGAAGCTGGTAAAGCCTTACCTGAAAGCTTAAAAACAGACTGGATTTTCCATGGTGCAGGCCTTGTAGTCGGTTTAGTTATTGGTCTGTTTGTTATTCGTTTAGGTGATGTGCCCTTAACGCTTGGTGCGGGTGGCGGAGCTTTACTATCAGGACTGCTTTTTGGTTGGATTCGAAGCAGAAATCAGGTGCATGGTAATATGCCTCTAGCGGCTTCACAGCTTCTTAAAGATTTAGGTCTGGCAGGATTCGTTGCTGCCGTCGGCTTACAATCAGGTTTACAAGCCATTCAAACCATTAAAGAAAGTGGCCTTTCACTCTTTATGATTGGAGTTGTCGTAACACTGGTTCCTCTCCTACTTTCTATGCTCTTTGCACGTTATGTTCTGCGTTATAACAACGTTGCAGTGATGGCAGGTGCGCTATCTGGTTCACGCAGTGCAAACCCTGCATTTGGGGCAATCTTAGACAAAGCAGGAAACTCAATTCCGACTGTTCCTTTTGCAATCACCTATGCCTTGGCAAATGTGTTCTTGACCCTACTCGGACCACTGATCGTAGGCTTGGCCTAAGTTTATACATTGAATTAGAAATTTTATTCATCTCACTATAATTAAGGAGACGTCCCATGGGGAAAGTCGATTATTCTAAATATGCAAAACTCAGCCCATTTGAACTAAAAGATAATTTAATAGAATTAGCTCAAAGCAGAACTGACAGAATGATGTTAAATGCTGGGCGAGGTAATCCAAACTTTCTCGCAACCGTTCCTCGTAGAGCATTCTTTCAATTGGGTTTGTTTTCGGCGACTGAATCTGAGTTTTCATTTTCTTACATGCCAGAAGGCCTAGGTGGCTTCCCTCGCCCCGTTGGACTCCAGTCACGATTTGATAATTTTATTTTGGAAAACCGTGACAAACCCGGCGTCGTCTTTTTAGGCAAAGCTGTGTCTTATGTGCGAGATCAGTTAGGCTTAGACCCAGATCTTTTTCTGCTGGAAATGGTTGAAGGCATTTTAGGGTGTAACTATCCAGTACCAGACCGTATGCTCAGAGTGAGTGAAACGATTATTAAAGAGTACGTCTTACGAGAAATGGGCGTACAAGGCATGCAGAAAAAAGATTTAGACTTGTTTGCGGTTGAAGGCGGAACAGCAGCAATGGCCTATATTTTTAACTCATTAAAAGAAAATAAAATTATTAAAAACGGCGACCGTATTGCTATTGGTAGCCCAATTTTCACGCCATATCTGGAAATTCCAAAACTCAACGACTATCAGCTTGAAGAGGTACTCATTGAGGCAGACCCTAATCTCGGTTGGCAATATCCAGAATCGGAGCTTAGAAAGTTAGAAGATCCATCTATTAAAGCGTTCTTTTTAGTCAACCCAAGTAACCCCCCATCTGTAAAAATGAGTGATGAAGGACTTGCGATTTTGGCCGATATTGTCAAAAAACGCCCTGATCTGATTATTTTGACAGATGATGTATACGGTACTTTTGCAGATAACTTCAAATCGCTATTTGCAATTTGTCCTGACAATACAATTCTGGTTTACTCATTCTCTAAATACTTCGGTGCAACTGGTTGGCGACTTGGTGTCATTGCACTTTCAAATGACAATGTGCTTGATAAACAAATTGCGAACTTATCAAAAAAAGAAAAGAAAGAGCTTGAAGAGCGCTACTCATCTTTAACCACTGACCCTGCAAGCATTAAATTTATTGATCGTTTAGTTGCAGACAGCCGTAATGTTGCTTTAAACCACACTGCGGGTCTATCTACACCACAACAAGTTCAAATGGTTTTATTTGCCTTGTTTAATTTAATGGACTCACGCCAAAGCTACAAAAAAGCGGTTAAGTCTGTTGTGCGTGAACGCGATGCGGCACTTTACCGACAACTTGGTGTTGAAGTACCAACAGATCCAAATGCTGTTGACTACTACACCCTAGTCAACCTTGAAAACACCTCACGGACTCTCTATGGAGATGAGTTTGCCGACTGGGTCATGAAAAATAAAAATCCGACAGAACTTTTATTTAGAGTAGCTGATGAAACAGGTGTGGTTTTATTACCGGGTTCTGGCTTCGGTGTGCAGCATCCTTCTGCTCGTGCATCTTTAGCTAACCTGAATGAATACCAATATGCTGCAATTGGTGATTCTTTAAGACGCTTTGCGGATGAAGCTTATGCAGAATATTTAAAAACTAAAAAAGGAAAATAAGTACCTATATAAAGTGAGGCTCTAACAGCCTCACTTTTTCCTTTCTGTTCTTTAATTTTCTATTTCAATTTAATAAGTTCAACTTAATAAACCATATTTAAAAAGTAATCCAGTAACCTCTCAGGCTCTTCATTTTTACTTGAACTTAAACGCCCAAGAATTGCGCCATCAATCATAAATACAAAAATATCAGACTCCTCATACGAAGCTGTTTTCTTATTTTCCATAAGCAGGCTGAAAATTTCATTTTTAAGCCATTGTCTATATCTCACCGCACTTTGATAAGCATTGGGATAAAGCTTTTCAATTTCAAAAATCGCTTTAAACAACAAATAATAAGCACTTTTTAAGTCAGCATGTAAAAGATAGATTTGTCTAAGCTTAAGAGACAAATCTGGATATTGGCAAGATTCACACACTGCTCTCACTTTTTCTTTTAACTGGTCTTTTTGAAGAACCAGACACATTTCAATCAGTCTTTCTTTTGAATGAAAGTAGTTATAAAAAGTGGCTTTGGGAATTTTGGTCTCAATCATGATTCGGTCCACCCCGACCTTGTTGAAGCCATATTGTTTAAATAAATCTGCTGCTATGTGAAGCGCTCGCGTCGCTCTAGATGAAGCTTCTAAATTTTTCATATGTACCGCTTAAAATATTTTTTTGTTGTAAGTAAATGAGATAGAAATACCTTCACCAAAATATTAGGCGAGAAAACAGGCATGCCAAGGCAGCATAAAACCGTGCCCTAGCGTATCTCAGACTTTATTGTTGCTATGAGTTTTTAGTCGTAACGAAGTACAGTTTAATCTACAAATATTTAAACCGTTTTAAAGACCAAATAAGGGATATGGGTAAAGAAAGCTTGGCAAAGGCCAAAGAATAAGAAGAAATAGTACGCATGGCGGACTCCTTGTGTATTAAAGAAGAACTACCACGATTACTGCTAAATAATGGTGGCAGAACGAAAGGGGTTAGCAGACTGGTACACAAGGACCCAGCACGCGCAAGCGCGTCCCCCTCCGTCCTACCATAGCGAAAAAGGGGGACGTGAGGATCCAGTACTAAAAAGCAAGCTCTTCAGTACTCTTGTGTATAAAGGGTCTGCTAAAACCCACTGGCAATGTGACCAGCAGGCAAAGGATAGTGCTCAACACTATTACAGTCAAGCACACAAAATGACATCTGTTTTAAATTAGATCATTAAAAAAGTAAGGATAAATAATTAAAATTTATTATTAAATTTGGTTTATACAACTATTTTATCATTATCCCCTCTCATAACTAAGATCAGCCTGAGTATTTTTAATGATTTGTTGCATGAACTCATTGCGTTGTTTAGCTTTATATTTACCTAAACGATCAATACCATTAGGTAGAACACGTGCAACTGAAGTGACAACAAAATTCTTAGCAAATGAACCACCGACTAGTGCGATGCCTGTCATTGATTTTTTTGGGAAAGTTAATGAGCTTGCGATCTCTTTACCAAGCATTAAATGAGCAAGAGTACTAATATAATCTTGGGTCATTTTTCTTTGAATACGGTCTATAAGTTTATTTTGATCAATGCATATTATTTCATCTAAGGATTGCCACAGAGCACCTCCTAACATGGCAGATGTCTCATCAGGGATAAAAACTTGATGTAATTCGATCCAAGTTAAACGCCAAATATCTCGTTCATTCGTTGGAACAAGTGAAGGATGCACCCCAACAACATGTGCTATTAAACGCCACAGGTGAAAAATATCTTCACGCTCCTGTTTCGCATAAAGTACTCCTAAAATATTTGCACCCAAAGTTGCAAGTAAGGCGAATGGTAAAATTGTTGCAGTGTAAATAACTTGATGAATAGGTTCATCCCACTGATCAAAATCCCAGTCATTTTTGGATTTCATAGCTTTGCGCATATGTGCATGGATCATTCTTATTCGTATACATGCCTTATATCCCGGACTAAAACGACTAGACATACCATTCGGAGCAGTGACATCATTAAACCAATTTAATGTTTCTACAGCACGCTTTCCTGCTTTTTTATAAAGATCTCCCGATCTTAATAAAACGTGATTGGCAACTGGAGCGACATAACTCACAGCCAAACCAGGAATAAAAATGGCAAAAGCTTCTTTACCTATTAATTGATAAAAACGAGTAGCACGCTCCAGCCTTTTATGATCTACCCAATATGGGAAGTCATCCACTACAGCAAAAAAATCTATGAGTTCTTGAGGTGGGTTATCGACAGTCTCAATTCCATATTCAAGAGCTTGATTAAACATATGCCTAGATGAAGATCCAACTCTATGCATACATTCAACTAAATTATCTGCTATAGGATCACCAATTTGTCTAAAGCAATTAAAGGATGCTATCTGTGCTTCTGTAGCGTTCGGTGCATCTTTATTAAAAAATCTAGAGGCTACATTGAAAGGAAACTGTTTCATTGCACTTGGATTTTCAACAATTGCATAAGAATATTTATCCAGCATCTGGGAACTCAAAATGATCAAATATTATTTTTATAAGTTATTAAAAAAACTCTTCACACAATAGGTGTAGATATGCCATATTAATGATCAATTTAGGCCAAGACTAAATATATGCAAGATCCTTTTGGATTATTTCATGAGACCATATCCATTTCTTATGCCCGTCTTTTATTAGAGATTTGCGAAAAATATGATATTAGTGCTGCGATTCTTCTAGAAAATACAGGGCTATCCTTATTAGACATCAAGCAATATGATGCAAAGATGAGTGCACATCAATGGTCTAAATTAGTAGCCAATGCACTTCGGCTGACTGGTAACAACCGTCTAGGAATAGAATACGGATCAGCTTTACGACCAACGGCCCATGGCTCATTAGGTTTTGCTTTTTTGAGTTGCGTAGATGTAGAAACAGCTCTAAATCTTTGCCAACATTTTTTCTGTACACGTATTCAAAGTTTCATACCTAATTGGACTTTCGACGAAAAACTTGTATACATTTATCTAGACGATGTTCATCCAGTAAAATTAGGTGATGAACAGCAGTCTCAACAACTAAGAGCATTTTTAATTGAAAGTCTTTTATTTGGTGGAATTCATTTATTAGAACTACTTATTCAAGAAAATTTAGAGGAATGTGAAATTTTTCTAGATTGGTGTGAATCTTCAGATTATGAAGAGATTTTAAATAAAAATATAAAATATCATTTTAATAGTAAGCGGAATGCTATAGCTTTTCCTTTAAAATATTTAAAACAGTCCAATCCACAAGGTGATTTAGTTGCCTTCCAACAAGCTATTCAATACTGTGAAAAAGATAAAGGTTTAATAGTAAAAGATGCCACACATCATTTGCAAAACTCGATAAAGATGGAACTTTTACATAATTTTAATAAAAACTATCCTTCTCTTCCCGAGATTGCTAAACGTTTAAATATGTCTGAAAGAACGATTAAACGCCATTTACAGACACAAGGAACTAGCTTTCTTCAACTTCTTAATGAGATTCGTTTCAAGGAAGCAAAAAAACTTTTAGCAAAAGAACAATATAATATTCAAGATATTGCAAACTTGATTGGATATGAAGAGTCTACTAACTTTGTTAGGGCTTTTAAAAAATATTCAGGTATAACTCCTCATCAATATAGAAAAAAATTAAAGTCTGAATAGGCTGTACATTCAGAAAACAGAATGCACAGCAAAATTAGCTTCGTCTAGAGTTTCTGGACAATAAATCCCATCCACTGATAAACCTGATCAACTTACCTTGCTTATTTGGCAAGTTAAAAGCAATAAGTTTCTACCTTCGGTCGATATATTCTAAGTAACCCCTTCCCACTAATGGCTGATCATAGAATTCACCTTGCCATGCATATGAAGAAACAAAACCAGCTGCCAATCCGAAACAATACGGGGTATCTACATGTGCTGAAATATCTAAAACCTTTTGATTGTTGTGATAAGCAACCCAGCGAAAAGTATTTGGTACATTCATTGAAAAATTATCGGGAGTAATCTGCGGTTCTTCTTGAAGACTCGTTACTTCAAAAAGTATATCTCCATTATATTGAATTGACGTTCCATCAATATGACGATAGTAAACAGAAGTCAAAATGGGTTGGTCTTCATAGCAAATAAAAGCCAGCAATAACTGCTGTTCGTGGTCAATATTAATAACTTGATAGCTAAAGACTTTTACAGGAAGTTGAATATTCTCAACTAACCATTTGTTTTTGAGCATTGAGGTAGCTACAGCTTTCCAAGACTCCAACGTGCAAAGTCCTTGAACGGTTTCACTATTTCCCTTTTGTTTGATATGACCTTCATATTGCATGAGCACACTAAAGTGCTTATACAGGCCACTATAGGCAAACCATGAAATAGCTTTTGTGGGCTTTAAATAAAGTTCTAGCTCTAAATCTTCTCTTTTAGTAATGAGTAAGAATCCATCGCCTTGCTCATGCATGATAGTTTGATTGTCAAAATTAATCGCAAAAGGATTTTGGCTAAATTTAATATCATTTTTAATTGAATATGTTCTGTAAGCTTCAGAAGTTGTCGATAAGGCTGTTCCATGCACTAACGAAGCTGTATCCCCTTTTCCATCCTTAGACATTTGATAGTTGGTATCTGTAATCGTAAATCCTACATAACCTAAAACTGAAGCCCAAGATAAATATCGAAATGGTTCAGGTAAGTCAGGTACCATGATCCCGTAATGTGTACTCCCAAAGCGTTTATAAAGAGTATGAGGAGTAAGTTCAAACTCTTTTGGCAATACCGATTGCCGCTCTGGTGTAACAGCTCCTAACAATGACCCTGAAAGTTTAGCAACTTTTTGATTGGCTTTGTCTTTAAGACTCTTCGGTAATCTATGGCTTGAGATTAGCATTTTTAAGATCCTTTATTTTTATCTACTTAAAAAATGAAGTTCCATATTAGAACTTGATAATTTGCAATTGAATGTTAATAAAGGACATCTTGATCTAAGCAAATGCACTAAAACAAAAAAGCCAACTCTTTCGAATTAGCTCTAATTACCTCATGACCACGTCTTTAAAAATTGTTTTTAATTTTATTGTTCGCAACAATTTTCATCAATTTTTCTTATGGGTTTAAATTAACCTTTCTTTATGACATTTCAATTAAAAAACATCTGAACTCACCTATTGAATACTACTCCAAAAGAACCAATTGCCCGCCCTACTCGAATAAGAATTGGAATAAGACATTATAAATACTTCAGCCCTACTATTTTTCTAAATATTCTAAATTGTTCTATAGTGAATTACTTCAATACTATATCTGATGAGTTAATATAATAAGCTTGATCTAAAGAAAATTTTAAACTCTTAAAGTAATTTGCATGAAAAATATTAATATCTTCAAATTTATAAACCTTGTGCTGGCCTTTTTATGGATCTATCAAGGACTTGTTCCCAAATTCCTATTTCTTAATTCTGATGAAATTTTTGTATGGCAATGGGTAGGACTATCACTTGAACATGCAAAACTTGCAGGCCATGCGAGTGGTATTGCTGAAATAATTTTTGGTTTATGTTTTCTCTTTACTGCACATAAATATATTCATTATTTAAGCATTTGGGGTTTGCTTGGCTTACTTCTTTTAATTGGTTTTTTAATACCCTCTACCCTGATCTTGCCCTACAACCCTATCGTAATGAATCTTTCGATGATAAGTTTATCTATTGTCTATCTCATCTTATTAAATGAGCTAAATTAACTTACAGCCATTCATGTAACTATTTTTAAAGATTTTATATAGAGAGTGCAATGAGTTTACCCAAAACTGAAGTTTGCAGTGTGGTCATTACAGGCAGTACAAAAGGTATTGGTTTAGCCCTTGCCCATGCTTTTTTAGATCTTGGATGTTCTGTTGTCATTGCTGGACGAAACCCAGAACATCTTAAGCAGGCTCTTTCTCATTTAGAAACTCATTTCAATAAAGAAAAATTCATTGGTCTGTGTTGCGATGTGACTCAAGTGTCAGATGTGCAAACCCTATGGGATGGTGCAATTGAGCGCTTTGGGCAAGTCGATGTGTGGATTAATAACGCAGGAAGCTGCCACCCCACTAAAGACTTTATCGACCTTCAGCCAGAAGAGTTAAACGCGGCTGTTTCAACCAATATTCTAGGCACGATGTTGGGTTCGCAAGTCGCTTTAAAAGGCATGCTCAAACAAGGTTATGGTCAAATCTTTAATATGGAAGGTTGGGGAAGCAACGGCGAATGGAGTGCAGGCATGACGCCTTATGCAACCACAAAACGAGCCGTAAGTTATTTCAGTAAAGCACTTTCTAAAGAAACAAAATCGACTCCAATTTTAACTGGCACACTCAGCCCAGGCATGGTTGCAACCGACCTGTTAGTTTCTTCTTGGACCAATGGCAACATCCAAAACTGGAAAAAAATGAAGCGCTTATTTTTCTTTGTGATTGATCCACCAGAAATTGTTTGTGCGTATTTAGCAAAACAAATTATTCAAAATAAAAAAGCCAACCGACGCATTGCTTGGATCACGCCATGGAAGCTTTTTCTTAGATTTTTGCAACCTTATTACTGGCGTAGAAACCCCGTTAAAGGCACAGCTTTAGAGCATTTGTAGTCGGGCTTATAATGTGACTAAAAATCTAATCTCACTCAGTTAAGATGGTTTGGTTGATAGGCGCATCGGGTTTTATTGTTCAGTAAAAGTTCTTCTAAAGAGAGCTTTTACTGAACTTTATATTCATCAAGAATCGTTATCTGAGCTATCTTCTTTATTTAAAATCCGCCCTTCCCGTTTTGGTCGAATCAATGGTGCAGTTGGTCGTGGATGCGTATGTGTATATTGCATTCCTACTCCCGCATTGACGTCATCTGCTGCGATTTCAGTTTCAAAACGCTCGTTATCGAGATCTCGAATTTCCTCGGTAATTCGTTCTACTTCGTCTTCATCTACACCCAGTTCTTGCAAAATCACGCCACCAAACTTAATTGCAGATTCAAACGTTTCACGGATCATGAAGTCCACTTTTTGTTTAACTAAATGCAGTGAGTGCTCACGATCATATGAACGGACTAATAGTTTCGCTAAAGGAAATTCATGGGTGACGAGTTCCACAATTCTATTTGTGGTTTCTTTACTGTCCACACACACCACAATCGCTTGTGCTGTTGCAGCACCAGAAGCATGTAGAATATCTAGACGGCAGCCATCGCCATAATAAATTTTAAAACCAAATTTTTCGGCGTTTTGAATCATGTCCGTATTATTATCAATAATGGTGACATCGACACCTCTTGCCAACAATAATTGACTGGTGACCTGTCCAAAACGTCCAAAACCGATCATTAAAACACTACCGCTTAAACCCTCGGCAATATTGACGTTTTCTAATGAAACATCCGCTTTAGTTTGAGTAAAACGTTTGAAAATAATACCGACAATTGGGGTCAACACCATTGAAAGTACCACAATAGCAGTAAGATTAGATTTAACCGTACTATCAATAACTTGTGCACTTAGCGCGGCAGAGAAAAGCACAAAAGCAAATTCTCCACCCTGAGCCATAAGTAAAGCGCGATCCAACGCTTCAGTATGAGAGCTTTTCGTTACTCGGGCGACTATATAAATCATGAGCGCTTTGGCAAGCATCAGGGCAATTACCCCACTCACAATCAGTTGCCAATTCTGAGCGACAACTGATAAATCCAGTGACATGCCCACGCCAAGGAAAAACAGACCTAACAAGATTCCTCGAAATGGTTCAATATCAGCTTCAATTTGATGTCTAAAGGTCGATTCAGATAAAAGCACACCTGCTAAGAAAGCACCCATTGCCATGGTCAAACCGCTGACTTGCATGAGTAACGCTGCCCCTAACACCACTAATAATGCTGCGGCAGTCATGACTTCTCGGGCTTTAGCGGCAGCCAAAAGCCTAAATAATGGGTTCAGTAGCCAATACCCTGCCGCAATCAGACCTGCAATTGCGACCAAGCCAATTCCTATATTTTCTAGACGTACAGATGTGCTTTCGACCACATGATTCGGTGCCATAAAAGCAACAATAGCCAGCAAAGGTACAATTAGTAAATCTTCAAAAAGTAAGATGGCTACAATTTTTTGCCCACGAGGCTGAGTCAAGTCACCCCGATCACCCAACAACTGCATCACAATAGCAGTCGAGGTCAGTACGAAACCTGCCGCACCAATAAAAGCGACTTGCCACGTAAAACCAAATAATAATCCGACGCCAGTCAAAGCCAACGCACAAATGATAATTTGTAGCGTACCAAGGCCAAAAATTTCGCGTCTAAGACTCCATAAATGCGATGGTTGCATTTCCAAACCAATCACAAATAGGTACATCACAATTCCTAACTCGGCAATATGCAAAATTGCGGTGGAATCTTGAAAAAAAGCAAAACCGAATGGGCCAATAATCAGACCCGCAATTAAATAACCTAATACTGAACCTAAACCAATACGTTTAAAAATAGGGACTGCAATGACGGCCGCTGCCAATAAAACTACGGGGGCAACCAAGCTAATTGAATGTGCTTCTGAGCTCATACATTTCTCATTTTATTTATCTGCAATTTATTCTATGTGAAACTAGGTTTAAGGGCGATTATTAGTTTTGAGAAAAAGCATCCTAAAAATAAAATGACTTAAATCGTCCGAAAATGAAAATTTAGAGCATCTGTATAAACGAAATATATCTCTATTTTAAGGTTCATAATTAAGCACTCGTAAAAAAAGCCCTTACGGGCTTTTTTTGATTAAACAACGAATTTCAACATGAGCTGAATAACCGTGGCATTAATTAAATCGACAAAGAACGCACCACAAAGCGGAACAATTAAAAATGCCTTATGCGATGGACCATACATGTTGGTAATCGCTTGCATATTTGCTACTGCTGTTGGCGTTGCGCCCATACCAAAACCACAATGCCCTGCTGACAACACCGCTGCATCATAGTTTTTGCCCATTACACGGAACGTCACAAATGCTGCATATAACGCCATCGTAATCGTTTGAGCGCCTAAAATAACCACAAGAGGCCCAGCCAAATCTGCAAGTTGCCAAAGCTTTAATGAAAGCAGTGCCATTGCTAAATAAAGCGACAAAGACGCATTACCAAAAACATCAATCGCACGGTCAAAAATATCAATTTTCAACACGCTTTCTAAAATATTTCTTAAGATTACACCACCACCGAGCGCCCAAACGAAGGTTGGTAACTCAAACCAAGTTCCCTTACTAAAGCCAGTCATAAACTCTGCAAACGCCAAACATGCTGCAAACATACCTAGTGTAGTAATTGCATTATCAGCAGTAATTAAACGAACTTGATGCGGGTTTTCAAACGGCGCAAGGTCATCCGAATTTTGCTCAACATGACCATCACGATGTTGGATTTCAGCATTGGTTTTCGGTTGTGCAAGGCTATAACGATTGATGAGCAATTTAGCTAACGGCCCACCAATCACACCACCAATAATCAAGCCAAAAGTCGCACTTGCCATACCCAGTGCTAAAGCACCTTGAATGCCATGCTGAGTTTCTAAAATTTCACCCCAAGCTCCGGCTGTACCATGACCACCTGTTAAGGTAATTGAACCTGCAATTAAACCAATTAATGGGTCAAGGCCAAGCAAAGTTGCAAGGCTCATGCCGACCGCATTTTGCACAACAATGAAGGATGCTACACAAACTAAGAAGATAACCAAAGCCATACCGCCTTCTTTAAGCTTCATGAAATTGGCACTTAAACCAATAGAAGCAAAGAATACGAGCATAAAGCTGGTTTGCAATTCGCTACTAAAAACAATGCTATATCCCCATAGTGTATGGACAAGTAGAGAAATGACCGCAGCCACCAAACCACCTGCTACAGGTTCGGGAATATTGTAGCGTTTTAAAAAATCAATTCGATTAACAAGAAAGCGGCCTAACAATAAAACAATGACCGCCGAAATTAGCGTATAAAAACCATTAAAAACAAATTCCATATAAACTACTTTCTAATTACATTCCTAAAGGATTGTAAAATAATTATATTTTATTTTTTCATATGTAAAAAAAACACAAATAAACTTTACAAAACTACCCTACCAATAGATTTTTACTATTCTTAAAAAAAGCTTAAATTTTTAAAGGTTTCATACAAAAATATTAAATAAATTTATTTCATTATTAATTTCAAATATTTATTTAAAATTATTTTTAATTAAAAATAATTATTCCTTGACACCTTAAACAGAAAATACTGTCTTTTGGGTCACGGAACTTAGAACTCATTCCCTTTAATATCCCTGAAAAGACCAGCTCCTTATTGCTCTGGGCAACATCTTTATAGGTTTTATATTCAATGAGTTTATTGCTTAAAGTTCGTCAGAACGTTCCACAGCTACAGTCTATTAAAAAATCTCTTCAGACACGTGCTGGTCAAAAAATACCTCACATGTTGATCAATGCATCGGATCTATTTTTTAGAGGTCCTGAAATTGCCTTGTCAGGAAAAACACCTTTTGACGTGATCTATAAGCATGAAATTATTAGCTTACGCCATTATAGAAACGAAGCCGATACCTCTACACCAAAACACCGTGTTCCTTTAGTGATTGTTCCGCCATTAGCAGTGAATATGCTCATTTATGATTTGTTTCCTACTCGCAGTTTTGTACGTTTCTTTTTGGCACAAGGTTTTGATGTCTATTTAATTGACTGGGGTGTGCCAACCCGCCACCAAGCAAAATACAATTTCGGCACCTACATTAAAGTCTTTATGCCTCAAATGCTAAAGCAGGTTCGCGAGCATAGTGGACAGCAACAGCTTTCTTTACATGGCTGGAGTTTAGGTGGCGCACTTTCGCTCTGCTATACCGCATTATTTAAAGATAAAGATATTAAGAATCTAATTATTCTCGCTTCCCCTATCGATACCCATAAAGCGGGTTATATGGGGAAACTTTATGGCAGTCTGACTAAACCTGCCGAATGGGTTCGTAAATATACGCCATTTCGTATTCGCCACCACGTACCAAGTAAGGCATTTCATATTCATGGCTGGCAAAACACGCTAGGTTTTAAATTAACAGACCCGATTGGAAATTTGAAAACGTATTGGGAACTTTTTAAGAATCTTGATAACCGAGAGTTTATTGTCGACCATGCAACCTCAAGTTCATTCATCGATAATATGCTCGCCTATCCGGGCGGTGTCATGCGTGACATTATCCTCCGTTTCTGGATTGATAATGAACTATCCAATGGGGTAATTAAATTCGGCGAACTTACAGCCTATCTAAAAGATATTAAATGTTCAGTACTCGCAGTCGGCGGCAGCACAGACATTATTGTGACTGCTGATGCTGTTAAGCCACTCATGACTTTGATTAGCAGCCAAGACAAAACCTTTAAAGTCGTTCCTGGTGGTCATATGGGTGTCGTTTCTGGAAGCCAAGCCCCTACTGCGGTTTGGCCAGAAATGAGTCATTGGCTAGCTACACGTTCAGATTAACTCACTCACACATCATCAGACCAGTGTAGTCATATCTACACTGGTTAATATTCAAACTTTGCAAAACTATTCTGTTTATCTTTATGTATGTTGAATCGTAGTTTTTTTCGAAATTTTAAAAGCAACTTATTTTAAAATATATAGATACTATAAAGATATATTAGTATTTCAATTCACAAAAAAGTATTTAAATTATCCAAAAATATAAATTTTATTTATAAAGAATATAGTTTAAGAATAAAATATTTTATCAATCGTTAAAAATTATTCAAACATAGTATCTGCCATCAAATTAATATTTTTATTTTTAAAATTATCCTTATCAAGTAGATGTTACTTTTTGTTATTTATGTAAAGCCCACCTTAACAATAAAATTAAATAACTATATGTTAAATATGATTTTTATTTAATTTTATTTTGTAAAATTTGTATATTTTTTATACAAATGTAGGTAATTTCTCACAATCATGTAAGTCAAAACTTACAACACAACTAATTGTTTTTCCTATAATTAATTTCAGTACATATAAGCACTCTTTACTATTAAATAGAAAGCTGAGTATTAATGAAGAGATCTGGAGAAACGGTAACGTTATCTTTATTAATATAAAAACTCTTAATAATAGAAAAAGAATCTCAAAAAATTAATATGTACTATCTTTCCTCTGGAAACAGAGGAAAGATCTTTTTTTAATCATCAGATAGGGTATAGAAAATGTTTATTGCAAAAAATATATTTGTATATTTACTATCAATGTTAGCTTTATGCTTACTGATTATTTTCTTTAACTACCTTGGAATGAATGAGACGACTAACCTTTTGCTCTCTTCAGCACTTTTTGGAATATTTATTACTTGGTATTACAAAGGTAGCGGACTATGTCTCGCATTATTTAGTTTTTTTTACTGGGCAATGTTTGTAATTAGTCAAAGTTTAGAAGTGATATGGATGCTCGCCAGTTCAGTGATTGTCTACCTAGTGATGACTAAAATGATTCCTAAATTCAAGACCATCCATATCAGTGTAATAGCTAAAAAGGGTTCACCCCACGCTTAACCATACCTACTTTCTTAACTGTATTAATTTTGGTTTGTTCAGCACTTAATAATTCATTTAAGAAAATTTTTAAATTTTGCTCATCAAGACGAATGGGATTAAAACTAGTTTCTCCCATCTTTAAAAAGAAAGATTCAATATTTGTATTACGCTGTACATATTTCATTGACCAACGCTGAAAAGAGTTCTTCTCGATGGAATATGTACACAACCATTTAACATTGTAGTGTCTTTGATCATTTTGAATTTTTTCAAATAATCGTTCAACTACCTCCCGTTCACCTTCCAAGCATTGAAAGAAAGCATTATCTGCGTAATAGAGCACCCCACAAATTTGATTCAAATCATTGAAATCTCGTGCTTCTGTCAAAATATCACGTAAATCTTGCAATAAATCTTCATTTTTTTCGTTTCGTTGACTGGCATAACACAAGCGAACGTTCATTAGCAATTCCGTGAAATATAAAATTTCTTTATTTAAAGATTTTTTAATCTACCATATCTCTATTACTAATAATTTATATTTCACACATATTCTAAAGTTTAGGTAAAAAAATACGTTCGATTATTAACTATAAGAGCTTAATAACTAATAATTTATATTAACAAGAAAATAAAAAGCCCTCTTATAGAGGGCTTTTATAGCTTATAAAAGAACAATGAAATTTCTTTTAAAAGACTAAAATAAAAAAAGCACTAAATAGTGCTTTTTTTCTTACTGAAATATTATTGTGGAATAATATTTACAGCATTTGGGCCTTTTTGACCTTGAGTAACAGTAAACGTTACACGTTGACCTTCGTGTAACGTTTTGAAACCTGAACCAGAGATCTCTTTGAAGTGTGCAAACACATCTGGACCATTGTCTTGTTGAATGAAACCGAAACCTTTAGTTTCGTTAAACCATTTTACTGTACCGCTTACTGTATTAGACATGATATATCCTACTGATTTCTAATATTTTAGTATCATTTAATAATGACACTAACATAACTTTGAAAAAAGAATAACAAATTGAGTTAAGATCTTAAAAAACGAAGGATTATGACTAAAACTACGATACTTTAAAGAAGATTTACTAACAAGACTTTTTTCTAGTTAAGAGCATGATACATGAAATAAATTTCTATTCAAGCTTTTTATGAGAAAAATTTTATAAATTCTAATAAAAAACCAAAAAACAATAACTTAATAGCGCAACTAAAAACTTAGTATATTCCCTACTTAACCAACAACTTACAACCGATCGGATCAGTTGTTGAAGAATAGAAAGATCATCACTTATGACGTATTAAGTAACAGAATAAAAAATATGAAAATAGACTTTAAATAATTTAGCTTTTAGAAATTCAGGCAATAAAAAAACTCCTAAACAGGAGCTTCATTTTTTAAATCATTGGCAGAGGATCAAGGACTCGAACCTTGACGAACGGTTTTGGAGACCGTCATGCTACCATTACACCAATCCTCTATATTTATGATTAAACAACTCATGATTTAATCATAAAAAAAGCAAGAACATCGTCTTGCTTCTTTTAATGGTGGGGGCGAAGAGACTCGAACTCTTACACCTTGCGGCGCTGGAACCTAAATCCAGTGCGTCTACCAATTTCGCC